>NZ_CFHJLR010000013.1:0-117538 GCF_984348125.1 Thalassolituus sp.
ACGAGCCTCAGATGAGGCTCGTTATATGATCCCAAAACTGTGGGACAGCAGTGGCCAATGGCCGGTTTTTTTGTGTCTGTCTGAAACTGGGTAGCTCAGATGTATTTCACCTGACCCGCGAGGAATGGCTTGCCATCTTCTGGATCGGTTAAGCCGAAGTCCACACCGTCTTTACGGACGTTATAGCCCAGCTGCGCTTGTCCCGGCAGGAAGATAGGTAGCTTGAAGTCTACAGTGACTTCCGCAGGACGCCCTTTCAGGTGAGATTCGATCGACGCCATGGCGCGTGCTTTTGCCCACATACCATGAGCAATCGGACGCTTGAAGCCGAATGCCCGTGCCGTGAACGGGAACAGATGAATAGGGTTGATATCCCGCCCGAGAAGCGCGTACTTAACGCCTGTCAGGGCCGGTACTTCCCAGTCTACGATACGTTCAGGATTCTCAAGGACATCCAGCGTTGGCGCTTTTTCCATATCCGGGTTCTTCTTTCCACGCTTGAGGAGCACGCTACGGCACTCCCAGACGAGTTCGCCGTCCATGTGCATGCGAGTGTAGAAAGTGAAGAGTTCACCGTTGTGGACCTTTTCCGGGCCGATCAGGGTGCAATCGGTATCCAGGGTAGCGTCGACAGGAATCTGTTTGTGCTGAGTGATGATATTACGGATATGCACCAGGCCCATGACCGGGTAAGGGTAAGCATCCGACAAAAACAGCGCACTCTGCAGTGGGAAGGTCAGCAGAAAAGGAAAAGTGAAAGGCAGGTACTTACTTTTCTCAAAGCCACACTGGCGACGGTACTCTTCCAGTTTGGAAGGATCGATCCTGACGTTTTTACGGGAGAAACGTGCACGTTCTTCACAGACCAGTTCTTGCTTCGGTTTTGCTGGGTTCTTGAGGGCAATACGAATGTACTGAATGACTGGTGGAGTAGGGTTCTTGATCTCTTTCGTTAACATCTGAGGCTTCCTTAATTGAATACCTGAGTCGGAGTGTGTCTGGCCTATTATGCCCATTAGTCTGTAGTGAATGCGCAGCATTATAGAGTCTTAATGCGGCATTAGACTTGGCCTCAGAGACATACAGTTAACGTCGAATCTGACGTTTTGTCAGACAGGTGTCTTTTAAGTTTCTGGGGCCAGATATAAAAAACGGGGCCGAAGCCCCGTTTTCAATTCCCTTAGAACGGGATGTCGTCGTCAAAATCATCAAAGCTATTGCTTGGCTGCGGAGCAGGCTGCTGAGGTGCCTGTTGCGGAGGTTGCTGATAACCACCTTGATTGCCATATCCGCTCTGAGCCGGTTGCTGTGCAGGCTGAGGCGGGCGCTGTGGCGCCTGTTGATAACCGCCTGGCTGTTGAGCCGGCTGCTGCGGAGCCTGGCGTGGCTGCTGAGGTGGTTGCTGGTAACCGCCCATTCCGCTACCCATGCCACCACTCATGTTGCCTGGCATCTGCCCTGCACCAGAGCTCATGCCGTCGCCGCGTGAATCCAGCATCATCATCTCGTTCGTGATGATCTCTGTGGTGTATCGTTTTACGCCGTCTTTTTCCCATTCGCGGGTACGCAGCTTGCCTTCGAAGTAGGCTCGTGAACCTTTTTTCAGATATTGCTGGCAGATTTCGGCAAGACGTCCATAGACGGTCAGGCGGTGCCATTCAGTCTGCTCGACCTTCTGGCCGGTTGCCTTGTCGTTGTAACTTTCATCTGTTGCCAGTGACAGGTTGGCTACGGCATTGCCATTCGGAAGGTAACGCACTTCAGGGTCGCGACCCAGGGTGCCGATGAGAGTGACTTTATTAACACTGCGAGCCATGTTTTTCTCCTGTGGATTCGATCAAGGTCAGTGCGTCTTCGCGGCTGAATTCATCCGCACTGACTTTCAGATATACCGCGTCTTCTGCCGGAAGATAAAGTGCTTCAGCAACGCCGGGCAGAGCTTCAAGTGATGCCAGGGCTGAATTATCGAGATGGCGATGGCCCGGCAGGCGGACACTGACCAGATGACGCGGTGCATTGGTCTGAGACATTAACAGCGCCCAAAGTACCACCAATGCCCCCAGTCCGACAAACAGAATTGGTGCACCATAGTAGCTGAGAACCCAGCCCCCGATACTGCCACCGAAGAAGGCTCCCAGAAACTGCATGCTGGAGTAGATTCCCATGGCGCTACCTTTAGCGCCTGCGGGAGCAATTTTGCTAAGCCATGAGGGCAGGCTGGCTTCCATCAGGTTGAAGCCCCAGAAGTACAACAACAGTAATACGATCCAGTGCCAGAGTGAGGAAGCTGCGCCCATGAGCAGAAGTGCGGCAGCAATGATCAGTGCGCCTGTAATAACGACACCCTTCATGCGTTGGCGTTTCTCGGCAATGATGATGAGTGGCACCATCAAGACAAAGGCGACCAGCAGTACGGGCAGGTATAGCCAGCTGTGGTGATCCGCCGTCAGACCTGCTTCAACCAATTGAGCAGGGATAGCGACGAAAATAGCGACCATCAGAGCATGGAGTAAGAAAATCCCCAGGTTCAGGGGCCACATGCGGCGATTTTTAAGTTGTTCGATAATGACAGGAAGAGCTGCGCTGGCATCTCTGTGTTGTTTGGCCGGGGGAGCAGGAATAACCCAAAGAGTAACCAGAACGCCGCCGATGGCCAGTACTGCGGTGACAGCAAAAATCAGGTGAAGGCCACCGAAGGAAGCCAGCCAGGGCCCGAGTATGAGAGCGACGGAGAAAGAAAGGCCGATGCTGGCACCGATGGAAGCCATCGCTTTCATCCGGTGCTCTTCGCGGGTCAGGTCAGTGACCAGGGCCATAATCGCACTGGCGATAGCGCCACCGCCTTGCAATGCGCGCCCTATGATCACTCCCCAGACACTGTCTGAGGTGGCCGCGATAACGCTGCCCAGGGCAAAGATCAGCAATCCACCGATGATCACTGGCTTGCGGCCAATCCTATCGGAGAGTGCGCCGGCAGGGATCTGTAACAGCGCCTGGGTCAGGCCGTATACGCCCATAGCCAGCCCCAGCAGCTGAGGTGTTGCACCTTCCAGTTGCTCGCCTTCGAGCATCATGACGGGCAGAACCATGAACAGGCCCAACATACGAAGAGCGTATAGTGAGGCGAGGGAGATCACGGCGCGTTGTTCGGTTTTATCTGGGGTCACTGTGCGGCCAATCGATAACTGTGAATCAGGGCGGCTAGTCTACCAGATTGTCGGCGCTGGAGGGGGAGTCTTGATGACGCCAAATCCCACTACCATCTTAGTCTGATTGCGGTAAACTCCTTTAGGGGTATAAGGGATATACCAAGACGGAAGCGACTAGCTTGGGCGAAAGTACATGGAGAGACTTTATGGACCAGAGATCACCTGCCATCGAACGAAGAATACTTCTTTTTGGTCAGACAAACCTTGAGAACTCGATACTGATCGGCAACGTTCATCAGAACACAGGTATTGAGTGTCAGCTGATAGATGTTCGTCACTGGCGGGCAGAGTGGGAATTCGAAGCAGACAGAGTGATTGCTTTGATTGATTCCGGGAGCGCAGCTCCAGAACGTATCCGCGAGCTGGTGGATTGTCTTCATGACCTGCAAGCCGATGTTGGTATTGCCGTATTTAATGTGGCGAAACGACACCCCTCCGAACAGCTGATAAGTTGGCCTAAACTGAATGGTCTATTCTACATCGGTACGACCCACAGCCAGTTGTGTCGAGGCATTGAAAGTCTGTTTCTCGGCGAGCTCTGGCTACCACGCCATCTCATGGCGGCTTTTCTTGAGAGAACCCGCGAGCGCCCTAAAAACGCCACCGGCTTTGCCGGTATTCTCACTCGTCGTGAAAAGCAGATACTGCGCCTGACGGCTACAGGGGCGACAAACGCTGAAGTGGCTGATGAACTCAACGTCAGCATGCATACGGTAAAAACTCACGTTTATAACCTGTTCCGGAAAATCGGAGTGACTAACCGAATTCAGGCGGTGAACTGGGCAAAAGAAAATATGCACGAGCTGCATGACAAGGAAGAAGCAGAAGCAACAGGATAATTCACAGTAAAAGCGGCTGAACCCGTCTTCGCCTTGCTTTACAATGGAGGTTTTGACTCAGGTAGTGAAAGCTCCACATGGATAAAATTCTCGTTCGCGGCGCACGTACACACAACCTCAAAAACGTCGATATTGATATCCCACGGGATAAACTCGTGGTAATCACGGGCCTCAGTGGCTCGGGCAAATCCTCTCTGGCGTTTGACACTCTGTACGCTGAAGGGCAGCGGCGCTACGTTGAGTCACTATCTACTTATGCTCGTCAGTTCCTGTCGATGATGGAAAAGCCCGACGTCGATCTGATTGAAGGCTTATCTCCGGCGATTTCTATTGAACAGAAATCGACCTCTCATAATCCTCGCTCGACCGTTGGTACTGTCACCGAAATCTACGATTACCTACGTCTGCTGTTTGCGCGTGTCGGAACGCCGCGCTGCCCGGATCACGATGTGCCTCTTGAGGCTCAGACAGTGAGCCAGATGGTTGATGAAATTATGCTGTTACCCGCAGACAGTAAATGCATGATTCTTGGGCCTGTAATCCGGGATCGAAAAGGTGAGCACCTGCATGTATTTGAAAGCCTGCGTGCACAGGGTTTTATTCGTGTTCGTGTAGACGGCACTGTGTGTGACCTCGATGATACTCCCGACCTTGATAAGCGCAAAAAGCACACGATCGAGGTCGTGGTAGATCGTTTTAAAGTCAAAGAAGGTATTGAGCAGCGCCTGTCAGAATCCATCGAGACCTGTCTCGAACTCAGTGGTGGTCTGGTGCTGGTCGCTGATATGGATGCGCCAGAGAAAGAACCCATGATGTTCTCTTCTCAGTTTTCCTGTCCGCACTGTGGTTACAGCCTTTCAGAGCTGGAGCCTCGTCTCTTTTCATTTAACAACCCGGCCGGTGCCTGTCAGACGTGTGATGGTCTGGGTGTGAAACAGTATTTCGACCCTGACCGCGTCGTACACGATGATTCTCTGAGTGTGGGCGAGGGCGCGATTCGCGGTTGGGACCGTCGTAGCGTTTATTACTATCAGATGTTGTGTTCAGTGGCGGATCATTATGGCTTTGATATTGATACTGCTCTGGCAGACCTGAAGCCTGAACATCGCGATGCAATACTGCGTGGCTCTGGTGATGAAAAAATCGAATTTATTTACGTGAATTCCCGTGGTGATCGCGTCAGCAAATCTCACCCGTTTGAAGGGGTGCTGCCAAACCTTGAGCGGCGTTACCGCGAAACCGACTCTCAGATGGTGCTTGAGGAATTGTCTAAGTACCTGAGCATTCAGCCGTGCCCTGCGTGTGATGGTTCACGTCTGCGACGTGAGGCCCGTAACGTTTTTGTGGGCGATAAAACCATTCATGCCTGCACCAGCATGCCGGTCGAAGATGCTCATAACTATTTTTCAGAATTTCAGATGGATGGCCATAAAGGTGAAATTGCTGAAAAAATTCTGAAAGAAATTCGTGATCGTCTGCAATTTCTGGTCAATGTCGGTCTTGAATATCTGACACTTAACCGTAGCTCTGACACGCTCTCGGGTGGTGAAGCTCAGCGGATTCGCCTGGCTTCTCAGATCGGTGCTGGTCTTGTTGGGGTGATGTATATTCTTGATGAACCATCGATTGGTCTGCATCAACGTGACAATGACCGCCTGCTTAAAACCCTGTTCCACCTTCGTGATCTTGGTAATACCGTACTCGTTGTCGAACACGATGAAGACGCAATTCGTAGTGCCGATCATCTGATCGATATTGGCCCGGGTGCTGGTGTGCATGGCGGTGAAGTGATTGCGCAAGGCACACCCGCTCAGGTGATGAAGAATAAAAACTCTGTCACGGGGGAATACCTCAGCGGCAAACGGGCTATCGCTCTTCCGGAAAAGCGTACGCAATATGACAAGAAAAAAGTCATGACGTTAAAAGGCGCTAACGGTAACAACCTGGACAGTGTTGATCTGACCATTCCTTTGGGGCTGATGACCTGTATCACCGGGGTTTCCGGTTCGGGTAAATCAACCCTGATTAACCGCACTTTATACCCGCTGGCTGCGACAGCACTGAACGGTGCAACCACGCTTAAGCCTTCGGAGCATAAAAGTATCACGGGGCTGAATCAGCTCGATAAAGTCGTGGATATTGATCAGTCTCCGATTGGTCGTACTCCGCGCTCCAACCCTGCGACTTACACCGGGATATTCACTCCGGTTCGTGAAATATTCGCTGGAACACAGGAAGCGCGCTCACGCGGTTATAAAGCCGGTCGTTTTTCTTTCAATGTGAAAGGCGGACGTTGTGAGGCGTGTCAGGGTGATGGCGTGATCAAAGTCGAAATGCACTTCCTGGCTGATATCTATGTGCCGTGTGATGTCTGTAAGGGTAAGCGTTACAACCGCGAAACTCTGGATATCCGCTACAAGGGTAAGAATATTCATGAGGTGCTGGATATGACGGTCGAAGATGCGCGTGAATTCTTCGATGCGATCCCGGCAGTGGCTCGTAAACTTCAGACATTGATGGACGTCGGTCTCAGTTATATTCGCCTCGGTCAGGCAGCGACCACGTTGTCCGGTGGTGAAGCGCAGCGTATTAAGTTAGCGAAAGAACTGTCGAAGCGGGATACCGGTAAGACACTCTACATTCTTGATGAGCCGACCACGGGCCTTCACTTTCATGACATCGAACAGCTGTTAGTTGTTCTGCATCGTCTTCGTGATCATGGTAATACCGTGGTGGTGATCGAGCATAACCTTGATGTCATCAAAACCGCCGACTGGATTGTTGATCTGGGGCCAGAAGGTGGTTCGAAGGGCGGCTTGATTATCGGTGAAGGTACTCCTGAAGACATCGGTGCGATGGAGCACTCGCATACCGGGCGCTTCCTGCAGCCTCTTCTCGAACGTGGGTAAAGCTTTGATGAGGCTGCGATGAGCAGGTCGGTCTGTGATGGCTGCGGGAGGCCAGAGAAGGTCTGCCTCTGCAGCCATCTGATTCATTATGAGCTGCCGTTCCGCTTAGTGATCTGGCAGGACCCGGACGAAGCTAAGCATCCATTGTCCACAGCGCCCTTACTCGAACGCAGTATCAAGGGGTGCGAACTGAAAGTCGGCGATCAATTTACCTTTGAAGAAGTATTCGCGGTGCCAGCAGACGCTGGTGTTGCGCTCCTCTACCCATCGGACGAATGCTCAATCGAAGCAGATGTGCAAGCCATTCATACGGTGTTGGTACTCGACGGCACCTGGCGCAAAGTCCGGCGCTTAACGTTACTTAATCCCTGGTTGTTATCGCTTCCACGAGTCTCGCTCAGCCCGGATGGACCGTCTGAATACCTCCGTACCAGTCAGGTGGAAGGCGGCGTCAGCACACTTGAGGCTGTGTTGATGATGGCGCATCAGTGCGCGCCTGAAGGTAACTATCTTGAGGGGATTGGTGTCCTGCAACGTATGGCAGAGTTGCAGGAGCAGATGCGCCGTCGGTAAGTGAGGTGCTGGTGGTCAGGCGCTTTCAGTCATACTGGTGATGTGTTTCATCTGGCGCTGAATCAGAGATTCTGTTTTCTCTGGTAGCTGGTTAAGCCAGTAGGTTGGCTGCACGCCACCATGCAGGTCACGAATATTCGGCCCCTCGCTCCAGATGATATCGTGGCCGTCTTCAAGCATTTCTATCAAGGTCTGGCTGGCAATGATCCGGCGTTCTTCACTTTGGGCCGCCAGGTGGTATGCCCAGTGCACAGCATCGCCAATCAGGCTGTATTGAGTCGACACGCCATCCTGAAGAGGCGCCATAAGTACCGGGCCCCAGTGAGCTGCAACGTTAAACTCAAGCGGAAGTACCCCAGAGCTCGTTTCGTGCAGGTGATTAACCAGGCTGGTAAACAGGCGTGCCGCATACAGGCAGTGCATGGCGGCATTGCGGTCCCGGCCGGGTACGCCAAACAGCATAACGACGCCGTCACCGAGGTAGCGGTCAACTTTACCGTTGTAGAGCTTAGCGGCTTGAGAGAGCAGGCGATGATATTGATTCAGCGTGGTGGTCAGCTCTTCAGCGCTGAGACGTTGCTGAAGTAGTTCAAGGTCCTGAATCTCAATAAAAAGCATGGCGCAGTCGTAGTACTTCATCGGGTCAGGGAATGGGGTGTCTTCATTGCCCATGAACTGCCCGAGAGCAACCTCAACCGCGCGACGTTGTTGCTCACGTTTGGATATGTCGCCCAGAACGGAGTGCAGTGACTGCAGGTCTGGGTCTCCCGGCCCCATCGGTAGGGTCAGCTCTTCACCATCGCGCCAGCCGCTGAGTTTCGTTCGCAGCTGGCGTAGGTAGCGTGCGTACTTCTCACTTAGCATCCAGCCCGCCAGGCCCGCAATCAGACTCAGGGCTGCAGTGACCAGCAGACTTTGCGAAGCCACTCGTGTCGCTGCTGTCTGCGCCGGAGCATCTGTTGTATAACCTTCCAGTGAGCCATAAAGAGTACCGTCCTGGCGGATCTCGACGGGCATCATGGTCAGTTCTGCGTTAATACGCCCGGCACTGGCTGCTGGCTTGCCTTCGCGGTCAAGCACACGAATGGCAGGCATAGCATTACCGGCGTCCCACTCACTCAGGGTCAGGTTCAGGGTAATCCGGTCGTCCCGCACTAATGCTGGAGTCAGTAATGCACCGAGATGTTGCAGCTGACGCGTGTTTTCTGAAGTGAGTTGCTGGTGGGCGTAACTGCGTACCTCGGTATAGGCGAGAGCGCTCAGTACGATGCCCGCAATCAGGACCATGACCGCTGCCAGTAGACCAGCGCGCTGGCTGGTGTTGAGTGTTTCGCTGAATGTGCGGAGATTGGGCATCGGCTGTCCTGATAATTCTAAATTTCCATAACTTTAATGGTATTATATGCCGCGCTTGTCGCAACGCCAGCACCGAACACGACTTCTGTGATGGATGACAGCTAGTAAATTACAGTTTAGATATAGTTTAGATGAGGAATGACCATGAGTGATGTGAAACAGTCTCTGCAGGACAAACTGGCACAACTTGAGAAAGGTCTGTTTCTGATGAGTGTTGACCGCGTGCGTGCTCTGTCTGTACACGAGACCGTTGAACTGATCGAAGAACTGCGTGCCGTGGTTGCCGCAGCGAAATCAGACACCGACAAACTCTGATCTGCAGATTAAGCGAGACCTCCGTGACGGAATTAGTGCTCATTCGTATCACCGGTGCTGACAAGCCCGGTGTTACTGCGACCATCAGTAGTATCCTTGCACAGTATGAAGTGACAGTACTGGATATCGGTCAGGCCGAAATCCACGACTCGCTTTCGTTAGGGATACTGGCAGCCATCCCGTCAACGGCGGAAGCAGCTCCGGTTCTGAAAGACGTACTTTTCAGAATCCACGAAATGGGGCTGTCAGTCTCGTTCACTCCGGTGACGCCTGAAAGCTACGAGCACTGGGTCGCTGGTCAGGGGAAACCCCGTCATATCATCACGCTGTTAGCGCGGACCATTCAGGCCGACGCTATCGCACGCGTGACTTCTATTGCTGCCGAGCACAACCTCAATATTGACCAGATCAGTCGCCTTTCTGGCCGTGTCCCGCTGGATAAGCAAAGCGAGACAACCCGCGCCTGTGTCGAGTTTTCTGTTCGCGGTGAAGCAAATCAGACTGCCATGCGAGCGCAGTTTCTGGAAGCCGCCAACGATCTGAACGTTGATATCGCCTTCCAGGAAGATGATGTGTACCGACGTACCCGTCGCCTTGTCTGCTTCGATATGGATTCGACCCTGATCGAAACCGAAGTGATCGACGAACTTGCTCACGCCGCCGGCGTAGGTGAGCAGGTGGCTGAAATCACCGAGCGGGCAATGCAGGGAGAACTCGACTTCACACAGAGTTTTGAACAGCGGGTTGCGCTATTGAAAGGTCTGAATGGGGACGTGTTGCAGGGCATTGCTGAGCGCCTGCCTGTTACAGAGGGTGCTGAGCGTCTGATCCGTAACCTGAAAGCGCTGGGCTACAAAACCGCGATTCTGTCAGGTGGCTTCACCTATTTCGGGCGTTATCTCCAGTCTCAGCTGGGCATTGATTACGTCTACGCGAATGAGCTTGAGATGGAAGGCAACGTCGTGACGGGGCGCGTGACCGGGCGTGTTGTTGATGGTCAGCGTAAAGCTGAGCTACTACGTGAACTCGCGGAGCGTGAGGGCATCCGCCTCGAGCAGACCATCGCCGTGGGTGATGGTGCGAATGATCTGCCGATGTTATCGGTGGCTGGTCTTGGCATCGCGTTCCGTGCGAAGCCACTGGTACGTGAAAACGCCAAACATGCGATCTCAACACTGGGGTTGGATGGGCTGCTTTATCTTCTTGGTTACCACGACCGCGATATTCATTAAGCGCGGGTGCTGCTCAGCCAGTTCCCAGGTCCTTTTATAGAGCTCGCATTCGCATTATAGAGAGCAGAGCTTCTACTGATGTAGAAGCTCTGGCTTATTCTTCTGAGAAGTCATACGTCATATCCGCCTGTGGCGCCTGAACGTAATAGCCCTGAATAAAGTGAACACTGTAGTGCCAGATATTGGCCACGGTGGATGAACTTTCGATGAATGGGGCGATACTGATTTTCCCTGCCTCGTGTACCTCGCTGAGCAGCTCTTTCAACGCTTTGTTGCCGTTAGCGTTATCGCCGCCAATCTCGCGGATATATGAACCGTCGACTTTTACGTAATCAATATCTACCTGTTGCAGTAGGCGCATCGGCTCCAGCTCGCAGCCAAAACGACTGACAGCGGTACTGATGCCGAGCGCGCGCACCAGATAACAGAAGCGTTTGGCAGGCGCTGCATAGCGCACAGCATCTTCTTCTGAGAATTGAAAAATGATCGCGTTGTGATTGAGTCCGGCGGCCTTCAGTGCGACCTGAACCCAGGCGGGTAACTTCTCATCGCGCAGAGACGCCCCAGTAATATTGATAAAGAGCTTGGTGTCTTTACCTTGTTTCTGACGCTCAGAAAGAAGCTTGGTAGCATGCAGGATGACCCAGCGATCCAGTTTCCGTTTGAGCGTATCACTGACCTCGGCGCTGTTAATAAATGCCCCGGCCTGAGGGTCTGAGGCATCTCCTCCGGGTAATCGAAGCAGCACCTCGTAATGTTCGGCATCATCACCCCGCATACTGATCAGAGGCTGGAACAGAAGCCGTAACTGATTTCGCGACAGTGCCGTCGTGATCTGCTTTTCCATCGAGCGCGTTTGTCGTGCTTCCGATTTGTCTTCCGGCATAAACAGGTGAGCGCTGCTGCTACTCTGCTTGTTCTCTTCGGCGGCAGCATCGCAGGCAAGGTGAGCCTGTTGCAGGATCTCGGTCGGTACCGGGCTGGCGTCTGTGATCAATGTTATGCCAAGGCTGAGTGTTGGCTGCACGGTACGCTGTTCCAGATCAATGAGGAGATTATTGACCGTGCTGATCAGTTTCTGGGCTTGCTGGCGTGCCTTGGCTGGGTCACCACCCGGCATCATCCAGATAAAGGTATCATCTGAAATTCGCGCGGTGACATCGTATTCATGCGCGATGCTGCTCAGGCACTGACTGATTTCGCGGATCACCGTATCGCTGGATTCAATACCAACATCGCGACGTATAGTATCGAAGCCATTAATTTCCGCGTACACCAGAGTGCTGTACTGTTTTTCGAGAACGGCGTGATCGACAGCGCGTGTCAGGCGCTCCAGGAAATATTCCTTGTTGTGCAACTGCGTGACCGCATCACGGTGCCGCAGTTCGGTCAGTTCAGCAGCCAATTCGCTCTCTGTATCACGACGACTGATCTGAATCTGATTGCATGGCTCGTCGCTGTAGGTGGCGTCGCTGAAACTCATGGTCATCGGAAATTGCTCACCATCCGGCAGAACGCCCGTGGTTTCGAGCTCAAAGCTATCAGGTATGCCGGTGCGGTATTGCTTCAGGAAATCCTTAAAACTCGCCTGGCTGTCCGAGGCAATCATGTCCATGATCGGCATACCCTCGAGGTCTTCGACCGATTCATAACCGAACATTTCAAGATAGGCAGAATTTGCATGGACATGCATACCATCATGAATGTAAGCAATCGGATCGCGTGAACTTTCCAGCAGCGTGCGCGAGCGCTTTTCTGCGTCTCGTAGTTTAACCTTCAACAGGCGGACTTCCTGGCGGTTGCGCAAGTGCTCGACTTCGCGTCGGATGGTCTGCATCAGGATGTTGCTTTCATCAAAAGCCACGACGGCACTGGCGCCTTTCGTCAGTGCGCTTTCGAGAAGAGCATTACTGGAATTTCCCGGTATGAGAATCAAAGGAATATCGTAGTTCAGTCGATGAATCTGGCTCAGCAGCTCAGTGAACTCGATGTTTTCCAGATCCGGATCGGCAACTACGACATCCCATTGGGCGGACTTAAGGGCCTCTTCAAATTGCTCATGTGTGATCACTGTCCGGGCACGTGTACTGAAACCGGAATTGCGCATCAGACTGACGAGTTGTTCTGCGTCGTTCTGAGTCTGCGTCAGTAACAGTAGTTGTAGTGTGTTACGGGATAGCGACATGAGTGAGCATACCTCGGTTGAAGAAAACCCGAAATTATAGGTGCTGTCGAATCAAAGAAAAACGACATAGGTGACAAATTTTGTCACCCGTTTTCCCAATCAGAGTTTATTCCAGAGAGAATCAAAATCATCTTCAATCAGAGCATCACCAACGCTGGTGGCCACCTGGCGTTTTTGCTCGGATGAGACTCCGGAAGCCCTGAACTGGAATTGCCCAAAGCTATTAGTAGACGCCAGGCTTTTGCTTAACTGATAGCGTCCGCTGAGTTTCTCATGCATCAACTCAATCTTATTGCCGGTACGGAAGGGCACCCGCGGCAGTATGACGCTGGCAGGCTGAGCGATCGCTTTAATCGCAGGCAGAACCAGAGCTCGCATCTGCGGACCGTTGCTGCCGGTTTTTTGCAGCAGGCGAGCGATAGCGACTTCGGCACGAGGTGCCAGAAGTTCAACGCCCAGCTGAGTCCCCTGACCTCGCAGGTGACGAATCCAGCGGATTGCCCCGACAGACCAGTGGCGTACGCCGCGCTCCTGAATGCCGATCAGCTCACCGGCCTGAATGGCGCTGGGTAGCTCACCTTTCCATTGCAGGCAGTAGCCGCCCGGACTGGTATTGATAAGAATGACGCCATAGCTGCTGTAGCGGGTTTTGGGCTCGCTGTTTTCTTCTTCTTCGATCTGATGGCGGTTGATGAACTCGATCGCATCGAGATTCATCGCTTTATTGTCTGGCATACGCGAGCCACCGGCGTCAAAGGCATCTGCCCAGACATCGTCAGACACAGTGGCGCCGGTATCAACAGATTTACCGGCAGGGCCCTGATCAACAGGTTTCATCTTCAGGGAAACCTGATCAAAGTCGCGTTTCCCTGCCGTGTAGTAGTGCAATGCAGACAGACCGACGCAGACACTCAGTTGACCATCGGTAGGCACGCGACGGAATGAACGCTGCCAGTGAATTCCCCAGGATTGAATCGTATGGGAAATCAGCGTTTCGCTGGTCTTATCTGGCACGGTAATCCGGCCATCGCTGCCCGCAGACGCATATAGCTTCAGCGCCTGAACCAGTTTTTGCGTGTTCAGGCTGCGGAAATTTATCTTTTGGTTATCGCGCAGATGCTGGCGATACTGGCCTGGGCGGTCGCGATGAAGGTTGATGATAAACAGAGCGCTTTCATCGTCAGCCGGCGTCAGTTCAGCGTGAGGTGCCCAGTATTCACATACTTCATACAGTTGTGCCAGATCCTGCTGGCGCAGGTTGCTGGGTTTCGCTGTCCCCAAAAGGTGTATGCGTGCGAAGGCGTCACGGATTGTAGATTTGTAAACGTACCGTGCTTGTTGATCTTCAATAGTGATGTTTTCCAGACGGCGCGCTTCTGCCATCAGGTAGATCTGGTTCACGTCCAGCCAGGTTCTGTCTGGCGGCTGAAAATACAGCTGGTAGGCCCGCAGAATAATCTGACTGCTGTCGACAATTGCTCGGTGAATAGCCGGTGCAAAGTGCTTGGGCGGACGGTCTCCGGCGCCAAGCAGATCAACACTGTGTGCGACCACCATTTTGTAACCAGTCGCGAGATGCCCTTGCAACGCTTGGCTCAGATTAGCGATCTTAAGTTGCTTATCATTCAGGGATACAGAGGACTGCAAAAAGTGCTTATTCAGGACTTTGCAGACCGAGTGTATATAAGGGCGGATAACTTCGAGGAGTTCAAATCGCTGTGCCGGAGGGCAGCTTAATGCGTTTAACTCGCGGATGGCCTGATAGAGGCGTCGGGAAGCTTCCCCGGTATTTGCCATTGGCAGGCTTTTGGCCCACTGTGAGAACGCCGGAAGTCCCGAACCACAGAACGACAACTCGCCTTGAGTTGCATTCGGGATATGCAATGTTATCGGTGTGCTCTGGCTGTCCATGCGATCCTGCTGTTAACTTTCGGGGTTAGCGATTTATATAGCCTCTATGGCGTGTATCTTCCAGCAACTACACGACATTTAACCGTTTCAAAAGAGAAATGTGAATTTCTTTTACACGAACTGGCTACGCTATCACAAAATACCGGTGCGATCAGGCCAGAACGGGGTGGGGACGCTTGTAGGGGTCTCGGGGCACTTCTCTCACAAGTTGTGGGACAAGGTAGCCCGGCAATTGTTCTCTTATACCGAGATAGAGCGCGGTGGCGTCCTTGTCGTCGACGAAATAATGCTGCGTCCCTTCAACTTTATCTGGAAGGTGAAGGTAATAGGGCAGCACCCCCATTGTAAAGAGCTTCTCGCTTAATTCGGCCAAAATAACAATGTCATCATTAACGCCATTCAGGAGCACGCTCTGGTTGAGAAGCGTTACGCCACTGCTTCTGAGTTCACGCAGACGTTCCGCATGGAGAGCGGTCAGCTCGTTAGGGTGATTAACATGGAGCACCATGGCGTTATCTGCACGGGTATGACTGAGCACTGTCTGCAGTTCTGGCGTCAGGCGCTGCGGAATAACTACTGGCAGCCGGGTATGTATGCGAATACGTCGTACGTGGTCTATTTCGTCAATGGCGGTTATCAGGTCGGCGAATGCAGCATCCTGAAGCATCAGCGGGTCGCCACCACTGAGTATGACTTCTGAGATGCTGGTGTCGGCACGGATATAGTCCAGAGCCGATTTTCTTTCCTCCCGACTCAAGCGGTTGTCAGCGTAGTCGAAGTGCCTGCGGAAGCAGTAACGGCAGTTTACGGCGCACCCGGTCGCAGCCAGCATCAGTACCCGCCCCTGGTATTTGTGAATAATCCCAGGGCGTATGTTCGTCTGGCGCTCTCCAAGAGGATCGGCACTGTAGCCCGGCAGGTCTGCTGCATGGGTTTCGCTGGCGATGGGCAGAACCTGTCGCAGCAGCGGATCATTCAAGTCACCACGAGCCATCTGATCAGCAAAGGGCCGGGGCACCAGTAAAGGGAAAGCCAGAGCAGGATGATCTGCCTGTAACGCCTTATCACTTGGGATATCCAGATAGCTGAGCAGGCGCTCACCGTCACGGAAAGAGTCAGCGAGAATCTGTCGCCAATCCTGCATCTCTACAGGCGGCTCTGTTCGCGTTATGATACGCACCTTAATTTATTACCTGACAGTAAGCGGAAGTCAAAATGGCTAACTATTCTACCAACGAATTTAAATCGGGTCTCAAAGTGATGCTCGACAATGAGCCGTGCTCCATTGTGGAAAACGAGTACGTCAAGCCGGGCAAGGGCCAGGCATTCAATCGTGTTAAGCTCCGTAACCTGCGTAACGGTCGTGTGCTTGAGAAGACCTTCAAGTCAGGAGACAGCCTGGAAGGCGCTGACGTGATGGAAGTGGACATGGAATACCTCTACACCGACGGTGAATTCTGGCACTTCATGGCTACCGATGGTTCTTTCGAACAGCACGGCGCTTCTCAGGAAGCCGTAGGCGACACCGTTAAGTGGCTGAAAGAGCAGGACGTGTACACTGTCATCCTGTTCAACGGCGCTGTTCTTACCGTTGCACCGCCTAACTTTGTAGAGCTTGAAGTGGTCGAGACCGATCCGGGTGTAAAAGGCGACACTGCGAACGGTGGTAGTAAGCCTGCAACCCTGTCGACCGGTGCGGTTGTTAAAGTCCCTCTGTTTATCAATATCGGTGAAGTACTGAAGATTGATACCCGTTCGGGCGAATACGTCGGCCGTGCTTGATTCGCGCTGGCAACCCTCTTGCGATCGGGCAGCTCTGGCTGCCCGATCTGCGTTTTACCGCACTATTCGTGAGTTCTTTTACGCACGCGACGTGCTTGAGGTCGATACTCCTCTGTTAGGAAACGCGCCTGTTTCTGATCCCAATATTGAACCGATGCAGACTCGCGAAGGGCGCTGGCTACATACCTCGCCTGAGTACGCAATGAAGCGCCTGCTGTGTGCAGGAAGCGGAGATATCTGGCAGCTGTGTAAGGTGTTTCGTGCGGGGGAAGCAGGGCGTCGTCATAACCCTGAGTTTTCCATGCTCGAATGGTACCGTGTCAGTTGGTCGCTGGATCGTCTGATGGGAGAAGTCCGGGACCTGGTGCGGGCGCTGTTTAAAACCCGCTGGGCAGAGTTACCCGAAGTGCGTATGAGCTACGCCAGTGCGCTGAAGCAGTTTGCTGGTATCGATGTCCATAAGGCATCGGATGAGGACATCGCTGCGGTCGGTATTTCTGCCGCAGGACAGGATTTACAGCTTGGCCGTGACGGCTGGTTAGATATCATCATGAGCCACAAGGTCGAACCGGCCTTGCCCGAAGAAACTCTAGTGTTTATCTATGACTTCCCCGCAAGTCAGGCAGCGCTTGCGAAGGTGAATTACGATGCCGATGGCAACCCGGTGGCAGAACGTTTTGAATTGTTCTTTAACGGCACTGAATTAGCCAACGGATATCACGAACTGACCGATGCGGAGGAACAGCGTCGTCGCTTTGAAAAAGAAGCCGATGGGCGTCCTCTGGATGAGCACTTACTGGCGGCGATTGAACATGGTTTGCCGGAATGCTCTGGCGTAGCCATGGGCGTAGACCGCTTACTGATGCATGTACTTCAGGCTGAGCGCATCAGTGATGTACTCAGTTTTGACTGGCCAAGAGCCTGATCACGACTGGATCAGGCCAAGGCCATAGATAGGTCGGGCTTGAGCCTGATCACGAAAGGTCTGCGATGGCCTCGCCCATTCTCACCGGTGAGCCCGCTTCAAAGGCATCCTTCCAGTCGACAACGCCTTTCGGGTGACACAGGATGACGGTCGAACCGAGTTTGAAGCGACCCATTTCTGCGCCTTTTTCCAGCGATACATCGACTGGGGCGCCGTATTCGCTGACCTTCAGTTCGCGGCGTGGCGGAGCAATGTGGCCAGCCCAGACGGTTTCAACGGCGGCGACGATCATAGCGCCTACCAGCACCATCGCCATCGGTCCTTTGTCGGTATCAAAAATACAGACAACCCGTTCGTTGCGAGCGAACAGGCGAGGTACATTCTCGGCGGTTACCTGATTCACAGAGAACAGGTCGCCGGGAACATAAATCATGTCACGCAGTTTGCCGGCCATCGGCATGTGTACCCGGTGGTAATCCTTCGGCGACAGGTAAATGGTCGCGAATTCGCCACCCATAAAAGGCGCTGCGCGTTTGGCGTCTCCACCGAGCAGCTCAGTCAGGCAGTAATCCTGTCCTTTCGCCTGAAAAATACGGCCATCAACGATTTCCCCTCGTTGTGATACGGCACCGTCAGCGGGTGAACACAGGACAGAGGCATCACCTTCAATCGGGCGTGCACCATCAATTAATTCGCGTGTAAAAAAGTCGTTAAAACAGGAGAACTCAGAGGCCGTCTGGCGCTGAGCTTCGCTCATATTGACGCCAAACTTTTTGATGAACAGATTAATGAGCGGGTTTTTTACCCATTCCATTTCTGTCTCAGCCAGAGCACCCACCGCACGAGAGAGCAGGTGCTGTGGGACAACGTATTGGCTGGCGATAAACAGATTGTCTTTAAAACTCATTGGGTCATCTCTTAATTAGGTTCCGTGCCGGTCACAACCGGTGTGTTTTCGTCGTTGCCCCACTCAGACCACGAGCCAGCGTAACCCCGGATATCGAATCCCAGAATTTTACCAACCAGGTAGGTATATCCGGAACGATGGTGGGTCTGGCAGTGCGTAGCGATACGCTTAGTCTCATCGATACCCAGGCCTGACAGTAAGGTGCGGAAAGCATCCAGATCGTTAATACGTAAACCGCGGTCTTTGTCCATTCCACGGGTCCACTCATAATTCACGGCTCCCGGAATGTGGCCACCGCGGGCTGAAATCACTTTTTCACCCGTGTATTCGGCGGCTGAGCGAGCGTCCCAGATGGCAAAGTCCGGTTTTCCGAGGTTATCCAGTACCTGGGCTTTGGTGAAGGTGGCATCCGGGTTAATCGCAGTGATTTTATAGTCAGACGCCTGCGGGGTAACGGTGCCGGTTTCCTGTGGTAAGCCCGCCTGACGCCAGGCGACGATACCGCCATTAATATAGGAATATTTTGTATGGCCTATGCAGTCGAGTACCCAGATCAGACGCCCGGCCCAGCCACCGCCTTCGTCGTCAGAGCAGATAACGTGAGTGTCAGGCGTCAGTCCCAGCTCGCTGAATACGGCTTCAAGATCTGAGACTTCTGGTAACAGACCAGGGACGGGTGTACCCGGACGTTGTAAACGTTTGAAGTCGAGGTGAACTGCACCCGGAATATGACCTTCAACGAAGGTCTCTGCCTTACTCTGGTCGATGACCAGGACATTATCGAGCGGTAACAGGTCAGCCAGTTGTTCTGGCTCCAGCAACAAAGGGAGGTCAGCCATGGGGGGTTCACTCAGCTAATTATTTCGTTGGCACGAAGTGTATCTGAGAGACCACCCTGTGTCAGGTCACGACGTCTGTCGCGCGGCCTTATGGGCCTTACCCGCGGGTTTATTTTTCTGGGCACTGAGCTGTCGGAGAGAAGCCAGCCCCTGACTGGTTGTCGTGCAGAGTTGCCGGAAACGTTGGTATTGCGCTTTGGATATTGCTTTATTGCCAGAGTTTGCGGCAATGACAATTCCGATGGGGTCGCGACCTGCGTGGACTGACATCAGCAACAATTCTTGCGGAAGTGCATCGGCAAGCTCCGGGGGCATGCCTTTGAAGTATCGTCCACAAGTCGCCGGCGTGATATGAACGGCCGCAGACTGCTTCATTAACTGACGTAGTAAAGGAGCGACCTGCAACGGGATGCTGGTACTCGACAGAGGCGTCAGGCCGTCAGGGTTCTCCGAGTAGACTGTACGCAGGGATGAACGATTTTTACCGGGCAGCATAACAATCGCGTGATCGATGCCAATGCCAAGATGAATACCTTTCAATACCCCCTGCATCAGATAGTGCCAGTCACCGAAGCTTGCGGGGGACTCAGACAATTGCCCCATCAACTTAGACAGGTACGCGCTGCCATGACGAGCAGGTTTGGTTGGCGATTGAGTTTCGGGCGCCGACACTTTATCAATCTCGGCTTCTGAGCGTACATCCGGTTCGGCCTGCACGACTTTGGCTGTCGTGTCGTTGGGCGAAGTCGTGGCCGCATATGCAGGCGCAACTTCTGGAAGAGGTGTCCATTTAGGGTACGACAGTGCTTCTGGTCTCGGTGTAGTCAGCAACGCAATGCCAGAGGCCAATGCAGACTTTCTCAAACGCGCTTCATCCAGCTGAACTTTACGGCTCTCGCTGACCAGTGTCGGATAGCGGCGCCCCTGCGCATGACTGCTCATTGCCAACCAGCGCTGGCTTCGCTCACCTTCCGGGTTTATATGAAGGTGCCAGGCAGTATTCGCTGCGGTCAGCGCAAGCATAGAAGCACTCTGGCTTTTGTGGATCAGTTGGCGTCCGGTATCCAGATCTCTTGGGTCTTGTTTGCGCAGGCGTCGCCAGTCTTTCCTCTCTGGTAATTTATCTCGTTGAAACATATCGACAACCGGGTCGGGCAGGTTGTGCCGACGCACCAGGCGTTTCCAGTTCTCGGGTGAGTTACCGAATACTTTGCGAGAAGCGGTACTGAGATCATCGCCCTCGCTCAGGTAGTGAAACCAGTTGTGACTGGACTGATCGAGCAATAGCCAGGGCCAGAGGATAGAGTTAGCCAGCATGGCTGACCAATAGGCCGTACTCGTGGGTGTGCCTTTCGCACTCGCCCATTGTGCTGCCAGGCAACCGGCCATGTGCGCAGTGTACAGTGCCTGCCGATACACTTTCTGTGAAGCATCCTCCGGGTGGTCTTCAATCACCGGGAGCTTCTTCACCAGAATAATCAGCTCTTGCATGCCGAGCAGCGACAGGCAGTTATAAACGCCGTGAATCTGTTCGCGGCAACCGGGGTTATGGTTGACGGCTTTTTGCAGTAAGTGCCAGCAGAGTGCCGGATCTCTTTCCGCCACAGGTACCAGCGATTCAAAGCTGACCTGCGGATTTTTGAGTTCGACCCTTAATGCATCCCGTGTTTCTTTCAGGATAGGTAAGTCACGGAACGCCAGTACGGCCTCCCATTGAGCGGCGCTGGGCGTCTGAAGCGCAGAATTCTGCATGGAGAGAGTGTTCCCGGTTTGTTAAACGGTCATTTGTATCCTTTACTTACTATAGTCGTGATGCGTATTTCGTCCCGTGTAATCTGTGTGTCTTTTTTGTCACGGAAGGGTTTCGGTTCGCATCCTGAGTTAAATGCGGAGTACCGCTGAGGAAATTGGCTGGATGCTATTTGTAGCAGGTGTCGTGATTGTTTTTGGCAGTGTCCTGTATGGCTATGTGATGTCACATGGCCAACTGCTGGCATTGTGGCAACCCTTCGAGATACTGATTATTGTCGGCGCGGCCTTTGGTGCCTTTCTTCTGTCGAATCCCTGGCATGTTGTCTGGTCGTCATTTCGCCTGATTCCCAAGGTGATTATGGGCGGGAGCGTCTCAAAAACCATGTATATGGATGTACTTGGGTTGCTCTATGACATTCTCAATAAAGCGCGCCGGGAAGGCATCATGGCGATTGAGGGGGATGTCGAGAACCCGGACACCAGTGCACTCTTTGCGCGCTATCCCGCGATTCAGGCGAATCATGAACTGGCCGTCTTTATTGCTGACTACTTTCGCATTATCGCCGCAGGTAACCTCACGTCGTTCGAGCTGGAATCCCTGATGGATCAGGAAATAGAGGCACGCATGCACGAGCTGGAACAACCGGGCATGGCGGTTGGTAAAGTGTCAGATGCCTTGCCGGGCTTTGGTATTGTTGCCGCAGTATTAGGTATCGTGATCACCATGGGCGCCATTGGCGGTGATATCAACGAAATCGGTGCTCATGTGGCGGCCGCTCTGGTCGGGACATTCAGTGGTGTTTTACTCGCCTATGGTCTGGTTGGGCCAATCTCTTCTGTCATGCGTCATATCGCCGAAGAAGAAATTAAACTCTACGAAGCTGCAAAGGCCTGCATTATCGCCTCCCTGAACGGACTACCGCCGCAGCTGGCGGTGGAGTTTGGCCGTAAGTCACTGTTCACCCATAAGCGTCCGACCTTCAATGAAGTCGAAAGCAAAGTGCGCAGCCGCTGATGAGTGATTGCTGATGGAGAAGTTAAGCCCACATCAGAATATCGTTGTCCGTCGTTATAAGAAGGGCAAACACGAAGAGCATGGTGGCGCCTGGAAGGTCGCGATGGCGGACTTTGCACTGGCAATGATGGCCTTATTTCTGGTGCTATGGGTCATTAACTCCTCCAACGAACAGGAGCGGGAGGCCATATCGGGTTACTTTCAGGACCCGAAAGCCTTTGAAGAGGGCAAGCTGGTGCCGTCTAAGTACGTTATTGATCTTGGCGGTTCACCAACAACCTCTGACAATATCGCTGTCTCAGAAACCATTGATCCCGAGAAAATTCTTCAGGCGGATGAGATTGAAAGCCTGGCTGATGCCATTGAGCAACGGCGCATGGAAGAAATGAAAGCCAAAATTCAGGCGATGATCACTGCCAGCCCGACACTGAGTCCGTTCAAGAATCAGCTGTTGCTCGACCTAACGACCGAAGGTCTGCGGTTGCAGATTGTGGATCAGACCAATCGCCCAATGTTTGATCAGGGCAGCGCTCATTTACGCTACTACTCTGAGGATATTTTATGGGAGCTGGCGCCCATGCTCTCAGGTCTGGATCATCGTTTACAGATTACCGGCCATACGGATTCATCTGGCGTAGTAAACCAACGCGATGAAGACGACATCAACTGGGGCCTGTCGTCGCTGCGGGCGGATTCGGCTCGTCGTGCCCTGATGGAAGCTGGTGTGCCTAAGTCACAGATCGCTCAGGTGATTGGCATGGGCGATACGGCACCGTTGAAACCCGATGACCCGGCGGCGGCGGTCAATCGACGCATTTCAATTACGCTACTCAATAAAGCGCTCGATGCAGGCATCAAAGGGCGCAGTGGCAGTGATGCCGATGTTGAATTTATCAACGGTGAGAATGGTGAAAGTAGCGAAGACGATCCCAGAACGCCTACGATTAATCGCACCGGGACCTTGCTCGAAGAGCTGCAGCAAAGACGTAACCGGGCCGATAACCCTTACGATAATCCGCCCAATAAAGAAGAAGTTTTCTGGTAGTACGCTGACTTACAGTTCAGTCAGCGTACTCAGAATGCGTTTGTAGCTGAAGAAGCGCTCGTCGCTGATCTCACCGTTTTCGAGTGCTTCAATGATGGCGCAACCCGGCTCAGATTCGTGTGCACAATCGCGGAAGCGACAATGACCGGCGATATCACGCAACTCGCGGAAACCGTACATCACCTCTTCTGGTGACATATGCCATAGCCCGAATTCACGAATCCCCGGAGAGTCGATCAGATCACCGCCCGCAGGGAAGTGATACAGCCTTGCAGTCGTTGTCGTATGCTTGCCCTTGCGGGTATTTTCCGACAAAGCTCCGATACGCAGATCTTCGCCCGGAAGCAGCGTCGCAATCAGTGACGATTTGCCTACGCCAGACTGCCCAACGAAGACACTGACACGGTCATTCAGAAAGGTTTTAAGGTCAGCGAGGCTGCTCTCGTCTTTACTGCATACGCGCAATGATCGATAACCCAGTACTTCATAGTCGCCGAGCAGTTCATCGAAGTAGGGCTGAATCTCTTCGTCAATCAGGTCAACCTTGTTGAGCAGGAATATGGGTTCTATACCACAGTTCTCTGCAGCAACCAGATAGCGATCAATCAGGTTGCGGTGGGCATGAGGTTCGGGAGCGATGGTTAGCAGAATATTGTCGATATTCGCAGCGACGGGTTTGATCTCGTTGTACGGATTCGGTCGTGATAACTCAGATTCACGTTCCTGCACCATCTCGACCACCCCGGTCAGTACACCGTTATTTTCAGGCCCTGGTCGGAAGACAACGTGGTCGCCGGTGACCAGTGACCCCAGGTTGGCGCGCAGAAAACAGCGATAGCGGGTACGGTGTTCGTCTTCGACCTCAACCTGAGAGCCGAAGTGAGCGATAATCAGGCCGTGCATTTCCTCGCCCAGCTCACCGGCGCTCAGCTGGTCTGAAATATCACGCTCTTTGCGTTTCGCTCGCGAAGCCTTTTCCTGCTGAATCTTTTCGACCCGCCAGGCCTGACGGCGATTTAGTTTGCGCTTAGCCATATTCGCTCTGATTTTTAAGATGGCGCTATTGTCGCGGTTGGCTGGGTTTGGTGCAACTTGCTAGACTGATATCTCCAATATAGTTACCGAGAATGCGACATGAGTCAGAAAGATAATCTGGTCTGGATGGACCTGGAGATGACAGGTCTGGAGCCAGAGCAGGATGTTATCATTGAAATCGCGACCATTGTGACCGACAGCGACCTCAACGTTATTGCTGAAGGGCCGGTTATTGCGGTGCACCAGCCAGACGTATTGCTGGATGCGATGGATGAGTGGAATACCCGCACCCACGGTAACTCAGGGCTGACGCAAAGGGTGAAAGACAGTACTCAGGATGCTCGTGCTGCCGAGCTGGCAACGATCGCCTTCCTGAAAGAACACGTCAAAGAGGGCGCTTCGCCACTGTGCGGCAACAGCATTCATCAAGACCGGCGTTTTCTGGTGAAGTACATGCCCGAGCTTGAGCGCTACTTCCACTACCGTAATATCGATGTATCTACGCTGAAAGAATTAGCTCGTCGCTGGAAGCCGGAGGCTGTCTCTTCATTCGAGAAGAAAGGGGCCCATCAGGCGTTGGATGATATTCGTGAGTCGATTGCTGAAATGCAGCACTATCGTAAACACTTTTTGGCGGTGTAAGTAATCGATCAAGCTTAGCTTTATGAAAAAGCGCCTCAATAATTCGAGGCGCTTTTTTCGTTTCTTATCCGCTGAAAAGCTGAGTCAGCGAAAGAGAAGCATCCAGATTGCCATTCCTACCATCATCAGATTTTCGGTCATGGAAATCGCACCAAGGGGAACATTGCTGTTGCCTCCGACACAGGCACACTTCAGTTCCCGCTTCTGAATATAAACGGCTTTATAGACCGACGCGGCGCCGATACTACCGATGAATAAGGCAACAAGTGCAACCAGTGGTGTCCACACCATAGCAATCATACCAATACCGGCAAACGCCTCGGCGAACGGGTAAATCTTTGAATAGGGGACGTATTTCTGTGCTAAGAGGTCATAGCCCAAGAACTGCAAGGAGAAGGCTTCGAGGTCCTGCAATTTCTGAATCGCAAGAACACACATGCTGAACGCGATAAACAACTCAAACCATCGATCACCGAAGAAGCTGCCACTCACCATGTGAGAAGCGCCCAGCGCCATCAGAAGCGTGACAGAAAAAATCGCAATGATCGGGGTGTAGCTTGTTGTCTTCTCTTTCTTACCTGACTTACCAAAGTGATCTTTCAGGGCGTCGTAACCACCGATGCGCTTTCCATCGATAAATGTTTGCGGAGTCGTTTCGACCTCATGTTCTTTTTTAAAGGCATCGGTTTCGGCTCTGGTCGTTAACCAGTTGTCTTCGACCTGAAAACCCTCGCGCTTAAGCAGGTCGAGAGACTTTAAACCGTATGGGCAGATGTGTTTCTCCATCACCATGCGGTAAATAACGGCTTGTTTACTCATGATTCACCTCCTGTGAAAACAGACTTGCTTTTTGCTCAAAAGTTCATTGTCGCAGGAGTCAGGTTAATGCCATTTTCCGAACCATTTTATAAATCACACTTGGGAACAATCGTTTAATGATTGGCCCCATGCCTTCTTTGCCTTTGGCGATAACGACCTGTTCTTTTTCATTGGCTACGGCATTTAAGACTTCGGCTACTGCCTCATCGACGGCCATGCCATTTTTGATCACGGTGTCGTCCACTTTTTCGAGAGCAGTGCCTTCACGACGAGCAGTTTCGATAATACTGGTGCGCACAAAGCCCGGACACAGTGTCGTCACGCGCAAACCTTTGTCGTGCACCTCTGAGCGCAGTGAGTCCATAAAACCAATAATGGCATGTTTCGATGAGCAATACGCCGAGCGGTACGGAATACCAATCAGGCCTGCAATGCTCGAGGTAGTGACAATATGCCCTGAACCGCGAGCCAGCATACCGGGCAGTACTTTGCGGGTAATCGTCACCTGCGAGAAGTAGTTCAGTTCCATTACCTTGCGGTAGATATCCGCTTCGGTCTCATTGATCAGTGAGCGTTGCGTGATTCCGGCATTATTGAACAGGTAATCTACGACGCCGAATTCGTCGGCCACCTTGTCAGCTGCGTTGATTACATCGGCTTCATTCAACATGTCGAGTGGCAGCACAATATGTGTTTCCGGACTCTGGCACGCGCTTCTCACCCGTTCAAGTTCGTCTTCGCGGCGGGCAGACAGGATCAGGCGGGCACCCAGCTTACTCAGGTCATAACACAGCTGCTCACCAATCCCGGAAGACGCTCCGGTAATCCATATGAGTTTGTTATTGAAGACAGACGTCAGGTTCGTGGTCGCCATATGCTGCACTCTTGTTCAGAAAATATTGATGAGAATTCATAAAAGAAGAGCATCGACATTGGCAGAGGCTCAGTGAGGCGTCAAATAATTCTGGAGCAAATCTCCGGAACAAAGTGAAACAGCCCCTGTCCCTATAAGGGAGCGATTCATTTTCAGAAGGAGTACATGTATGACTTCGATCGATATTGGTATTAATGAAGAAAGCCGTAAACAGATTGCCGAGGGCCTGAGTAAAGTTCTGGCGGACTCTTACACTCTGTATCTGCAGACCCACAACTTCCACTGGAACGTCACCGGCCCGCAGTTCCGTGAGTTACACCTGATGTTCGAAGAACACTATACCGAACTGGCCGAAGCCGTGGACGATATCGCCGAGCGAATCCGTACTCTGGGATTCACGGCGCCGGGTACCTATAAAGAGTTTGCGCGTCTGAGCTCTGTGGAAGAGGTTGACGGTGTGCCGGAAGCTAATGAGATGGTCGATATCCTGACCAAAGGACACGAGCAGGTTGTGCGCACGTGTCGGAGCGTTATCAAAATGACTGACGAAGTATTCGATGAGGGTACGGCTGACCTGCTTACGGCCCGCATGAGTCTGCACGAGAAAACGGCGTGGATGCTGCGTGCACTGCGTCAGTAATCAGTAACCGATAATCCGGTGCACTGCCACCACTGACAACCATCTGCACAGATGATGTTACTGGCCCTGCTGTCGCAGGGCCCAGTCGATGTGCTCATCGACTAACCCTGAAATATTTCCTTTCTGCTTTTTCAACGCTTCCTGCACCTCAATACTTTGCGAGGCATTTCCCAACGCTACCGATATATTCCGCATCCAGTTTTCGTAGCCTGTTCTGCGGATTGGCATGCCTTCGGTTTTTTTCAGGAAGGTCGCTTCATCCCACTGAAACAGCTCGAGCAGTGTCGCTTTATCCAGCTGGTGGCGCGGGGTGAAATCGGGTTCTTCGCTGCTTTTACTGAAGCGATTCCAGGGGCAGCCAATCTGACAGTCGTCGCAACCAAAGATACGGTTGCCTATGCCATTGCGAAGCTCTTCGGGGATTGGCCCGTCGAGTTCGATGGTCAGGTAAGAAATGCATTTTCTCGCGTCGAGAACGTAGGGGCCTACAAAGGCTTGGGTCGGGCAAATATCCAGGCACGAGGTACAGCGACCGCAATGATTCTTCAGTGGCGTTTCATTGGGTTCGAGCGGAAGGTCGGTGAGAATTTCACCCAAGAAAAAATACGAGCCGGCTTCTCGGTTAAGCACCATCGTATTCTTACCAATCCAGCCGATTCCTGCCTGTTCTGCGAGAGCGCGTTCGAGAATGGGCGCGCTGTCGACAAATGCGCGAAAACCAAGCTCGCCGATTTCAGACTGAATGCGCTTTCCGAGTTGTGTCAGACGTTTGCGGATTAACTTGTGATAATCGCGCCCCAGCGCATAACGAGAAATATACGCGTTGTCTTTATCCTGCAGATGCTTCGCTACCTCTACACCTGGCGCCAGATAGTCCATTCTCAGGCTGATCACACTCAGCGTGCCGGGAAGCAGCTCATCAGGCAGAGCGCGCATTGGGCCCCGTTCTGTCACGTGATCGGCCATATAGCTCATTTCACCGTGATAACCGGCATCCAGCCACTGCTGTAACCGATTGCCGTGCTCTCCTGTATCGACGCTACTGAACCCACACTGCTGAAAGCCAGCCTCGAGCGACCATTGCGTAATATCATCACGCAACTTCTGTAGTTGTTCTGGGGTAAGTACTGTCCTGGAGGATGTCATTCTGGCCGGGCTGCCCTGGGACTTATATAATCCCGGCAATGTATCACAAGCGCAGGCCCAACCGCGATGAAGCGACCTTACACAGGCTATGACCATCTTCCCGGAAACATCGACAGCGTTGCTGGCGTACGGGAGCTCGACCGGCTGATTATTCAGCGCATGGGAGACAATGGCTACAGTCTGATGCGACAGGCTGGCGAAGCGGCATTTGAATGCCTGCGTGAGCGTTGGCCCGAAGCGCAGCACCTGTGCATTCTTGCCGGTGCTGGCAATAACGGTGGTGACGGCTGGGTAATCGCTGCATTAGCAGTCGAGCAGGGCCTGTCGGTAACTGTTCTGATGCTTGGCGATGTTACCCGACAAAGCCCATCGGCGACCGATGCCCGGCACATGGCCGAGAGCGCCGGTGTCGTTGCCCGTGAATTCGATGGCAATCTGCCCGCAGATGCTGACCTTCTGGTTGATGGTTTATTAGGTACAGGCCTGAATGCGGTCGTACAGGGTGAGTTTGCCGAAGCGATCAAGGCGATGAACGAACACCAGGCGCCGGTATTCGCTCTGGATATTCCCTCCGGCCTGAACGCCAGTACCGGCATGATTATGGGCCATGTGGTTCAGGCAGATGCGACGATGACCTTTATCGGTATGAAGCCAGGTCTGCTGACCTGCGACGGCCCGGACTGCTGTGGTGAACTTCACTACGCGGCGCTTGGGTTAACCGATGCAGAGCGACAAGCGGTTTCTGTACTGGCGAAACGAGTGAGTTATCACTCGCTTACTCAGGATGGCCCCTTACTGTATTCCCGACGCGGTAACTCCAACAAAGGAAACCATGGCCATGCGTTGCTGATTGGCGGCGAAACCGGCTTCGGCGGTGCTATTGCTATGGCCGTGGACGCCTGCTGTCGTACCGGCGCAGGCCTGACCTCCTGCGCGACGCGTCCGGCTAATGTCTCTGTGGTGCTTGGTCGGCGCCCGGAGTGTATGGCGGCGGCGATTAATGCCGGGCTTGAAATGCAGCCCCTGATGGAAAAAGTGTCAGTGTTGGCCTGCGGCCCCGGACTCGGGCGCAGCAGCTGGGCAGAGTTGCTTCTGCAGCAGGTTCTTCAGAGTGACTATCCGGTTGTGCTGGATGCGGATGCATTGAATATTATTGCCTCTCCGGGATGGCAGACGGAATTTCCGGAGCGTGACGTCGTGATGACTCCGCATCCAGGCGAAGCTGCGCGGTTGCTGGACAAGTCCGTAGCGGATATTCAGTCTGATCGCCTCGGTGCGGCGCAGGCAATTGCTGAGAAATACCATGCGGTTGTTATTCTCAAGGGGCAGGGCAGTATCATTGCTTCTCCCGAAGGCGAGCTGGCGATCTGCACTGATGGCAACCCGGGCATGGCGACCGGCGGAATGGGTGATGTTCTTACGGGTGTGATAGCCGGGCTTCTGGCTCAAGGGTTAACGCCATGGCAGGCGGCTGTTCGTGGCGCCTGCCTGCACAGCGCAGCTGCTGATCTCGCGGCAGCGGAGTCCGGGACGCGCGGACTTCTTGCGACAGACCTGATGCCATTTATCCGACAATTGGTGAACTGATGACTGAGAGCAATCCACAGACTACTGGCCAGATACGCCTGACCGGCGAAGATGAAATGGTCAGTTTTGCAGGCCGTATGTCTTCAATACTGACGGGCGGTGGCCTGGTATTTCTCGAAGGTACTCTGGGCGCTGGCAAAACTACCCTGAGTCGTGGGCTGATTCAGGCGCTTGGTCATACAGGCCCGGTGAAGTCCCCGACGTATACTCTGGTTGAAGAATACGATCTGCCGGATGGTCGGGTCTGCCATTTTGACCTCTATCGTCTGGGTGACCCGGAAGAGCTTGAGTACATGGGGATTCGCGAATATCTGACGGATGGAACTTTGTGCCTGATCGAGTGGCCTGAGCGTGGGCGCGGTGTATTGCCCGAGGCCGATCTTGCGATTCATATTGACGATGTAGGTGAGGCACGTATCCTCAACTGGCAGGCAGAGACAGATAAAGGGGCACAGTGGAGCAGGCAACTGCAGCAGCTGGTAAAAGAATGGCAGGAATAATTAAGCGGCTGATCGCGTTTTTCGTCGTGACACTCTGTGTGCTGCCAGTATGGGCAGACGTCAGCGACGTACGTATCTGGCAGTCTCCCGATAAAGTCCGTCTGGTGCTCGACCTCAGCGGACCGCACGAACATAAAATCTTCCAGCTGACCGGGCCGGACCGCATCGTCGTTGACCTTAAAAATGCGTCGCTGAAAATGTCGTCGTTAGAAAAGGTAGCCGACGACTCCAGCGAAGTGATTCGTGTACGCAGTGGGCGCCGCAACAAGACCGACCTGCGTCTTGTGGTAGAAACCCGCGCGACGATGAAATATCGCAGCTTCCCGTTACCCCCTTCTGAAGGGGTGTCTCACCATCGTCTGGTCGTAGATCTTGAACGTCCTCTGTCAGAGGCGTCTATGAGTGCGCCTGATATCGTTAAGAAAGCAGAAACCTACGAAACCGATCAGCGTGACATTATTATTGCCATCGATGCCGGGCACGGCGGCGAAGACCCCGGAGCCCTTGGCCCTGGCCGCGTGATGGAAAAACATGTGGTTCTGGCGATATCCAAAGAACTGCAACGCCTGCTGGATCAGGAAACTGGCTTTGCCCCCTTTATGGTCCGCACCGGCGATTACTACATCGGCTTACGTGAGCGCTCAGAAAAAGCCCGTAAAGCGAATGCCGATTTCTTTGTCTCTATTCATGCCGATGCGTTTAAGCACCCCAGTGCCAGCGGTAGCTCGGTATTTGTGTTGTCAGACCGGGGAGCGACCAGTGAGACGGCACGCTTTCTTGCCGACAAAGAAAATTCGTCCGACTTAATTGGTGGTGTCAGCATTGGTGATCGTGAGGATCACCTGGCGATGACGTTACTGGATCTGTCGATGACGCATAAGCGCACCGCCAGTGTTTCGATTGGCGATGAAATTCTGCAGGAAATGGGCAAGATCAGTAAACTGCACAAGAAGAACGTCGAAGAAGCCGCATTTGTCGTACTGAAATCACCGGACATGCCGGCGCTACTGGTAGAAACAGGATTTATTTCAAACCCTGGCGAAGCCCGGCAGCTGAAAACCAGCGCTTACCAGAAGAAAATGGCGCGTGCGATTTTCAACGGCATTAAAGATTATTTTCAGAATAATCCTCCGGCCGGAACCTTGATGGCGGCGCGTAAGAAAGCAGCACAACAATACATCGAATACACAGTCCGTAGTGGCGACACTCTTTCTGAGCTGGCAGTTCGCAGCGGCATGGGAATGTCTGAGCTGCGCAAACTGAATGGCCTGAGCAGTAACTCGCTGAGAGTCGGCCAGAAACTGCGTATTCCAAATTCCTGAACTTTCAGTCTGAGCTATGAGCCGAATACACCTGTTATCGCCACGTCTTGCGAACCAGATTGCTGCGGGCGAAGTTGTAGAACGTCCAGCCAATATCATTAAAGAGTTGGTCGAAAATTCGCTGGATGCTGGTGCTCAGCATATTGATGTTGATGCCGAGCAGGGTGGCATTAAGCTGCTTCGCGTTCGTGATGACGGGCACGGCATCGGCAAAGACGACCTGCCTTTGTCTCTCAGTCGCCACGCCACCAGTAAAATTACTACGCTGGATGATCTCGAAGCCGTGGGCACAATGGGTTTCCGTGGTGAAGCCTTGGCGAGTATCTCATCGGTATCACGCCTGACTCTGACATCCAGAGAGAAAGGCTCAGATGAAGCCTGGCAGGTGAAAGCGGAAGGGCGTGATATGCAGGCGGAAGTCAGCCCGGCAGCCCACCCAACAGGCACCACGGTTGAAGCGCGTGACCTGTTTTTTAATACGCCAGCACGACGTAAGTTTCTGCGTACAGAAAAGACAGAATTCTCTCACCTTGAAGACACACTGAAAAAGCTCGCACTCAGTCGCTATGACGTTGCTTTTACGCTGCGTCATAACAACCGCGTCATTCATTCGTTGCGCCCTGCGGCCCGGACGATTGATCGTGAGAAACGGGTGGCAACACTGCTTAATCCGCAATTTATGGATAACGCAGTGCACATTGAAACCGAAGGTGCGGGCCTGACAATTGAAGGTTGGGTGGGTTTACCGACGTTTTCGCGTTCGCAGGGGGATATGCAGTATTTCTTTGTGAACGGCCGGGCGGTGCGTGACAAACTGGTCGTGCACGCGATTAAACAAGCCTACCGTGATGTGCTTTATCATGGTCGTCATCCGGCGTTTGTGCTTTATCTCTGGTTGGACCCGAAGCTGGTGGACGTTAACGTTCACCCGACTAAGCACGAAGTGCGCTTCCGCGATGGTCGCCTGGTGCATGATTTTATTTTCCGTTCTCTGCACCGCGCTCTGGCGGACATACGCCCGGAACAGCCGACCGCGAATCTGCAGCCAAGTGCAGCTCCGGCGGCAACAGGTACAGAAGCGGGAGAGTTTCAGGGACAGAACCGGCTCGACTGGCAACAGCCTGCTACCGAACGAGTTCCATTCTCTGCAACCGCTGACGGCGCCGCGACCTCAACAGCTCAGAATTTTTCTGGCGGTTCTTTTGGTCAGAGTTTTTCTGACAGTCGTCCGGGGCAGGGCGCAGTGGCTGAACAATTACGCAGTTACGAACAGCTGAATCAGGGAGCGCCACAACCACTTCCTGAATCCAGTGCAGAAGACCTGCCGCCACTCGGGTTTGCCGTCGCTCAACTACATGGCATTTATATACTCGCGCAGAATGCTCACGGTCTGGTGGTCGTGGATATGCACGCTGCACACGAGCGAATTACCTACGAGCGTTTAAAAGTCGCGGTGGATGAGCAGGGCGTTCAGAGTCAGCCTTTGCTCGTGCCCGAAACTCTGCACGTCAGTGAGCGTGAGGCCGATGCGGCAGAGCAGTTCTCCGATGAATTTCGTCAGTTTGGCGTCGAGCTGGCAAGAGTGTCGCCAGAGAGCCTGATGATCCGCCAGATTCCGGTATTGTTGCAGCAGGCAAATGTCGGGCAACTGATCACTGATATGCTGAGTGATCTGATGGAACATGGCGCCTCGGACCGGATTCTTGCTCATCGCAACGAACTGCTGTCGACCATGGCGTGCCATGGTTCTGTACGGGCAAACCGGAAGCTGACCCTACCTGAAATGAATGCTTTGTTACGGGATATGGAAGCCACCGAGCGCTCCGGACAGTGCAACCACGGGCGACCGACCTGGACTCAGATGACGATGTCAGAGTTGGATAAGCTCTTTCTGCGGGGGCGCTGATGTCAGAACCCTTACCTCCTGTGAGTTTACCGCCCGCGATATTTCTGATGGGGCCGACGGCCTCAGGCAAGACGGCGCTCGCTCTGGAGTTGGTTAAGAACCACGATTGCGAAATCATCAGTGTCGATTCAGCGCTGGTCTACAAAGGCATGGACATCGGTACCGCCAAGCCGGACGCCAGTATGCAGGCGCAGGCACCGCACCGCCTGATTGATCTGATTGATCCGGCCGAGACTTACTCCGCCGCTAATTTCCGTGAAGACGCTTTACGGGAAATGGCCGACATTACCGCCGCCGGCAAAGTGCCATTGCTGGTGGGTGGCACCATGATGTATTTCAAATTTCTCCGCGACGGCGCTGCAGATCTGCCGAAAGCCGACGAGGCAATCCGGCAGCAATTACTCGAAGAAGGCCTTGAGAAAGGTTGGCCGGCGATGCATGCGCGACTGGCAGATATCGATCCTGAGTCCGCACGCCGCCTGAAACCTATGGATTCTCAGCGTATTCAGCGTGCGCTTGAGGTGTATCTGATCTCTGGCAAAACACTGACGGAGTACTGGGCCGAGCAACAGACCGAACCGCTGCCCTACCATGTCGTGAACCTCGCGGTATGCCCGGCAGAGCGCAAGCGTTTACACGAACGCATCGCCGAGCGTTTCCGTATTATGGTGGCCGATGGTTTTCTCGACGAGGTAAAAGCGCTGCGTGCCCGTGGTGATCTTGATAAGAATATGCCGTCCATCCGTTGCGTTGGATATCGTCAGGCGTGGGACTATCTGGATGGTGAATACGACTACGACGAGATGATAGAACGGGGCATTATTGCGACGCGCCAACTGGCCAAACGTCAGATCACCTGGCTGCGTAGCTGGCCCGATCTTCATTGGCTGGATACCGATGATCCGGATATTGTCAGAAATACCTTGAAAATACTCAGCACCAGCGCCATATTTAGCCGTGAGAACGGCTGCTGACCGTATTGAATTACCATAACAATGCAGAATTCGGCATTCTCGGGCTGAACCCAACGACCAAATATGTGTCTGTACAGATGATCCGGTGTAGGTGTACCGGTTTATTTCATGGCCTCCATGTTAGTTTTGGGGCAGGTTCTGGCCACCAATGGGGCAATCTACTATTACTTCGCCGACCGCAGATTGGAAGGCACTCTCTCATTTAGGAGAACAACTATGTCAAAAGGGCACTCTTTACAAGACCCTTATCTGAACCAGCTTCGTAAGGAGCGTATCCAGGTTTCTATCTTTCTGGTTAACGGCATTAAGCTGCAGGGTCAGATCGAATCATTCGATCAGTTCGTTATCCTGCTGAAGAACACTGTTTCTCAGATGGTTTATAAGCACGCAATTTCTACTGTAGTTCCAAGCCGCAATGTGCGTCTGGCACCAGCAGCAGAACAGGGTGAAGGCGAGGAATAATCGCCCGGCCTGATCAGGGGCTTTGCCGTAAAGAGGGCGGGCCCGCTGATATTCCCACCATCCGACTGAAACAACCGCAGTGTTGTTATTGAGCGTCTGAGGCATCATTGTGTCTCGCATCTGCTATTTTTTATCGGAAGCATCCGGTACGACCAGATTTCCAAATTCTGAATAATCGCCGACAAAGGTACATCTATCTGTGTTTTTTGAGCGTCCTGACAGTGGTGGTGAAGAAGCCATTCTCGTACACGTCGACTTCCCCGAAGGAGCGAACCGGGAGGATCTGAGTGAATTCCGTGAACTCGTTATCTCTGCGGGGGCAGACCCGGTAGATCTGGTAACTACTAAGCGGGATGTACCTCACGTAAAAACGTTCGTTGGTAAGGGAAAAGTTGAAGAAATCGCCGAGGCCGTGCGTATGCATGATGTGAGTCTGGTGATTTTTAACCATGCACTGACACCCAGTCAGGAGCGCAACGTTGAGCGTGAAATCAAGTGCCGGGTGCTCGACCGTACCGGCCTGATTCTCGATATCTTTGCCCAACGCGCCCGTACCCACGAGGGTAAACTGCAGGTTGAGCTGGCGCAGCTGCAGCATCAGTCGACCCGTCTTGTCCGTGGCTGGACTCACCTTGAACGTCAGAAAGGTGGTATCGGCATGCGCGGGCCGGGTGAAACTCAGCTTGAAACTGACCGACGTCTTCTGCGGGAACGGGTAAAGAGTATTCATGCCCGTCTTGAGAAAGTAAGGGCACAGCGCAACCAGAGTCGCCGTGCGCGTAAGCGCTCGGATGTGCCGACCGTTGCTATTGTCGGATACACCAACGCGGGTAAGTCGACTCTGTTCAATGCACTGACGCAGGCTGATGTCTATGCTGCAGATCAGTTGTTTGCAACGCTTGATCCGACCTTGCGACGCCTCGAAATTGATGACGTGGGTGAAATCGTTCTGGCAGACACGGTTGGATTTATCCGACACCTGCCCCATAAACTAGTAGAGGCATTCCGTGCCACTCTGCAGGAAGCGGCAGAGGCTGATCTGTTGATGCATGTGATCGACTGCGCCTCGGATGAACGGGAAGGCAATATCGAGCAGGTTGAGCTGGTACTCGGTGAAATTCAGGCGGACGAACTGCCGGAGTTGCGTGTCTACAACAAGATCGATCTGTTGGAATCTGGTGAGCCGCGCATCGACCGGAACGAGGATGGTGTCCCCGTTGCGGTCTGGGTGTCGGCACAGGAACGGCTTGGTTTTGACCTGCTGTGTCAGGCGATGTCTGAGTTGTTGGGCGAAGAGATCTTCGAAGATCGGCTCACGCTGGCACCTGCGGATGCACGTCTTCGTGCAATTCTTTACGAAAGCGGTGGCGTTCAGGGCGAGGATTTTGCCGATAATGGTGACATCCATCTGCAGATTCGCATGCAGTTGCAAGACTTTAAACGAGCGTTATCTAAAGCTGAGGTTCCTGAGTCGCGCTTTATCGCGCAACCTGCAGATCCCTGGTTATAGCAAAAGTCGGCGGTTAGTTGCCTGATTCGATGCCTGATGGGCTGGCCGCTGCGCTCAAATCCGTTATCATTACGGACGTACTATTCATTTATGACAAAACAGCCACACTGACTGGAGTGATCTATGGCCTGGAATGAGCCTGGCGGTAATGGCAACAAGCCCAAAGACCCTTGGGGTAACAATAACAGGGGCAACGGCGGTGGTGGTAATCAGCCACCCGATCTGGACGAAGTGATCCGCAAGCTGACTGATAAACTGAACGGTTTATTCGGCGGCAAGAAAAGCGGCGGAAATAACAACAACGGCGGTGATGGCAGCATCACAGGCTTTCTTGTTGTTGCCGCAGTCATTGCGGCAATTCTGCTGGCGATGAATTCTGTATACATCCTCGACACTCAGGAACGCGGCGTCGTATTACGTACTGGTAAGTTCGATCGCATCGAAGGTGAAGGTCTGAACTGGAAACTGCCAGTGATTGAAGACGTAATCATCGTCAACGCGACCCGTGTTCGTGAAACTGAAATCCGTGAAAGCATGCTGACCGAAGACGAAAACATCGTCGACGTAAAACTGAACGTTCAGTACCGGGTCACCGATCCTGTGTCTTATGCGCTGCGTGTTGAAGACCCTGAGCTGACTCTGCGTGATGCCGCCGAAAGTGCGCTGCGTCATGAGGTGGGTTCTACCGAGATGGACCCTATCCTGACGACAGGTCGTGTGGTTCTGGCAGAAGCGGTTAAACAGCGTCTGCAGTTCTACATGGATGAGTACAATACAGGTATCACTCTGCAGAACGTGAACATCAAAGACGCAACCCCGCCAGCGGCGGTGAAAGAAGCGTTTGATGATGTTCAGCGTGCTAAGCAGGATAAAGAACGCACCATCAATGACGCAGAAGCCTACGCGAACTCGGTGGTACCGGAAGCCCGTGGTCGCGCTCAGCGTCAGCTCGAAGAAGCCCGCGCCTACCGTGAGCGTGTTGTGGCGCGTGCAGAAGGTGAAGCCGATCGCTTTACCAAGCTGTTAAGCGAGTACAACAAGGCACCCGCGGTTACCCGTGAACGTCTCTACATTGATGCCGTGACTCAGGTGTACAACAAGAGCAGTAAAGTTCTGGTGGACGTCGAAGGCGGTAACAACATGATGTACCTGCCACTCGATAAACTGACCCAGCAGGCTCAGGGTGTGGCTCGTCAGTCTGATCTCAGTGATGAAGACATCAAGCGCCTGACTGATGAAGTGATCCGTGAGGCTAACTCGCGTCGTACTTCAGGCAGTTCATCTACTATTCGTCGGGAGGGTCGATAATGTCACCTAAAGCATTTACTTCGCTGATCGTTATCGCGCTGGTGGTCCTGATTGGTAGCCAGAGCTTCTACATCATCAAAGAAACCGAGCGTGCGATTAAGCTGCGCTTCGGTGAGATGATTGACGACGATGTTCAGCCGGGCATCGGGTTTAAAATGCCATTGGCCGATGTCATCAAGCGTTTCGATGCGCGTGTACTGACGCTGGATACTCAGCCATCACGCTTCCTGACGTCAGGTAAGAAATACGTCATCGTTGATTCGTTCGCGAAATGGCGCATCAAAGACGTGCGTAATTACTACCAGGCGACATCGGGTGACCGCACTCGTGCAACGCTTCTTCTGGAAAACCAGGTGAACAAGGGTCTGCGTGACGAAATCGCAGCGCGCAGCCTGTACGAAGTTGTTTCTGGTGAGCGTGATCAGCTGATGACCAAACTGACCGCAATGCTCAACGAGCAGACGCAGGACGAGCTGGGTATCGAAGTACTGGATGTTCGCGTTAAAGCGATCGACCTGCCAGATGAGCTGAGCAATAACGTGTATCAGCGTATGTCGGCAGAACGTGGTCGTGAATCCCGTGAGATCCGCTCTGAAGGTAACGAGCTGGCTGAAGGTATTCAGGCAGACGCAGATCGTCAGAAAACGGTGATCGAGGCAGAAGCCTACCGGGAAGCCGAGCAGATCCGAGGTGAGGGCGATGCTGAAGCATCGCGCATCTATGCGCAGGCGTTCAACAAAGACCCTGAGTTCTACTCATTTACCCGCAGTCTGAAGGCTTACACTGAGACCTTCGAAGGCAACGATGTTCTGTTGCTCGATCCTAAGAGCGACTTCTTCCGTTACCTGAACGACTCCAAAGGGAACTAATGGCAGCCGGGCCTGAACATGTTTGCATGTTCAAGCCCGGTCAGCTCTGGTAGAATCCCGCAACCGGGCTGGTAGCCCGGTTTTTTTGTGCAATTCTGTTTTACATCAAGGTAGAGAAAGTGTCCGCAGAAGCCTGGCATACACTGGCGGTGGCCGTCAGTCTGGTGCTGATTATTGAGGGCGTTATCCCTTTTCTTTACCCTGCGCGATGGCGCCAGCTGGTGATCCGGATGGCCGAGACAGATGACCGCACCATGAGAATGATCGGGCTCTTCAGCATGTCGCTGGGGCTCATCCTGCTTTACCTGTTTAACAATTGAAGGCTGGACAATGACTGGAGCTGACCGTTGGCTGCTGCCTGATGGCATTGACGAAATCCTACCGCCACAGGCGCGTCGTATCGAACAGTTACGCCGCCATCTGCTCGATTATCTCGATAACTGCGGTTATGACTTCGTTATCCCGCCGGCGCTGGAGTATCTTGATTCACTGCTGACTGGCACCGGTAAAGACCTGGACCTGCGCACCTTCAAAGTGACCGACCAGTTGTCAGGTCGCCTGATGGGATTGAGCGCTGATACGACACCACAGGTTGCTCGTATCGATGCACACAGCCTGGCTCCGGAAGGCACCAGTCGTCTGAGTTACTGCCGTACTGTGTTTCACACGCGTCCGGCGTCACTGCTGGCCAGCCGCACGCCAACTCAGATTGGTGCGGAGCTGTACGGCGTAGCCGGCACCAGTGCCGATGTCGAAATCATCAGCGTGATGCTCAGCCTGTTGTCTGAAGCGGGTATCGAAGGTGTTCACCTTGATCTGGGTAATGTCGGTGTATTCCGCGCGTTAGCCGACAGTGCTGGCCTGAGTGATGAGCAGCAGAGCGAACTGTTCGACCTGCTCAAGCTTAAGTGTCAGACGGACACACTGGCGTGGGTTGAGCGTGAGCTGAGTGACAGCCGTTTAACCGAAGCATTCAGCCTGGTGGCTTCAATGCAGGGCAGTGCCAGTGCACTGACCGACAAATTTGCACGTTTAGCTGAACTGGTGCCAGTAGGGGCGCAGCAGCTGAGCGATATGACACAGGCGATTGAAGCGCTGATGCAGCGTTTCCCTCAGGTATCAATCACCTGTGATCTGACAGAATTACGTGGTTATGATTACCACACAGGTCTGGTATTTGCGGCCTATGTGCCGGGTTACGGTGATGCTGTAGCTCAGGGCGGTCGTTATGATGAAACCGGTGCGGATTTCGGGCGAGCACGTCCGGCAACCGGTTTCAGTGCAGACCTTAAAGTACTGGCGGCTCTCGGTCAGCGTCAGTTTGAAGTAAAGGAAACCGTGGCTGCTCCCGCGTCGGATGATCCGTCGTTATGGCAGGCAATCACGGACTTACGGGCCAAAGGATACCGTGTAGTGACCGAAGCGAATGGTGATGTTGCAGGGGCGTCTCAGCGACTGCAGCAAAACGATGGCCAGTGGACACTGGTCAGCGCCTGAATTTTTAAATTTAACGACTGAGTGAAAGATTCTGCCATGGGCAAAAGCGTTGTTGTTCTGGGCACCCAGTGGGGTGACGAAGGTAAGGGTAAAATTGTTGACCTGCTGACTGAAAAAGCAGCGGCCGTCGTCCGTTTTCAGGGTGGCCACAATGCAGGTCATACCCTGGTAATTAACGGTGAGAAAACTGCACTGCACCTGATCCCGTCCGGCATCCTGCGTGATGGCGTTCGTTGTGTGATCGGTAATGGTGTGGTTCTGGCGCCAGATGCTCTGTTAAAAGAGATCCGCGCACTGGAAGATCGCGGCGTACCTGTGATGGATCGTCTGCGTATTTCTCACGCTTGCCCACTGATTCTGCCATATCATGTCGCTCTGGATCAGGCGCGTGAAATTAAGCGTGGTAACGCGAAAATCGGCACGACAGGCCGCGGTATTGGCCCGGCGTACGAAGACAAAGTTTCCCGTCGTGGACTGCGTGTTGATGACATGTATCAGCCAGAGTTTGCCGACAAACTGAAAGAAGTCATGGAATACCATAACTTCTCACTCGTGAACTACTATGGCGTGGATCCGGTCAGCTACGAAGAGACACTGGCTGCCTGTATGGACTGGGCTGCACAGATTAAAGACATCGTTGTTGATGCTGTCGATCTGGTGCACACCGTGCGTGAAGACGGTGGCGACATCATGTTTGAAGGTGCTCAGGGCACTCTGCTGGACATCGACCACGGTACTTACCCGTTCGTAACCTCGTCTAACACCACTGCCGGTGGCGTGGCGACAGGTTCCGGTGTTGGCCCACTGTATCTGGATCAGATTCTGGGTATCACTAAGGCTTACACGACCCGTGTTGGTTCTGGCCCGTTCCCGACGGAACTGTTTGATGACGTCGGTAAGCACCTTGCAGACGTTGGTAAAGAGAAAGGCACGACCACCGGCCGTGACCGTCGTTGTGGTTGGTTCGATGCTATGCTGGTTAAGCATGCAATCCGCGTTAACTCTATCAACACCATCTGCCTGACCAAGCTGGACGTTCTGGATGGTCTGGACACCATCAAAGTGTGTATCGGTTACCAGGACGAGAATGGCAATGCGTTGAAAGTACCAGCGTCTGCTGACCAGTTCGAGAAAGTGACTCCGGTCTATAAAGAGCTGCCGGGTTGGACTGAAACGACCTTCGGTGCCAAAAGCATTGACGATCTGCCAGAGAATGCACGCGCTTACATCCGCTTCGTAGAAGAAGCGATTGGTGCGCCGATCGATATTATCTCTACCGGCCCGGACCGCGTTGAGACTATTGTTCTTCGTCACAGCTTCGAGCTCTGATTACGACGTTCGCTCGTAATGCTCCTAAGACCCGCCTCGGCGGGTTTTTTATTGCCTGACGAAAAGCTGACGATTTGGCAGTAACCAATCAAAACCGACGTGTGGCTTATCTGTTTTCTGACGTTTCTTTAATTCCCGTTTCCAAGGAGCCGGTTCAAGTTTCTCAGGACGTGTTCGTGGCCGGATAAGTCTTGCCGTTATGACTAATGAAAAAGTACTAGTCCGTGTTTATAAAGTTCTCCCTTGCCAACTTTGACTGGTACTTTCTTCGTATATTTGATTAATTTTCACCCTTTCTTTTTCAGCGGGCATAGTCGTTGCTCTAGTACTTCTGTCGGCGCTGACTGACACCTTTTCTTATCGCTGGCCACGATGGCGAGCACCAATGAAGTATTAATGGGGCGATTATCATGCTGGATTTATACGATTATCCGATTGTTGTTGAGATACCCGTAGCGTGGGGCGAAATGGATTATTTCCACCATGTGAATAACACGGTGTACTTCCGTTATTTTGAAAGCGCGCGCGTTAAATACGTCGAAGCGATCAAAATTGAAGAATATATGGCTAAGACGGGCATGGGCCCGATTCTTGGTAGCACGAGTGCTAAGTTCCTGGCACCGCTTAAGTACCCGGATACCATTAGTGTTGGTATAAAAAGTGTGAAACTGGATTCCGGCCGCATCGTTCAGGAATACGGCGTGTGGAGCCATGAGACGTCACGCCTGGTCGCTAAAGGTGAAAGCACCATGGTCTTTTTTGATTATAAAAAAGGCCGCCCGTGTGACATCCCGGAAGGCCTTCGTGAGAACATTCTGAAGTTAGAGCCATATCTGGCCGAGACCAATAAAACGACGGAATCTGCCTGAGCGTAGTCTCAGAATTGCCGGGATGCCTGTTCATCAGCATCCCGGCTTTTCCTCTCTGTCTTACTTCTTGATAAGGACGTCGTACAGGTCTTTGCGACGGTCTTTCAGGTTTCTGACCGACCCTTCGTTATGCAGAATACGTAACTTATCCATATCCAGATCCGAAAACAGCAGCATCTCTGTATTTGCTGTCGCCTCAGACAAAGTCGCATCATGCGGGAATGGGAAGTCCGACGGTGTCAGTACCGCGGACTGACCATACTGTACGTCGAGGCTCTCCACTTCTGGAAGGTTGCCAACGCTGCCTGCGATGACGACATAGCATTCGTTTTCAATGGCTCGGGCCTGGGCGCAGTGGCGTACACGCAGATAGCTATTCTTGGTGTCTGTCCAGAAAGGCACAAACAGAATTTCCAGGCCTTGCTCCGACATGATCCGGGACAGCTCCGGAAACTCAACGTCATAGCAGATCTGAATACCCACTCGGCCTGCGTCAGTTTCAAATACCTGTAGTTTGTCGCCGCCTTTAATGACCCAGTCATTTTTCTCGTGCGGCGTGATATGAATTTTGCGTTGCTCATCCACCTGTCCGCTGCGGTGGCACAGGTACGAGACGTTATAAATCGCTCCGTCGTCCATGATCGGCATCGAGCCGGTAACAATATTCGCGTTGTATTCTACTGCCATGCGCGACATGGCATCGCGGATCGGATCGGTAAAATCGGCGAGAAAACGGATGGCTTCTGTCTGAGATGTCTGCGGACCAAGCCCCATCAGCGGTGCGTTAAAAAATTCCGGGAACACAATAAAGTCGCACTGATAGTCCGATACCGTATCGACAAAGTACTCGACCTGCTTCAGCAGCTCCTCCAGTGACTGAACGGTACGCATCTGCCACTGAACCGCGCCCACGCGTACTGTCGTTTTGCGGAACTCAAGAACAGTATCGGTCGGCTCATACAGAATATTATTCCATTCCAGTAGCGTCGCGTAGCCAACAGACTCAGAGTCTTCCGGCAGATACTTTTTCAGCAGGCGCTTTACCTGAAAATCATTAGACAGCTGGAAGGAGAGAATCGGGTCGTAAATCTCTTTCGTGTCGACCTTGTGGATAAACTCCATAGGCGACATTTCTTTGCGATAGGTGTGATAACTCGGGATACGGCCACCCGCAAGAATTGCCTGAAAGTTGTACTGGCGGCAAAGCTCTTTCCGGGCGTCATAGAGGCGTCGGCCAATCCGCATGCCACGGTGAGATTTTTTAATAACGACATCAAGGCCGTACAGCGCATCACCATCAGGATTGCTGCGGATAACGTCGTTAGCACCAACAATATCCTCGTAGGTGTGGGGGTTGGAGAAGCGTTTGTAGTCTACCTGTACGGACAGGGCGATACCGACCAGAGTATCGCCATCAATGACGCCAATCTGTCCCTCTGGAAACTCTTCGATCAGGCGCTTAATCGTGTGCTTTGGCCAGGAGCCGCCCAGCTCCGGATAAGCTTCATCCATGAGTACTTTAATATCGGGATACTGCTTCAGTGTCAGGTTGCACAACTCAAGATGAAGACGTTCTGATGCCATGTATGTACTTCTCTTTTAAGAACGGGGAAATTTTTCTCTAATCTAGCAGGAATGCGGTTCTATTCAAAAAAATGCTGCCGACAACACAAGGTCGATAGCAGAGGACAACCACAGTCAGTGAGACCCGTTGCGGTAAAAAGGATTCAATATTTTCTGAAAAGAGTAATCCGCAATTGGGATAGTGCTGGCTAGTAAATGTAAGAGATACGCCCTGCGCGCGCGAGTACGCTTTAACTGTGTCGCTTAAATGACAGCAACAGCCTGTTGTCAGTAAAGACGAATCAGTGATGACATTGCATCAGCGCCTAAGTGCAGTACGGCAACGGAAATCTGGCCCGTATGGATTTTAGCGTCTGTCGGCCTGTCACAGAAACGACATTGCCTGTGGGCTTACTGAGTCCTCCAGAAATTTGGGGGACAATCCATGAATAATTCTAAAGTAATGGCTCACCTTGGCCTGTTGGCTGCCGCTGTGGCACTGACAGCCTGTGGTGGCGATAGCAACAACAGCAGTAACAGCAGTAACAGCAGTAACAGCAGTAACAGCAGCAACACTGAAACACCTGATACCAGTCTCGATACGCCAGTCGTTGAAGCGCCTCAGGCTGAAGCTCCACAGACAGAGGAGCCTCAGAATGAAGGCGTCAACGAAGAAGCGCGTTTCGGTGCTTTCACGGTAGGCGTACTGCCAGATACTCAGGGCGGCTCGGATGAAACCGGGCAGGCCCATGTGGCGATGCACCCGATGGACGAGGTGCTCAAACATCAGCTGGTAGCGGGTGTGGATCTGGTGATACCCGTAGGTGACCTGACAGACAAAGGCTCTGCGGTTGAATGGGAAGAGTGGACCAGCGTCGCGCGTCCCTACAAAACGCAGGGCATGGAATTTCTGCCAGTAATGGGTAACCACGAACTCAATTACTCGTACACCACCGGCTGGATTAACGCCATGCGTGAATTTATCCCGGAAGATGCCGTGCACATGCCGGGCTACGAATGGGTGAACTACTACGTTATCCGCGAAAACGTTCTGATCATCGGTCTCGCTTATTACAACCTGCCGCTGGCGATTAAGTGGATCGAAAATGTGGTCGAAGAAAACCGGGAAAAGTCGATCGCATTGTTGTCGCCAGTCACGATGGCCTGATCGGTGCGAAATACGGTCTGACGCGTGAACAGATTGTCGAAGGCACGAAAGATGACGACTGGGTATACAGTGTCGCAGACGAAATTCGCGCGTTCTTCTCTGAACACGATGTGATTTACGTTCAGGGCCATGAGCACCAGTACCAGCGCTCACTGATTGCACGTGATACTGCCAGCCACAGCCACTGAGTCCTGGGACATCTCTGACGCCGTCTCTGACCCTTACGCCGTTGCCTTTACCGCATCAGCGGGTGTGTCAGGTGGCAGTGTGATTCTGGCACAACACAATGGCGAAGACTGGCAGCCTCTGGCAGATGTCAGCTGCATCATCGACGGTATGTGGCTGGAAAGCTATGTCGACACGCCGCCAGCGCGTGACGGTGCCTGTGCTGAACAGCCGCTGCTCGGTTATGACAGCGACGACAACATCTGGTGGACGGTATTGAACGAAGACGCCGAGCTGGCTCTGATCAGCCGTTAATAGCCGGTATACGTTGCTAAAGAGAGAGCCCTGGTACGCCGGGGCTTTTTTATTTTCGTTAGAGGTTATTGCCCCAGATGCTCGGTCAGATACGTCAGTAATACCCGTACTTTCGGTGACAGTTGGCGGCCCGGCGGATATAACGCCGAGATGCTTTCTTTCTCTGGGCGGAAAGGGGTCAGTACCTCAACCAGCTCACCTCGTTTTAATGCGTTACCCACGTAATGGTTCGGCAGCTGAACAATGCCTAAACCTCGCATTGCAGCATCGCACAGGGCTTCACCACTGTTGCATCTCAGGCGTCCATTCACCCGCAGAATGCGCTCACCCTGTTCATCGCGGAATCTCCAATAATCCAGCGTGCCGACAAGGCAGTTGTGATCGCGAAGCGCATCGAGTGTCTCAGGAATGCCAGCATCATCCAGATAGGCCTGCGACGCACAGGTAAATAGCTGACGACTGCCCAGCCGTCGCGCGACCAGGTCCGGGGTATCAATTTTGCCAAGCCGGATCGCAATATCGTAGTCGTCGGCAATCAGATCCATCTTCTGGTTGGTCAGTTCACAGTGAAGGCGGATGTCCGGATACTGCTCCAGAAAAGCATTCAACACCGGTGCCAGCTGGCGCTCGCCGTAGGTCACTGGGGCCGTCAGACGGATTAACCCCTGCGGTACACTCTGAAGCTGCTGTACCGCATGCTCCGCGCCCTGCAATGCCTCTATTAATGGGCGGCAGGATTGATAGTAGAGCTGTCCGGCTTCGGTCAGGTGTACGCGTCTTGTCGTCCGGTACAGCAGTTTGATGCCCAATCGCTCTTCGAGCAGTCGAACCTGCCGACTGACCTGCGCCGTTGAGATCGAAAGCCCAGCCGCTGCCTTGGTGAAGTTCTGCGATTCTGCGACCGCGACAAATTCATTCACGCCTTGCCAAAGGTTCATTGTTACCAATATGTAATAGTGATTTTATAGATTGCTAGATTATCTCTATTTGGTAACGAACTACAATGTTCGCAGTGAAGACACCGAATTCCGGAATAATAAGGAGACCTCCCATGTCCGAGACTATTACCTGCCGTGCTGCCATCGCGTGGAAAGCCGGCGAGCCGCTGTCTATTGAAGAAGTTCAGGTTGCACCGCCCAAAGCAGGTGAAGTCCGTGTGAAGATCGTCGCGACTGGCGTTTGCCACACCGATGCGTTTACTCTGTCTGGTGATGACCCTGAAGGTATTTTCCCTGCGATTCTGGGCCACGAAGGCGGTGGTATCGTTGAGTCCGTCGGCGAAGGCGTGACCAGTGTGAAAGTAGGCGATCACGTGATTCCGCTGTACACCGCCGAATGCCGCGAGTGCAAATTCTGTAAATCCGGTAAAACCAATCTTTGTCAGGCGGTACGCGAAACTCAGGGCAAAGGTCTGATGCCAGATGGTACCAGCCGCTTCAGCCAGAACGGCAAGCCGATCTTCCACTACATGGGTTGCTCAACCTTCTCTGAGTACACGGTACTGCCGGAAATCTCACTGGCCAAAGTAAATCCAGAAGCTCCTCTGGAAGAAGTCTGCCTCCTCGGTTGTGGTGTCACGACTGGTATGGGCGCCGTGATGAATACTGCCAAAGTAGAAGAGGGTGCGACTGTCGCTATTTTCGGTCTGGGTGGTATTGGTCTGTCGGCGGTTATCGGTGCGACCATGGCAAAAGCATCACGCATCATTGCCATCGATATTAATGAAAGCAAATTCGACCTGGCGAAACAATTGGGCGCGACTGATTGTATTAACCCGAAAGACTACGACAAACCGATTCAGGAAGTCATTGTTGAACTGACCGATGGTGGCGTCGACTACTCGTTTGAATGTATTGGTAATGTCGACGTTATGCGCTCTGCGCTTGAGTGCTGCCACAAAGGCTGGGGCGAGTCTGTGATCATCGGTGTTGCAGGTGCCGGTCAGGAAATCTCTACCCGTCCGTTCCAGCTGGTGACCGGGCGCGTCTGGAAAGGCTCCGCTTTTGGTGGTGTAAAAGGCCGTTCTGAGCTGCCGGATTACGTCGAACGCTATCTCGCTGGCGAATTTAAGTTGAGTGATTTTATTACGCATACCATGCCACTGGATGACGTTAATGAAGCCTTCCACCTGATGCACGAAGGCAAGAGTATCCGTACCGTAATTCACTACTGAACACCGGGTATTAAGTAATGGAAAAAGTCAGCGAAAACCGTTGTTTTGACGGTCGTCAGCTGCAGTTTACGCACCGCTCTGCGATGCTTAACTGTGAGATGCGCTTCGGTATTTATCTGCCACCGCAGGCTGAAGTCAGAAATGTACCTGTGCTCTACTGGTTATCTGGCCTCACCTGTACCGATGAGAACTTCACTCACAAAGCCGGTGCACAGCGCGTGGCGGCCGAATTAGGTATGGCGATTGTGATGCCGGATACATCACCTCGCGGTGAAGGCGTACCCGACGACCCTGACGGCGCTTACGATTTTGGACTGGGCGCAGGTTTCTACGTGAATGCGACCGAAACGCCATGGTCTGAGCATTACAAGATGTACGATTATGTCGTTAAAGAATTACCTGAACTGATTGAAGCCGAATTTCCGGTCACGGATAAACGCGCTATCAGTGGTCATTCAATGGGTGGTCATGGTGCGATTACACTGGCGTTGAATAATCCGGATCGTTACACCAGTATCTCCGCCTTCAGTCCGATCTGTAATCCAATGGATTGCCCCTGGGGCGAAAAAGCGCTGGGTAATTACCTTGGCGCTGATAAGGCTACCTGGGCGAAGCACGACGCCAGCTATCTGGTTCGTCATGCGGATAAGCAATTACCTTTGCTGGTGGATCAGGGGCTTGCGGATAACTTCCTCGTCGAGCAGTTGAAGCCTGAAGCGCTGGAAGCAGCCGCTGCAGAATCTGGCTACGCACTGAAACTCCGTCGTCATGAAGGGTATGACCACAGTTACTTTTTTATCTCCAGTTTTATAGAAGAGCATCTCCGCTTTCATGCGAAATACCTCGGTTGAGAATTTCGTATGAACCTTCTCTGAGTGTTTTCTCAGAGCTTCTCTTGCCCGGCATTGCCGGGCTTTTTTATGCGTCGTTTTGGCTCTGCTTCCTGTGACCATTGAAAGGAAAGACAAAGTGAGTCAGGCATGCGGCTTTTGCAGTTTCAGTCCTTGTTGCGGGGGGCGCCATTGATTATGTTTCTGGCGTTTTTACCCTAATCTCCCCAAAAAATACAAGGAATGTTGATATGCGCAAACACCTGCTGACCGCGTGTTTACTGCTCGGTACCTCACTAGCCTCCGTTGCTGGCCCTCACCATCATGGTGGGCATGTTGGAAATCCTCACGCAGAGGAAACACCAGAGACACTTCCCGTGCTGATCGTTGGCGCTTCGTTTGCTAATGGCAAGGCCCCTTTCGATGGCGACCTGTCATCGCCCTTACTGGGCTTATCGGTTGGTACCGGACAGTATATTTCGTTAGGGGATGCACTGATCCGCAATCGTACTCACAGCGGCTATGTCATTACCGAAGCTCAGGCTTCAGCCACGACTTTTGCACGTGAAAGTTGCCGTACCGCACTCTATGGTGGCGGTTGTAGCACCGCCCAGTCTGACAGCTACCAGACTCAGGTGTTGCGTGCCAGCTCTCGTGTTTATTCTCTGGCCGACGGCAGCTACAACGCAGAATACGTCGTTGTAACGGCCCCCAACGACTGCCTGCACTCAGATGCCTTTGGACTCCCTGAAAGCGATGCGCAGCAATGTGACGAAGAAGATATGCAGGACGCTGCCGACCGTATGGTCGAAGTCGGGCAGTTGATACTTGGTTTGGGTATGACCCCCATATTCGCGCCTTACCCGGACGTGAGCAGTATCGATCTGGAGCTCTTCCGTCAGAGTTCATTGTTGGAGTGGACGATCTCTCCCACCGATTACCAGATGCTAAATAACATCGTGATGACGACCATTGCATCTGATCTTCCCGAAGCGCTGATAGTTGATTACTGGGCGGAATATTCTCACCTTGGTGACGGTATCCATCCAGACCTGGCGACAGTTGAAAATGCGGCCAATATTATTCTGGAAAGCATCGGTTACAACGTGATTTCTGAAGCTCCGGGCAATAGTACCTGGGGACATAAACGCGGACACCGCCACCATGGCTTACGTGGTAACTCCCGTGGTAGTCGCCGCTGAGGGCTGTTGTTTTCTCATGCGCAACTCTTCGATCGTGTGTGAGCGCATGAACCTTTTTTGAACTTTCTGATTTTTATCGCAACTGAATTAAGGCAACCGCGATAAATTTCAGGAAGCATCAATTCAGGAGAACACCATGAGCACGATTTTTGAAAAACTACGTGAAGACCATGAAGTACAACGTGAACTGATGGATAACATTGTTTCCACCTCAGGTGACGAGTCGGCCAGAAGAGAGCAGATGAAGTTACTTAAAGAAGAATTGACCGAACATGCTGCTGCGGAGGAACGCCATTTTTATTCAAAGTTAATGGCGCACGATAATAGCCAGGATAAAGCGCGTCACAGTGTTGCAGAGCACAAAGACATCGATGACCTTGTAGAAGAACTGGAAGCTATCGACATGAGTAGCTCGCAGTGGCTGCAAAAGTTTAAAGACCTGAAGCATCTTGTTGAGCACCATCTTGAGGAAGAAGAGCAGGAAGTTTTTCAGGTGGCAGGTAAAGAACTGACCGATAATCAGAAAGAAGTTCTGGCTGAAAAATACGACAACGATATGGAGCGTCGTCGCAGCGCCTGATATCAGGTACTGAGTGTCGTAACTGAGCTACCTATCTGAACCAGCTAGCTGAGTAGTTTACCAAGCGCCGACAGGGCTTTCTGTCGGCGGCTATTCCAGGGGTGTGCGAAACTCAGACGCATGTAATTTTTGAATTTATGCTTTGATGAAAATAGTGCACCCGGTGCAATAAAAACGCCCTCATTTTTAAGCTCTGGGAACAGTGCTGAAGTATCGCAATCTCCGTGCAATTCGACCCAAAGAGTTAAACCTCCTTCCGGAATTCCAACATTCTTAACAGCAGACCAGCCCCGAACTTGATCTGAGAGTTCATCCCTTTGCTGGCGTAACCATTTTTGTTGTCGTTTCAGATGCGAATCGTAGTCTCCATTGGAGATAAACTCCGCAAGCCCGTTCTGTACACTTAAAGGGCTGGCTAATTGAGTAACCAGTTTTAATTGCAGTAAGGCCTGTTGCCAGCGGCCACCACTGATCCAGCCGATGCGCAGGTCTCGGGATAAAGACTTTGAGAGAGAGCTACATAGAATGACACGCCCAGTCTGATCCAGTTTCTTAAGTGGATCAGGCGTATACGAAAGCGCCGTATCGGCATAGATATCATCTTCAATGACAGCAAAGTCACGCTGCTCTGCGAGTTGTAATAAGTGCTGGCGTTCGGGCTCTGGCATGACAGCCCCGGCGGGCGTCGAAAAGCAGGGAGAAACGATGCAGGCTTTGATTGGCCACTTCTTTGATGCCTGCTGCAAAGCATCGACTGACATCCCCGTCAGTGGTGAGGACGGTATTTCTACTACCTTCAGCTGCAGTTGTTCTAACAACTGCAGAGCGCCATAAAATCCGGGTGACTCTACAGCGACTACATCACCGGCTTTGCAGGTGGCCATTAGTGCAAGAAATAATGCATTCTGGCATCCCGCAGTAATCATCAGATCGTCAGAGCTAAGCTGACAGCCCCTGCGTAGTAGCCTCATTGAGAGTTGTTCACGAAGCACGAGTGCACCGGCAGGGTCATCATAATAAAGATGGCTTTGGCCACGCTGGCGCCGCATTACGCGATTGATTGAGCGGTTTAATAATTCCAGCCCTTGTGTGTTTTCACCTCCGGCGCCGGGTACTAAATCAAAAGCTGCACCATGTTGCATTAAGTCCATCAGCAATGGACTGACTCTGGCGTTAACGGGTGCAGCCGGGCGGGGTGTGGCTGACACGGGAGCCCCGCGTTCAGTAACGTAATATCCAGATCGAGGTCTGGCGGCAACCAGCCCGCGCGCCTCAAGACGACTGAGCGCGTGCAGCACAGTCCCTTTCGCAAGATCATGTCTCGCGCATAACACTCTTACAGAAGGCAGCCTGTCGCCGGCATTCAATCTGCCTTCGACTATCTGCTCAGCCAGTAAGTCTTCGAGAATCTGATATTGATGAATCTTCATAAGGTTAACTGTACCACTTAAATTTTATAAAAGTGTGCCTTTTGTGGTACAGATAGGGCGCGTACCCTCACCTCAGCATAGAGAGAAAGCTGTAATCTGAGGAGGTAACAGGTATGCAAAGAATTCCAGCACTGGATATTACGCCCGCTCAGTCCGGAGAGAAGATACACGTAAGGTTATTCTCCGGCCGCTTTCAGACACTGCGCCGCCTGATCAGCTGGCCGTTGCTGCTCGCATACTTTGGCCTTGCCTGGGTCAACATCAATGGGCAGCAGGCGTTACTGTTCTCGATTGAAGACCGCAGGCTATATTTCTTTGGCACCCAGTGGGGCTGGCACGACTTCCCGGTACTTGCGGGTGTACTCATTATCGCTGCCATTGCGTTATTTGCGGCATCGGCTGTGGTGGGCAGAATCTGGTGTGGTACAGCGTGCCTGCAGAGTGTCTGGACCTGGCTGTTCCTGCGCGTCGAAGAAGTGACCGAAGGCCCAGCCTGGACGCGTAAGCGCATGGATGAAAAAGGCCTCACCACAGAGCAACGCCTGCGCAGGGTCAGTAAACATGCACTTTGGTTACTGCTGGCCGCCGCGACCGCCATCACCTTCACCGGCTACTTTGTACCTATTCGTGAATTAGTGCCTGAAACCCTACTGGGTGAAGCGAGCATCACAACAGGCATCTGGCTCACCACCATGACAGCACTCACTTACCTGAACGCGGGGCTGGTGCGTGAAAAAATATGCCTGCACGCCTGCCCGTACTCGCGCTTTCAGAGCGTTATGTTCGATGACAATACCCGGACAGTTACCTACGACAAAACACGAAGCAGCGACTGTATTGATTGCAGCCTCTGCGTACAGGTATGCCCAACGGGGATCGACATTCGCGATGGCCTGCAGGCTGCCTGCATCGACTGCGGTGCCTGCATTGATGCCTGCGATAGCGTCATGGATAAAATTAAAAAAACACGAGGGCTAATTACCTACACCTCGGTAGGAAAACTTCGCAATGGCGTCAGCCCAATTCTGAGAACACGTACCCTGGCCTATGCTGTTGTGATCTGTATCGCGGTGGTTACTCTGGGTAGCTTTATCGCCCAACGTGACAGCATCGTCGTCGACATCGAACGTGACCGGCAACAGCTCTACTATCAGACCGTTAATGACCAAACCTGCAACAGCTACCAGCTCGAAGTGGAATACTTCGCAGCGGGCAGTCACCGCGTTGATGTGGCGATACAAGGCCTTACACATGCAGAACTGACCGGGCCTGCAACACTGCTGGTACCAGATAATGGCGTCGCAACACAACAGTATCAGGTGTGCGTGGACACAGCGGCGCTGAGCCATGGCGCGTATCGCAGTGATATTGAGTTTGTAATTACGGCAGACGATGAAAAGGTGGTGCGAGGGACGACGTTTATTGTGGGTCGATAGCCTGATTGCGCCATCATTTAGGGGACGTCCTATTCCCTGACGCAGAATGCCAGTTTTCAATTGCTGTTAAGTCTCAGTTCTAACAAACTGGATTCACGAAAAGCGTTACGCAGGGAGAAAGCGATGTGTAAGAAACTAGATGGATTCGGAAATGCAAGGCTGCCTACCGGATATGGAACAGTATCCTGCAAGGTCACCTTAAATGGCCATGAATTGGGCGTATGCTGGAGTAAACAGACAACCTATTGCGACGGTACCGAGCATGCGGAAGATGCTGTATGTGATCACATGCAAAGTATTTTGTTCGGCTTAGATGGTTTCCAGATGCCAGAAGGGGTAGTTGCGGATATCCGGCATGTTAGAACTCATGGAAACAATGAGTTAGAGATAACTGAATTGACCGCATCTCCATGTTCATCTTCCACGAACCCCAAGACTTCTTCTAAGCCAGATACTGTAGGGTGCACAGAACGACTGATCGAGTTGAAAAACATGTGGGAGAATGATGGCTATCAGCTGACTATCTCAATTGAAGCAGATCATTTATATCAGCCCCGTATTAGGGGCGCTAAGGCTGCTTCCGTTGAAGCAGCCAAGGCTCTTATTGCTGCTGGAATCAGCATCAAAGTCGGTTAATTTTCAGCGTGCTGTAATGATCCAGAAGTGACCGTATCAAGTTGAGGTTGATGCATGTTATACATAACGTCAATCGTCAGGTAGAGTGTTTCGAGTGAGGTAGTAAGGAGTATCACTCGTAATGGATGACCAAACGGCGAAGTTCTATGCTCATAACGTCAGCGATGTAATTAGTCGCTACGACGCCATCGATAGCCCGATATCGAAATATTTTTCACTGGCCTTTCCAAAGCCGGCTTCGCAGATTCTGGACGTTGGTTGTGGTTCTGGACGTGACCTCCGTGCGCTGCTTGGTGCTGGGTATAACGCATTTGGAATCGAGCCTGTCGAAGAACTCAGGCGGGCTGCAATTCAACGTTATCCATCTCTTTCCAGCTGCCTTTGGTCTGGTGTACTTCCTGGGTTTTCAGTAGACAAGAAATTCGATGGCGTAGTGTGCAGTGCTGTCCTTATGCATATCCCTCAAGGGCAGCAGCTAGAGGCATTTCTCGATATCAGAAATCTCTTGAAAGTAGGAGGTCGCTTATTACTCTCGATTCCCGCTACCAGAGATGATCTCGATGGAGACTTCCGTGATCCTGATGGCCGCCTCTATGTTCCCACTGATCCAGAACGAATTCGCTTAATTGCTGAACAGATCGGTTTCACATTCATAAGTCATACTCAAGATAATGACAGTCTCGGTCGCTCTGGGTATGCGTGGAATACTCTGATTTTTGAGAAGACCAGCGAGGCTAATCGCCCTTTAGATCGCATTGAATCTGTACTAAGAAACGATAGAAAAGTCGCTACTTATAAACTGGCTTTACTTCGGGCATTCTGTGATATTGCTGAGCGTGACGAGAACGCAGTGACATGGTTCGCCGATGGTTACGTCGGGATGCCGATTGAAGCGCTGGCAGAGTGTTGGTTAGCGTATTACTGGCCGCTCATCGCGGCGCCAGTACATATTCCGCAGAGCCAGACGGACTTCAAAGATTCAAAAAAGCGTCTTTTAATCAGAGAGAATTTGAAAAAATTAATCGACTTGGCTTCATATGGAGAAGAAGTTAGCCCTGAAACTGCCTATGCAATCCTATTGGCTTCCTGGAAGAAAGGAACTTATTCGAAAGATATTAAAGCGCAGCTAAACCTGGTTCTTAAGACATTCGCTAAGGCGATCATAACAGGTCCTGTGCGTCACTCAGAGGGCGGTGGCATGTATCACTATAATGAGGCAGCCTCTCTTGTACTGATTGAGTCTGATTTATGGAGGGAGTTCTGTTTATCCAGTCACTGGATCAGAGATTCAATTATTCTCAGGTGGGCCGAATTGTGTGAAAAGTTCGCAAAGAAGAATTGTCCTGATATAAACAAAGGAATAGCTCTTCCATTCCTATTGCCAAACGTTGATTTGAAGCGAGAGCAGTCTATTGCTCGTCAGATGTATGAGGAGCACCCGAACCTTGCCTGTGTATGGACGGATAAAAAGATTACTCTTGCTTCGATGGATGTCGATCATGCTTTGCCGTTTTCTCTCTGGCGAAATAATGATTTGTGGAATCTTCTTCCTGCTGCGCGCAAGGTAAATAACGAGAAACGGGATAAAATTCCGACACCTGAATTATTGCGTCGCCGCAAGGAAGCGATTGTCGAAACCTGGCGCTTTGCTAATGATAAGCAACCGCTGGTATTTAAGTTCGAAATTAATCGCACCTTAGGACTATTCCGCGAGAAGTCCTGGGAGCAAGAGCTTTTTCAGTATATGTCTGAGCGAGCAGCGGTGGCGATTTATCGGCGTGGCGAGACTGCGTGGAATTATGGTGCTTGAGAGCAATTCAGGTGTGCACTGCACACCCCATGGTTTATTCGAGAGGTTTCTTGATGACCAAAGCCGTGTCGGGGATATGATCCCCTCCTACAAGGAGGGAGGCAGGCGTAGGGAGCGTATATATCGATAGAGGAATCTCAGATCTCCGCAAAACTTTTCACGGCTTTATGCTCCGCATCCGTCGGTATATCGCTATCGCGCAGCAGCCATACGGTCTGCATTCCAGCTTCTTTCGCGGCATCCAGTTCTTCTTTGATGTCTGACAAAAACAGCACGTCTTTGGCGTTTAATCCGGCGTGTGTTTTCTGCAGTTCAGCCAGAATATTCCGATATGACTGAGTCTCGCGTTTGCCGCCCATCAGCGTGTCGAAGTGACCTTTAAATAATGGCAGCAGGTTGCCGTCCTGCGAGTAGCCGAAGAAGAGTTCCTGGGCTTTTACCGAGCCTGAGGAATACACGTACAGTGGCAGGCCGCTGTCGTGCCATTTTTTCAGGTATTCGGTGGCGTCCGGGTACATGTGGGCCTGGTAGTCGCCATTTTCGTAACCGGTTTTCCAGATCATACCTTGCAGGGCTTTGAGTGGGGTAGCTTTGCGGTCTTCGCTGATCCATTGCAGCAGTCTGGCGATGAGTGCGTCTGTATTGTCGGCGCTGATGTTTTCACCGTCTTCTGCTGCGAGTTCTGCCGTCTGTTGCAGGGCGGTCTGAACTTTTTCGTCGTTAATATTTTCTTTTACGAACGCGGGCAGGTGGTCTGCCGCGTACGGGAAAAGTACGTCTTTAACGAAGGAAATCGAAGACGTGGTGCCTTCGATATCGGTCAGGATCAGTTTGACGTTCTGCATAGCGGAATCAGTTTTCCAAGCGGTTAAAGCGGTCGGCGATATCGCTGCCGGTGAAGTTCGCGATCCAGCCTTCTGGGTTGTTAAACAGGCGGATGGCGATAAAGTTCGGGTTCGGGCCCATGTCGAACCAATGGGTGGTGTTCGCGGGTACGCTGATAAGGTCGCCTTCGGTGCACAGCACTTCGAAGACTTTTTCGCCGATGTGCAGGGTGAACAGGCCTTCGCCGCCCACGAAGAAACGCACTTCGTCTTCGCTGTGGGTGTGTTCGCTCAGGAACTTCTGACGGAATTCGTTTTTCTGTGGGTGGTCGGCGCTGAGGCTCACCACGTCGACAGTCTGGTAGCCGTCTTCTTTCATCAGGCGGTCGATGTCTTTCTGGTAGGCCGCGATGACCTCTTCCTGTGGCGCACCCGGCTCAAGTTCTGCGTCGGTTTCCCACTGTTCGTAACGCACGCCAGCTTCTGCCAGTTTTGCGGCCATTTTTTCTTTGTTGTCGGTGGTGAACAACAGGTTGGTGACGTCGTGGTCTGTGTATACGCGGAGTACGCTCATAGTGGCCTCACGGTTGGCGTATTTTTAATAATTCGAGTTGGTAACCTAACAAGTGCTCGAGCGCCTCAAGGTGGCGGTAACACTCTGCCAGGTCTTTGCCCCAGGTATAAACCCCGTGGCCACGGATCAGGTAGGCATGTCCCTGACCGTGTTCCTGCATGTGCGCTTCTACCTGCGCAGACAGGCGGTCGATGTCCTGATCATTCGGAAATATCGGGAAGGTCACTGTGCCTTCGTGGGTGGTTTCGCCAGCGAAGGCTTTCTGCAGCTCCCAGCCGGTGATGCTCAGGCTGTTTTCTTTCCAGATCTGCGACAGTAACACGACGGTCGGTGAGTGCGTATGCAGCACGGCGCCGATATTGCCATCGCGTCGATACAGTTGCGTGTGCAGGCCGGTTTCTGCCGATGGCTTACCTTCTGACAGCGGTTCGCCGTTCATGTTTACGGCAAGTATATCGGCCGGCGTCAGTTCGCCTTTGTGTTTGCCAGAGCTGGTCAGGGCACAAACATCTTCGTTCAGGCGTACTGAATAGTTTGAGCTGGTGGCTGGCGACCAGTTGTTGCCGTAGAGAATGCGGCCGTAGCGGCAGAGTTCTTCGGCGGCTTTCTGGAAGTCTGCCTTGTTGAATGCGGCTTTGTTGAATGCGGTCATCAGTTAATACCTGCCCAGTGCTCAGCTGTTGACCATAACGGCGATATTATCCACCGTTGGATTTTCGACAAAGCCTTTCTCGGTCACGATGGCGTCGATCAGTTCCGCCGGTGTGACATCGAACGATGGGTTAATCGCTTCACAACCCTCCGGCGCAATTGGCTGGCCGTTAAGTGATGTCACTTCTGACATCGGGCGCTGTTCAATCGGGATGGCCTTGCCGCTGTCGAGTGTCAGGTCGAAAGTCGTGGTCGGTGCGGCAACCATGACTTTCATGCCGTGGTGTTTGGCTAAAACTGCCAGGCTGTAAGTACCAATTTTGTTGGCAACGTCACCGTTGGCGGTGATGCGGTCAGCCCCGACAATCACCCAGTCGGCGCCGTTGGCACGGAATAGCTGTGCGGCTGCGCCATCACACACCAGTTTCACCGGAATGTTATCCTGCATCAGCTCCCACGCGGTTAAGCGTGCGCCTTGCAGCCAGGGGCGGGTTTCACCGGCGTATACCTGGGTGATTTTGCCATCGGCGTAGGCCGAGCGGATGATGCCCAGTGCGGTGCCGTGGCCGCCAGTCGCCAGTGCGCCTGTGTTGCAGTGGGTATAAATGCGGCTGCCTTCTTTAATCAGCGAAGCGCCAAACTGCCCCATAGCCAGATTAGCGGCGATGTCTTCTTCGTGAATCCTCTTCGCTTCGGCGACCAGTGCGTGTGGATCTTCGGTACCCAGGCTGGCCATGCGCTCAAGTGCCCAGAACAGGTTAACGGCGGTTGGGCGGGATTCTGCCAGTACTTTATAAGCTTCGCCAAGATCGCGGCCGTTTAAAGCATCCAGTGCGTAACCGTAGGCGGCGGTGATACCGATGGCAGGCGCGCCACGCACGACCATGTCACGGATGGCATCAGCAACATCATTGGCGGTGGTGTATTCATGCACTGTGTGAGTGTGCGGCAGTACGCGCTGATCTAAAAGATGCAGCGATTGGCCGCGCCATTCGATGGCATGAAACGATGATGAATGCGCTGTCATAGGTAACACCAGACTGAGGGGGTAAAGTGCCGCATTTTACACCTCTTCACCTCGACTTGTCGTGCGTACCGGTGAGTATCACCCCGCTATACGGCACTCCACACACGCAGCAAGTACGTCCTTGTATGCTCAGCTCCCACATCCATGTGGGAGATGGTGTGTCGCTGCCGCATACCGGGCTCAATTACTGCTGCAGAGTTAACGATGGGGTGATGGGAAGTAGTGAGCGGCCATTGCTGGCATGGGCGCCGGCAATAAAATCATTGCGGAGGTAACAACAGCGCCAGAATGTCTGTTTGCAGCCTTTGCCAGCAGGGATGCTGGCACAGAGTTTACAGGGATGTATTTACAACGTGCTGCACTCAGACATTCTGGGGGTGTTCCGGGTTACAGAAGCTTCTGCATGCGATGGAAGGCGTTAATCAGGCCGTTGGTCGAGCCGTCGAAACCGTCCGGTGCGCTCTGTGATTCCAGAGCATCGAGTACTTTGTTGCCGAGCTTTTTGCCCAGCTCCACACCCCATTGGTCGAATGAGTTCACGTCCCAGAGCATGCCCTGTGCGGCAACTTTATGCTCGTAAAGCGCAATCAGTGCACCAACCACCTGAGGCGTCGATTTCGGGAAGTACAGAGTGTTAGACGGGCGGTTACCCGGAATCACTTTATGTGGCGCCAGCACCATGGCTTCGGCTTTGCTCATGCCTGAGGCAACCAACTCTTCTATGGCTTCGTCTTCTGATTTACCCTGCAGCAGCGCCTGGCTCTGTGACAGGCAGTTAGATACCAGCATCGCATGGAAGTTATCAATCGGGTTGTGACTGTTCATCGGCATGATGAAGTCACACGGTGAGAAGTGCGTGCCCTGGTGCAATAGCTGGTGGAACGCGTGCTGACCATTGGTCCCTACGCCGCCCCAGATAACCGGGCCGGTGTTGTAATTCACTTTGCTGCCATCAATGGTCACGCTTTTGCCGTTACTTTCCATATCAAGCTGCTGCAGGTGCGCAGGCAGTGAGCGCAGGTAGTGATCGTACGGCAGGATGGCGTGTGAGTTCACACCAAAGAAGTTAACGTACCAGACACCCAGCAAGGCCATGATGACGGGCATATTGTGTTCGAGTGGTGCCGTGCGGAAATGCTCATCCATCAGGTAAGCACCGCGCAGCAGGTCGCGGAAGTTATCAATCCCGATGGCCAGCGCCAGTGGCAGGCCAATGGCCGACCAGAGCGAATAACGACCGCCTACCCAGTCCCACATCGGGAAGATGTTCTCTTCAGAAATACCAAAAGCAGTGGCTTTTTCGACGTTGGAAGACACCGCGGTGAAGTGCTTGCACAGGTCGCCTTCGGTACCACCATTATCCAGGAACCACTGACGGCAGGCATTGGCGTTCTTCAGGGTTTCCTGAGTACCAAACGATTTCGACTGGATAATAAAGAGGGTGGTCGCCGGGTCGAGTCGCTTCAGAATCTCAGTAATGTGCGAGCCGTCAATGTTGGCAAGGTAGTGAATGTTCAGGCGGCTGTCCCAGTAGGGCTTGAGAGCGCTGGAGGCCAGTTTCGGGCCGAGGAACGAACCACCGATACCGATGGATACCACGTCAGTAAAAGGCTTGTTGGTGTAGCCGCGCCATTGGTTACGACGGATCTTCCAGCAGAACTCTTCCATGCGATGAACCGTCTCGCGGATCTCTGGCATGATGTTTTCGCCGTCGACCATGATGTCTCGGTCGCCGAAGTTACGCAGAGCGGTGTGCAGTGCCGGACGGTTTTCGCTGCGGTTAATGGTTTCGCCATTGAACATGGCTCCGATTTTCGCTGGCAGGTCCTGCTCACGGGCAAGGCTGAGCAGCAGAGACATAGTGTCTTCGGTGATGCGGTTTTTGGAGTAGTCGAGGGTAAGGCCTGCCGCTTCAAGCTGGAAGGTGTCAAAGCGGTTGGGGTCTTCGTTAAACCAGTCACGCATGTGGTGATCACTGATGCGGCTGTAGTGTTCCTGAAGGTCTTTCCACGCTGCTGACTGCGTCAGGCTTCCTGTGTATCCCATTGGTTTTCCTGCACTTTTTCCGTAACTAATGAATTGAGTATACGGTGTGGGTAATCAACGGGCAAAAAAAGACCGCCCGGAGGCGGCCTTTGTGGTCAGTTTGACAGTGATCGTGTGATCAGGCCACCTGAACCGGAATGTCGAAGCTGGTGTGGCTGACAGTGTTGTCTTCGTTCATGTACACCATCTTTGGCTTAAAGTTCGCCAGTTCTTCTTCGCTGTAGTTGCCATAAGCGCAGATGATGATGCGGTCGCCAACACTGGCGTGGTGTGCAGCTGCACCGTTTACAGAGATAATGCCTGAGTCGTCTTCTCCACGAATGATATAGGTGGTGAAGCGCTGGCCGTTATCAATGTTGTAGATCTGGATTTGTTCAAACTCACGCATGCCCGTTAGTTCGAGCAGCTTGCCGTCAATGGCACAAGAGCCTTCATAATTCAGCACAGAGTGAGTCACACGTGCCTGGTGAAGCTTGGCTTTCAGCATGATGGTTTGCATGGGTAAACCCTTCAAGTTCTCTGTTCGGACAATTCAAAACCGCGTAAATTTGCGGGCGTCTGAACTGTTCATTTTCTGGCCTATAGGCGTAAGGCGCGGAAGTATGCCCTAAACAATCCCGCGATTCAACGTTACGACCAGATTATCAATAAGGCGCGCATTGCCTAAAAATGCGGCCCCCAGAATGACCACCTCGGCAACCCCTGATGCCGCTGGGCTCAGGTCTGTGGCGGATCTTACTTCAACATAGTCTGGGCGGAATCCGCGCTCTTCAAGGCGAAGACTAGCCGCGCTCAGGCTATTGTCCAGCGACTCACCGGCGTTCAGTGCGTCGGCAATTTCGTTCAGTGTCTTGTAGAGTCCTGTGGCAAGCTGGCGCTCTTCTTCCGTCAGGTAGCCGTTGCGTGAACTCAGGGCCAGTCCGTCTTCTGCGCGGGCAGTCGGGACGGTGGCTACCTCCACTGGAATACACAGGTCGTTGACCATTTTCTTGATCACAGCGACCTGCTGGAAGTCTTTTTCACCAAAGAAGGCGGCGTCGGGCAGTACCTGATTAAACAGCTTGGTTACCACCGTAGAAACGCCGTCGAAGTGCCCTGGGCGGCTGCCACCGCACAGGCCTTCAGAAACCACGGGCACATGGACAATGCTTTGCTCGTCCTGACCGTTCGGATACATCTCGTCGACGTCCGGTGCGAACAGCAGGTCGCAGCTGGCTGCGGCAAGCTTTTCCTGATCCTGTGGCAGGGTGCGTGGATAGCGCTGTAGATCAGTTTTGTCGTTGAACTGCAGAGGATTCACGAAGATGCTGCTGACAACGTAGTCGGTCTCAGCGTTGGCGCGATCAATCAGGCTGATGTGGCCTGCGTGAAGGTTACCCATCGTCGGCACGAAACCAATACGTTTTCCGCTCATACGAGCGTTGCGGACGTGCTCCCGCAGTTCGGCAATAGTATGGACAGTGATCATGCATCGAATCCATGTTCTGGGGCCGGGAAGCTGCCATCGCGGACTTCATCAGCGTAGGCTTTGATCGCTTCTGGCACAGTGCGGCCACCGGTCATGTAGTTTTTCACAAACTTCGGGATGTGCTGAGTATTGAGGCCCAGCATGTCGTAGCAGACCAGCACCTGAGCATCAGTGTCTGAACCCGCACCAATGCCGACGACAGGTACGTTTACCGCTTCTGTAATGCGCTTCGCAAGAGGGCTTGGAACACACTCAAGCAGGATAATATCGGCCCCGGCTTCAGCCAGAGCAATGGAGTGCGCGACCATAGCGTCGGCTTTCTCTTCTTCACGGCCCTGAACGCGATAACCGCCCATTTTGTTTACCGCTTGCGGCGTAAGGCCGAGGTGAGCACAAACCGGCACGCCTTGACGAGCCAGGCTCTCTACAAGTGGCACCAGCCAGTCATCGCCTTCGACTTTAACCATGTGAGCACCGGCCTGCATGACAGCACGAGCGCTGTCTACGCCTGTTGCGATATCACCGTAAGTCATAAATGGTAGGTCGGTCATGATCAGTGCCTGGCGTTCAGCGCGTGCGTTACCGCGAGCAACAGCGGCCGTGTGATAGACCATTTCTTCCAGTGTGACCGGAATCGTACTGGTCTGGCCCTGAATAACGTTACCGAGTGAATCACCAACCAGCAGTGCCTCAACACCTGCATCGGCGGCCAGTTGGGCGAAGGTGGCATCGTACGCGGTCAGTACAGAAAACTTCTGACCTTTGTCTTTCATGCTTTGTAACGTGCGGATGCTGATAGCGCTCATGCTGTTTGTTCTCCGGTAATCCCGATACGCGGGTAATGGGCGTATGGTGCGGATTGTGGGTTATAAGTCAATAACGGGCGATTGCAGCTTGTGCAGATCGCCGTCAAATTCAGGCTGGATCTGACTGAGCCTTTGCCCGTCAGGTAAGGTGAGATCCGGCGCAATCTCCAGTAATGGAGTCACCACGAAAGAGCGGTTCGCCATTTCGTGGTGAGGAAGATTCAGGCGTTCTGAATTCAGTGTTTCATTGCCGTAAAGAAGGATATCGAGGTCGATGCAGCGTTCGCCCCAGTGGCGGTGTTTTATCCGGCCCTGGGTCTTTTCAATCGCCTGCAGGGCATCGAGGAGATCCAGAGGCGCCAGAATTGTCTCAAGCTCGGCGACCGCATTCACATAGTCGGGCTGATCTTCAGGGCCAAGCGGCGCGCTGCCATAAAGAGAAGAGCAGCGGATGAGCTCAGTCTCTGGCAGAGCTTTCAGTGTTCGCAGGGCGATATGAATCTGCTCGATGGGCCCGTCTATGTTGGCCCCAAGCCCGATATAAACCGTGGTCATTGGGGTCAGCTACGGTTGTTATTGCCGTTGCGACGACGACGCGGGCGACGGCGGCGTTGGCCATCATTGCGCTCGCCTGCGCCATCACTGCGTCTATCGTGTGAACGACTCGCCGCTGGTGGATGGTCTTTCTGGATTTCGGTCCAGAAATCACACAGCTCCTGCAGGTCTTCGCCGGACTGCTGACGTAGCAACAGGAAGTCGTAAGCGGCACGGAAGCGCGGATGCTGGGTCAGCTCGGCAGCTTTGCGGCTGCGCGTTTTCGGCAGGCGTAGCTGCATTTCCCAGATTTCACGCATCGGAATCGAGAAACGCTTCGGAATCGCAGTAGCTTTCACCTGTTCCTGAAGCACCTTGTCGGCGGCTTTCTGGACTGCCGGATGCGGCGCCATGCCATCGTCTTCGTACTTCTGACGCACTTTATTCAGTTGCGGCCAGAGCAGTGCAGCAAGGAAGAAATACGGTGTTACCGACTTACCCGACTGAATACGGGCATCGGTGTTACGCATGGTGTTCTCGATCAGAGACACGGCGTAATCGTCTTCCTGCATGCGTTGTTCAGCAGACGGGAACAGAGGTTCGAACAGGTGATAGTCACGAAGCATGCGCACAGTATCCAGTGCGTTGCCCGCCAGAATAAGTTTCAGAGACTCTTCGAACAGACGCGCTGCAGGGATCTGAGTCATCAGTGGTGCCATGTCACGAATCGGCGCGGCCGTTTTCGCTTCGATGTCGAAGCCAAGTTTTACCGCAAAGCGGATGGCACGGAGCATGCGCACCGGGTCTTCCCGATAACGTGTTGCCGGGTCACCGATGAGGCGGATCTGCTTGGCTTTGAGGTCATCCCAACCGCCAGCGTAAGAATGCACACTGAAGTCATCGATGTTGTAGTAGAGGGCATTAATAGTGAAGTCGCGGCGCATCGCGTCTTCATCTTTGTTGCCGTAGACATTATCGCGCAGGATCATGCCCTGATCGCCCTGGCGGGATACTTTATCCGAATGCTCTTCAGAGGGGGGCGCACGGAACGTTGCGACTTCAATGACCTCGCGGCCAAACACCACATGAACCAACTTAAACCGACGACCAATCAGACGAGAGTTGCGGAACAGAGCATTAACCTGCTCTGGCGTCGCATCCGTCGACACATCGAAATCTTTAGGTGACAAACCTAGAAGGTTATCGCGGACGCCACCACCCACAAGATAGGCACCGTAGCCAGCTTTGCGCAGTCGATAGAGCACCTTCAGCGCAGGCTCACTGATGTTTGTGCGGGAAATAGAATGCTCGTCGCGTGGAATCACGCGCAGCTGTACGTCGTCTGTATCGGCTTTTTGGCTGAACAGTTTTTTGACTCGGTTGATCAGGGTCACGATAGAAGTGGTTCTCTGGTTAATCTGCGAGCGAGTTTACAGCTAAGCCGGAGCGGACACAAAGTAAACAGTTGAGGCTGGCCCGGAGGGGTAGGTACCAGGCAAAGAAAAAGCCGCACTGCTTGGGGCCAGTGCGGCTTTCTGAGTCGGGTTATGCCGGATGTTGTTATTGTTATGCCCGGCTACCATGTCGACAGATGTTTTGAATGGGCATCCCCTGCCTCATTTTTTATTGTTGTTGTCGGCGCTCAATGCGCATTCAAAACATTTGTCACCCAGGCCTTGGTTATTTTTATTGTTGGCCCTTCTTCACTACCAGATCTCATCGGAAGCACTTTGTTATTTTTATTAGTGCGCTTCATTCTGAGATCTTGCTGAGGCGTCGCATTTGTTATTTTTATAATTTGCGTTGCTCTCTGATGAATATAAAGCGAATGGTGTGCCAACTTTTAAAAATCCTTTAATATCAATAGTTTAGGTTTTTATCCTCCGATTTTTGAATTGTGCTGCGGCCCGGAGTGTTACGAAAGATTACGGATTGTGTAACCCACAGGTAACAAACTTCAGGAAACGTAACACTGAGTAAATGTTCAATAAGCCAGTTTCCTGGTCCCGGGCGCACGCAGTTTTGAGGGTATGAAGTAAACAGACGGTGTAGGGGGTAAATTTCAGGCAATAAAAAAGCCGCAGGTGCGGCTTCTTGGATTCTTTCTGCAGTCTTTGTTTGGACGCCTCTGTTATTTTTATTGTTAGCGGCCCAACTGTCTTATTCTTCTCTGATCTTCCGTACTTCTTATTGTTTGTGAAGGGGTCCTTCACTGGGCTTGCTGATTATTTTTATTGTTTGCGTTTCAGCAGCAAGCCCGGCAGTTCGACTTTGTTATTTTTATCAGTGTCGTCCCGCTATACGTAAAATAATGCCAAGATCGTGCCAGTTTTATAAAGTTCTTATTTTTCAATGGCTTACGATTTTCATGGGTGTGACTTCGGCGCAATTTTACAAAAAGTGTTACGTAACATTACGCTGACACATGTCTATTGGTAACAGTGGGTGAGGGGAGGTAACACTTTAGTCGAAGTGTTCTGCCTGGGGTAACAAAGTCGTTACCGATCGGGAATGATTGCTGAGTCGGGTGCTGATGCCTGACGGACAGGCAATAAAAAAGCCGCTCAGGCGGCTCTTCAGGGGCGTTATTCTTATTATTCTGTGCTGCCACAGGTGTCATCGTCGTTTTGAATAGGCAGAGCTTCTGTTTTTATTCTTGTTCTGTCTCTGCTCATTCGAAACTGGCAATGGTGGCCATTGTCGTTTTTGTTATGAGGTTGGGAATTGCCGGCGCTTTGTTATTTTTATTAGTGCGCCCCCCGCTTACCGGCAGTGTCTCTTTATTATTTTTATTGATGGACACCAGCTCAGTGCTGTCTATAAAGCTAAACCCGTGCCAATAATGAAAAAACTAATAAAAACAATGAGTTATGAAATTACACCTGTCTATGATTATAGACGGTTAGACTAAAGTGTTACGAACTATGAGCCATTAAGTAACAGTTTTGATACCTGAGTAACACTCTGTAACTGGATTCGTTACATGCGTAACAGAAAGGACAGAAGGCTGTCCCGAAAGAAATGTGTACCAGCAGGGGTAACAAAAGGAGTGGCCGACCGGGAGTCAGCGGCCACCTTTTTTGCGTGGAATGCCAAGGCGCTGGCGACGTTCCCACAGCGATTTACGTGAGATTCCCAGCTTTTTCGCCAGTTCGGTCTCGGTCATGGATGCTTCGTTCTCGAGTACGAAGTGCACAAAGTAATCGTCCAGTGACAGGTCACCCTGTTGTTCGTCGTTCTGGTCCGTGGGCTGGTATGGGTTGTCTTCGACCAGGCTGTTACGCATGGAGTCACTGATGTAACGATCAGGGCTGACTTCGATGCCCAGCAGGTCAGGTTCAACCTCATCAGACTCAGCGAGGATGACAGAGCGCTCAACAGCGTTCTCCAGCTCGCGCACATTGCCGGGCCAATGGTAATCACGGATCGCTTTCAACGAGGCATCGTTAAAGCGCATCGGTGCCTGAGCCATTTTTTCACAGGCGCGTGCCAACATAGCTGTGGCAATTTCAATGACATCTTCACCGCGGTCACGCAGAGGCGGCAGGTGCAGTTCCATGACGTTGAGGCGGTAATACAGATCTTCCCGGAATTCGCCCTGTGAGGAGAGTTCTTTCAGGTTGCGGTGTGTCGCAGCGACGAGGCGCACATTAACCTTCTGGCTTTGCACTGAACCGACGCGGCGGATCTCACCTTCCTGCAGAACGCGCAGCAGGCGGGCCTGAGCTTCTAAAGGCAGTTCGCCGATTTCGTCCAGAAACAGGGTGCCGCCATCCGCCGCTTCTACCAGGCCCTGACGCTGTGCCGTGGCACCAGTAAACGCGCCTTTTTCATGGCCAAAGAGTTCGGACTCAATCAGGGTCTCAGGGATTGCCGCACAGTTCACAGAGATCAGTGGTTTGTCGGCGCGTCGGCTCTGATTGTGGATCGCTTTCGCGACCAGTTCTTTACCAGTACCGGATTCGCCTTGAATAAGCACAGTGGCATCCGTCGGAGCGACTTTCGCAATTTTGCGGAATAACAGCTGCATTGGTTCGCAACTGCCGATGATCCCGGTCTCAGAGGAAGGCACTGGTTCTGGCAGGTCTTCGTGGGTGTCGTTAGCGGTGTCGTCGGTATCTGTGCGCATCGCCAGGATACGCTCAACCGCCTGAATCATTTCGTCGTGATCGAAGGGCTTAGCGATGTAATCGACGGCGCCGAGCTTCATGGCGTCGACGGCGGAGCGCAGGCTGGCATAGCTGGTCATGATCAGAACCGGCACTTTGCCTGACAGTTCGATCAGGTCTGTGCCATGGCCGCCAGGCAGGCGCAGGTCACTGATGATCATGTCATAGCTGGTCAGGTCGAGCGCTTTAGCTGCGTCGACAGAGTCTGCTTCAGTCACTTCATGGTTATGGCGAGTTAACAGGCGACGCACCGCGTTGCGGATAATAGCTTCGTCTTCTACGACCAGAATATGACTCATGAATGGTGATCCGTTAACTCAGGTTGTTCACAACGTGGAAGACTGACTGTAACACAGGTTCCGCGTCCGCTGGCCAATGGGCTGTCGATTGCGATGTGACCGTAGTGCTCTTCAATGATGCTGTAGACCAGTGATAGCCCCAGCCCTGTGCCTTTGCCCACGTCTTTGGTGGTGAAAAATGGCTCAAATATATGATCAAGTGTTTCTGCAGGAATGCCGTGTCCGTCATCAATCACGCGGATTCTGACCTGCTGCTCATCCATATCGCCCTGAACCCAGATGGTGCCGCCGGCTTCGGAGGCGTCGCGTGCGTTACCCAACAGGTTTACGAACACCTGTACCAGACGCTGGGCGTCCCCAAGGGTCATCAGTTCGGGCGGGCAGTCGTTAATAAAATTGATGTCCTGACTGCGCTTACTCAGCTTAAGAAGCTGGATGGCTTCGTTAATACAGTAAGTGGCGTCGACCGGCTCGTGTTCTGTGCTGTGATGTCCGGCGTGAGAGAAGTTCATCAGCGATTGCACGATTCGGGTAACACGCTTGGTCTGTTCCTGAATCTGGTCGGCCATTTCCAGTAATTCCGGGTTGTCGGTCTCGTAACGCATGCTCTGTGCGAGACAGTCGATGCCAGTGATCGGGTTACCGATTTCGTGGGCGACGCCGGCAGCAAGACGGCCGATCGACGCGAGGCGCTCGCTGTGCATCAGCTCTTCTTCAAGGAGCTGAGTTTCAGTCTGGTCTTCAAGCAGAATAACGGTGCCACCGGGCTGGCTGCCGCTGGGTTGCAGTACGGCTTTGTGCATACCAAACCAGCGTGGACGACCGGCACTGTCGACGCGGTGCTTATGTTTGTGCATGGCGTGGCTGGTCAGGAAGTCAGTCAGCATTGGGCCCCATGGAGAAGGCAGACGACTGACGTGCGAGCCCGTCACTTCACGGGACTCGGTCCCCGTCAGTTGCGACATGACCTGATTCCACATCAGTACTTCGCCATCCGGAGCGAGTGAGCATACCCCCATAGGAAGGCGCTCAAGTGTCTGGCGGTGATAACGGCGCAGGTTATCGAGTTCGCTGGCAAGACCGCCCAGGCGGCTGTGGAAACCTTCAAGGCGCTGCTCCAGCTGGAAGATGTCTTCGGTCAGTTCAACGTCTTTCTGGAAGGGCAGGTAGCGGTTCACCAGATCGTGAGCAACGGTTGGGCCCATCAGACCTGAGAGGTTGGCCTCCAGTCGGGCGCGCAGGCGGCGCAGGGCGTAGGGTCTGTCTTCGTAAGACGGAAGCTCAAGATCATCTAACGCCTGATAGACTTCACGCTCGGCGACATAGCGTCCCAATGACGGCGTTAATGCATTGATGACTTCATTGGTGTTTACCGCCTGCAGGGGCAGACGCGATGGGCGTGACACGTTATCAATTGAGCAGGCATCCGCGGCAGACTGCTCTTCGGCGCTGCGTTTGGTGCTCAGACTGATAATCACAAACAACAGGAAATTGATGCCAATGGCTGTGATGGCCGACAAGTGCCAGTTGCCTTCATCGGTGGGTGGTAAGAAGAACGGGATTTCCCAGCCCAGTGCCAGCTCACAGAACGGCAGCAATAGGCCGTAGATCCAGGTGACGGTGCCGACGACCAGACCAACGATAAACCCTTTGCGGTTGGACTGAGGCCAGTAAAGTAAGCCAAGAATACCAGGCAGGAATTGCGAGCAGGCAACGAACCCGAGAATGCCCAGCTGACTGAGGTCGAGATCAGAGCCGACGATGCGGTAGAAGCCATACGCCAGTAACAGGATTACCCCAATCAGTGAGCGGCGCATCCACAGCAACCAACGATAGAAATCGTAGCGCGGCGCAGGCTTGTAAACCGGCAGCACCAGGTGATTCAGGAACATGGCCGCAGTCGACAGGGTGGTAACAATAATGATGCCAGACGCAGCCGCCAGACCGCCGACGAAAATCATGACGGTCAGAAATTCAGATTCCAGTGCCAGACCAATGCCCAGTGCAAAGTAGGAAGGATCACTGTCAACGTTGAGATAGTAGCCAGCCCACAGAATAGGTGGCACCGAGAGGCTCATAACCAGTAGGAAAAGAGGGAACCCCCAGCTCGCATGTTTCAGCGCGCCGGGGTTGGTATTCTCGGTGAAAGCCATGTGGAACATGTGCGGCATCGCCACCGCAGCCGCAAAGAACATCAACAGCAGGGTTCGCCACGGGCCATCCTGAAGCCTTACCTGTTCACGTGCGAGCTGAGCCTGATTGTCTGAGAGCCACTGTTCCAGACCGCCGACTTCAGGGAATACGCCAAACAGAACCACGCCACCCAATACAAGTATGGCGACCAGCTTAAGGACGGATTCAAAGGCAATGGCGAACACCAGCCCTTCGTGTTTCTCCCGCGGAGACACATGGCGCGCACCAAACAGAATGGCGAACAGAATCATGATCAGACAGTAGGCCAGCGCCAGGTTCTCAACCGGCCATTCGCGGTTAAGCAGGTAGAGGGTGTCACCGATGGCGGTGATCTGCAGCGTCAGCATCGGTATCACAACCGCCAGCATGATCAGGGATACTGTGATCCCGGCCCATCGCGACCGGTAACGGAAGGCGAGTAAGTCAGCCAGCGAGCTTAGCTGGTAGGTTCGGGTGATCTGCAAAATCGGTTTAAGCAGAATCGGGGACATAACAAAGGCCCCGGAAATACCCATGTAGTAGGCGAGAAAGCCATAACCGTATTGGTTAGCCAGACCGACAGAGCCGTAAAACGCCCAGGCGCTGGCGTAGACACCCAAAGACAGCACATACACCAGTGGGTGGCGCACCCAGGCGCGGGGTAGCCAGTTACGCTCGACGGCATAGGCCGCGAGAAAGAGAGAAAACAGATAGCCAACGCCGAGGAGCGCCAGCTGACCAAGGCTAAACGTCATCGTTGTCCTTCTGCTTGCTGTTAAACCAGATGTAGAGAGCAATCAGAAGCGCCCAGATACCGAATGGACGATACCAGGCGGCACGGTCGTCGAGCCACCAGTCCATCATGACTGGAGAAATAAGATAGATGCCAACCAGCATCAGCAGACTGAGGCGATAATCGTACATTTAGCGCTCTGGGTGTTTGGTTGCCCAGAGGTTATCATACCAGACGCTGATTATGTGCGTTGAAATGGCCCGGGCGCAGGCATAGATTGCTCGCCTTTCAAGGGCGCGGGGTTCCAGTGACTGACAGCCCAGTTTAAGAGCTCGTCCGCTGGCGCGCCAAGCAGGGTTTGTGGTGGTGACTGGCGCAACCAGTTCAGGGCCTGCCAGAGAGTTTCATTGATGCGTTGATCCGAGAGCGGCAGAGCCAGATTCTGTTTACTCAACTTCTGGCCATTCTGTTCGACCGCCACTGGAATATGACTGTATTGCGGAACACTGAGAGACAACGCCTGTTGCAGCAGATATTGACGAACGGTGGAGTCGATCAGGTCGATACCGCGAACGACGTGGGTAATTTCCTGTGCGGCGTCATCGACGACAACGGCTAGTTGGTAAGACCAGAAGCCGTCGCGGCGACGGATAACAAAATCGCCGATTTCATCTGCGAGGTCATAGCGGTGATCGGGTTGTAGGCCATCGTGCAGAGTAGTAACTCCGACGGGGCAGAGGAAACGCCAGGCGAAATCATGATCGGCGGGTGCTGGGCAGATGCCCTGATGAAGTTCTCCGCCAAGCTGCTTTCGGGAGCAGGCACAAGGAAAGGCATCGCCCTGATCTCGCAGTTTATCCAGCGCCGCCTGATAGAGTTCACCACGCTGGCTCTGATAAACAATGTCACCGTCCCAGTGCAGACCATAAGCATCGAGAATCCGTAGAATCTCAGCAGCGGCTGTCGGGTCTTCGCGCGGAGGGTCGAGATCTTCGATGCGTACTAACCACTTTCCATGACAGTGTCGTGCATCCAGATAGCTGGCGAGTGCAGCCAGCAGAGAGCCAAAATGGAGAGGCCCGGTCGGGGAGGGAGCAAAACGCCCGATATAATCAGTCATAGATGTGTTCCGGCAGGCAGGTCATCGCTGCCCACCGGTCACTGAGCTAAAGCGTCGGAGCTTATACGCCGAGTTGCTTTTCCTTGATCTCTGCAAGGGTCTTGCAGTCGATGCAGAGGTCAGCAGTCGGGCGGGCTTCAAGACGACGGATACCGATCTCAACGCCACAGGCTTCGCAGTAGCCGTAGTCGTCCTTATCAATCAGATCGATGGTCTTCTCGATTTTCTTAAGTAGTTTCCGCTCGCGATCACGGGTACGCAGTTCAAGACTGAACTCTTCTTCCTGGCTGGCACGATCATTCGGATCAGCGTAGTTGTTGAGTTCGGTCTGCATGTGCTCTTTTGTGCGGTCAACTTCTTCCATCAGCTCCTGGCGCCAGTTGCCAAGGATTTTGCGGAAGTGATCCTGTTGCGCTTCATTCATATACTCCTCGCCTTCTTTCAGGTCGTATGGAGTAAAGTCAGACAGGGCAAATTCTTTTTTCTCTTGCGGCATTTCTCTTGTGCCTCACCTGTTCAAATAATAGTCACGCATCAGCGCTTTTCTGAGCTATGCATCAGATGCGCAAAAAATACAAGGCCGGGAAACTATCAGATAACATCGCCAGCGCCAATACTTTTATGTGTTCATTTGTGGGTTCATATCCTGCTGTGCCAACACCTAATCTGGCACAATAGCCCATAAATCTTCAAAAATTTGAGAACTATGTCATCAACTTCGAAAAGAAGTGGCGAAATTAAGCCGTTTCAGGTCATGGCTATTCTGGCAGAAGCGCAGGCTCTGCAGGCCGCAGGGCATGACATTATCCACCTTGAGGTCGGTGAGCCAGATTTCACGACGCCGGAGCCTGTAACCGAAGCAGGTATTGCTGCCTTAAGAGCAGGAAAAACGGGATACACACCGGCACTGGGCCTGCCTGAGCTACGCGAAAAAATCGCGCACTATTACCAATCGCGGTTTGGCGTTACCGTGCCCGCATCCCGTGTGGTACTGACGCCCGGCGCGTCGGGGGCGTTATTGCTGCTGACGGCTGCGCGGTTGAACCCGGGTGATCAATTGATGCTGGCTGATCCGGGATACCCGTGTAACCGACATTTCGCGCGCGTGTTTGAGGCTCATGGGCAACTGATCCCGGCAGGTCCTGAGCAGAAGTACCAGTTGACGGCGGCCGATGTCGAAAGGCACTGGCAGCCATCGACTCGTGCTGCGTTGGTGGCGAGCCCTGCGAATCCGACGGGCACCGTCCTGTCTCTGGATGAATTGTCACATCTATCTCAAACCGTCGCTAAGCAGGGCGGCGAGCTTTGGGTTGATGAAATTTATCAGGGGCTGAACTTCGGAGCCGGTGAAGGCGGCGGAGCCGAAACCGTATTATCTGTCGCCGACGATGCAGTCGTGCTGAACAGTTTTTCCAAATTCTTTGGCATGACGGGCTGGCGTCTCGGTTGGGCTGTCGTACCCGAATCACTGGTTCCCGTGCTGGATACCCTCGCACAGAATCTGTTTCTGGCGCCTCCTACACCGGCCCAATACGCAGCACTGGCAGCCTTTTCTCCAGAGGTTATGGCGACATTAGAAGAGCGCCGGCAGATACTGCACGAGCGCCGCGATTATCTGCTGAGCGTATTGCCTGAGCTTGGTTTCAAGGTGCCAGTGGTCCCGGAGGGCGCATTCTACGTCTATGCGGATGCCAGTCGTTTTACCGATGACAGTCTGGCTTTCTGTGCCCGGCTTCTGCGTGAAACGGGTGTTGCCATCACGCCGGGCGTGGACTTTGGTGAGCATCGTGCCGGCGAACATGTGCGCTTCGCTTTCACGACCCGTATTGAGCGCTTAAAGGAAGCGATAGGGCGCCTTGCTGATTGGTTGCCAGAATACGTTGCTGAACAGGGTGGTCGATAATGCAGTACGAGTTACCTCTGATCGAAGGCACTCTGATTAAGCGTTATAAGCGCTTTCTTGCCGATATCCGCTTGCAGGATGGCTCCGAGATTACAGTGCATTGCCCGAACACAGGTTCGATGAAACGCTGCGCTGAGCCGGGGAGTAAAGTCTGGATTTCGGACAGTGCGAATCCGAAGCGTAAATACCGCTACACCTGGGAGTGGGTCGAAGTAGACGGAAAGTACCGGGTTTGCGTGAACACGTCCCGTCCTAATCAGATCATTGGTGAGGCGCTTGAGGCCAGAGCAATAGAAGGCCTCACTGATTATGAATCACTGCAGCGGGAGCCCAAAGTCGAGGATGGTCGCCTCGATTTCTGTCAGCGTCTGGACGACGGTCGTCGGTGCTGGATTGAAGTGAAAAGTGTCACTCTGCTCGAAGAAGACAATGGCCTTGGCTGTTTTCCGGACGCAGTAACCGACCGCGGACGTAAGCACTTGCTTCGTCTGCAGGCCCTGAAAGAAGAAGGTGATAGGGCGGTGCTGCTGTTTTGTGTTCCTCACGAAGGTATTCGTGAAGTGACCGTGGCAGAGCATATTGACCCCAGGTACGCAGAGGCTTTGCGTGCAGTGATGGCTGCCGGGGTTGAAGTGATGGCGGCGAAGGTCAGCTTTGCCGACGACGATTCAGGACTTGAGGTCAGTGGCTTATTGCCGGTAGTGCTCTGACAGTACTTTGAGAGCAATTTGAGAGCACTCTGATGTTTTTGAGATTGCCGGTCAGAGTTCTATCCAGATATCTTCATCGCGCACTTCGCAAGGAAGTGGCGTGAGCGACTGGCCGGTGCAGGGGCCAGAGATACAGTAACCGCTTTCTATCAGAAACAGTGCACCGTGCATGGCGCACTGAATCAGCCTGCCATCCGAATCCAGAAACTGATCCGGCATCCACTCAAGGTTTACGCCCAGATGCGGGCAATGATTACGGTAGGCGTAAAGACTGCCCTGTTGGCGGACGATAAAAAAGGAATGTCCGTCGAGTTCGAATCCACGGGACTGACCTTCTTGCAGGTCGGAATCTTTGCAGATGGCTGGCACGGTGCGTCCTGTTACTTCTCTTGGTCTTTAAGCATACCGCAAAGGGTAACGCCCTGCGGGTTATGAATACTGGACATCTATTCTAGCAAGCGGGCAAAAAAACGCCCCTCGACTCTTCGTGAAAAGATAGAGGGGCAAAGCAACCGTGATTAGCCTGGCCTCTCGGCCAGTGATGAGAGAGATCATCATTCAGACCATGTCAGAATGCTGAACATCGTTGGTGATGAGCCAGCGACAGGATTCATATTAGGGAAGATCCTAAATGCAGTCAATAATAATTATCATTTAGTTTTGTAAAGGGTATGTCAAAGGTCGTCTTTCTGAATGGAGAGCGGCTTTCAGTGTTGCTCCAGTACCTGCTGATTCATCATACCGATGCGTCGGGCAAGGTTTTCAATCAGGTTAACCGCAGCCTGAGGTTGCGCTTCGATTAATACGGTGAAGTCCTGCTGCGGCACTGCCATCACAGTACACGCCGTGGAGGCGATGATGGACGCCGAACGTTTTTCGCCAGTAAATACTGCCATGGCGCCAAAAACTTCATCTTCACCCAGTTCACCGACAGACACCCCATCCACGATCACATCAGCATTGCCACTGATGATGGTATACACCATATCGGCGTCGTCGCCTTGTTGAATGATAGTGTCACCCGCTGAAAAGTTCAGGAATCCGGCCACGGGCTTGAGTTGCTCTTTCGACAGAGCGCCAAGACGTTCGGTCAATAACGAATTGAGGGTGACCAGGTAATGGCTCCAGCAGTGCTGACGTCGCTTGTCGTTGTAGATGTGTAGCAGGAAATCGTCACGGTTAATCGGTTGCAGTTCGACATAGCCGTCAGTCGTCAGTGTCGGTGATGGCAGGTGGAACGATTGACTGATTCCGATCAGGTCCCCTTCTTCACAGGAAAACAGGGTATTCTCGTTGCTGCAGATATTGATGATGCCATCTTTGACAAGGAACAGAGTGTCTTCGTCAAAGTGCTCATAGAGGTCGTCCACAGACTCGAAAGTGACAGCATTCTGCGAGTAAGCGAAGCCTTGCAGCATCTCTCGTGCGAGCTGCTGTAGCCGGGGGGAGTTCGCTTCGAATCCTGTCGCGGGTTCAGTTCCATTCTGATACATGGTGCCTCTCTTGCTTCTGTGAGCAATTCGTTAATGACACTACTTTACCCGATTCGGCTGAGATGTAAGCAGCCTCAGTCGCTCAGTGATAACTGAGTCACATATTGCTACTGTGGCGCAGACGTGTCCCCATAGTGACGGATAAACGAATCTCTTCTGCACTGAGTTCGGGCGGAAAATAGCAGCCACTGATTTTTGCGTCAGCGAAGCTGGCTCCACCTAACTGGCACCCTCGGAAGTCAATTCCACGCAGATCCGAGCCGCGAAAATACGTATCCGTGAGGTCCATGCCTGATACATTGAGCTTGCGCAGATCCAGACCTCGAAGATCACACCCGGTAAGGTCACAGGATTGCCCGGACTCGCGCGCCTGATTAAAGCCTTCGACGTTATCGTTGCGCAGCATCAGATACATTGGGTCCTGACTGATTTGAGGTGTGGTCATGCAGTGACTCCTGAAATACACTTTGATGCTCTCAGTATAGGCACTGGTTCCGACATTGCTTTCCACACCGCTTCCCGCATTTCTTCTCAGTAGTCGCTGGCAGGACGAGGGGGATAAAACACAACTCACTTTCTGGTGGTCTACGCCTGAAGGACCCGTACGCACATGCATTGAGCAGCCGTGCGTCTGTTTTATACCGGCGGAGCATCGGGTACGCGCGCAGCAGGTGATTACTGCTCTTGGCTGGCCTGTGACGTTGCGTGAAGTCGCGTTGAAGCTTTTCAGCGGAGAAGACGCAGTGGCTTGTTATCTTCCGTCAGCTTACCTATACCGCTGGCGGGATGTTCTGAGCGATCAGAAAATTCAGGTTTATGAGTTGGATATCCGCCCCACCGATCGTTATCTGATGGAGCGTTTTATTGCTGGGTCGGCTCAGATCCATGGTGGGCACTGGACGTCTTTTTCTCAATCCGCTACCTGGCACTCTGCGACCGACGTCCAGCTTACTCCTGGTGATTACCGCCCCGACCTGCGTTACCTGTCGGTGGATATCGAAACTTCATTTCCGCGGACCGATCAACCCGACCGGTTATTCTCGATAGCATTCTATGCGCCTGAGTTTTCGCACGTTCTTATGATCAGTGACCAGGAAGGCGATAACCGGGAAGGTGATAACTATGAAGCGGTTGCAGATGAGCCTGCTTTACTGACACGTTTTCTGGAAGTTATCGCAGAGTATGATCCAGATGTGCTGATCGGCTGGAATTTCATTCAGTTTGATATGGCGTTTCTTAAGCGTAAGTTCGCTGAGCATGATATTCCGTTTGCGCTTGGCCGCGATGGTAGCTTGCTGGACTGGCGCCAGTCTGCGCAGAATCCGGATCGTATTTTCCTGCATACGCCAGGGCGGGTGATCCTTGACGGAATAGAGTGTCTGCGAACAGCGACCTGGCAGTTTGATAGCTTTGCCCTTGATGATGTCGCTGATCAGCTGTTGGGTGAAGGTAAACTTCTTCACGGTGATGAGCGCGGCGGGGATATTGAGCGCTTGTTTGTTGAAGACAAGCAGTCGCTTGCGGCCTATAACCTGAAAGACTGTGAGCTTGTCTGGCGTATTTTTGAGCACACAGATCTGTTCAATTTTCTGGTTGAGCGCTCACGAATGACCGGCCTGTTGATGGATCGCATGGGCGGCTCTGTCGCGGCGTTTGAATATATGTACTTACCGCGTATGCACCGTGCCGGTTGGGTCGCACCGAATATGGGCGATGGCTATAGCGCAGAAAAAAGCCCGGGCGGCTATGTTATGGATTCCCAGCCGGGTTTATTCCGGCATGTACTGGTGCTGGATTTTAAAAGCCTGTACCCATCCATTATTCGGACATTCTGTATCGACCCTGTTGGCTTAATAGCGGGAGAAGGAGTGCCTGATTCCGAGGCTGTTCCCGGTTATTTTGGCGGTGTGTTTCATCGTCAGAAGCACATACTGCCTGACTTGATCCGCCACCTTGGAGAACTTAGGGAAGAGGCCAAAAAGCATAACAACCAGCCGCTTTCTCAGGCGATCAAAATCATCATGGCTTCTTGTTATGGCGTGCTGGGTTCCGAAGGCTGCCGCTTTTACGACACCCGGTTATCGGCCTCAATCACCAAACGCGGCCACGACATTATTCAACGCACAACGGCTTACATTGCTGAACAGGGTTATCAGGTCATTTACGGCGATACTGACTCGGTGTTTGTCTGGGTCAACCGGGAATTGACGGATAGCGATGCAGACGCACTGGGGCAGCAACTGGCGCTGGACATTAATCGCTGGCTATCCAGTGAACTGAATGGCGAATTCGGGCTCAAAAGCTATCTTGAACTGGAATACGAAACGCATTACCGACAATTCTTTATGCCGTCTATCCGCGGTGCTGAAACCGGTAGCAAGAAACGGTATGCCGGGATTAATGCAAAAGATAGTAGGCTGGTGTTTAAGGGGTTAGAGGCCGTTCGTAGCGACTGGACACCTCTGGCACGTGAGTTTCAGAAAGAGCTTTACCGAAGAGTGTTCTGCGGCGAGCCCTGGAACCAATGGTTGAAAGATCAGGTCACTGAGCTGTTTGATGGCGGGAGTGACGAACTGCTGGTGTATCGCAAGCGCTTACGTCGTCCTTTGCCGCATTACCAGAAAAGCCGGCCTCCTCATGCGAAAGCGGCAGCGGTGATGGATCGCTGGTTAGAAGCACAGAGACGTCCTGCGAAGTATCAGGAGCGAGGTGGCTGGATCAGTTATGTTATGACGGTGAATGGCCCGGAACCAACCGAGATCAGGCAATCCGCAATCGACTATCACCACTATCTGGAAAAACAACTTAAACCCATTGCTGATTCTATATTTCAGTTTACGGGTCATAACTTCGATCAGGAGGCTGGCCAGCAGCATCGGCTGTTCTGACCGGCAGAATACAGACAGGAAACAGTATGATCAGATGTATGCTTGAAGGCACGGACGGTTCGATACGTACCGGTGGCTCTGAATTATTAATCGAATGGCAACGCCAGCGGGAAGGTCGGTTCTGGCTGGACATTCAGGAAGAAGATGTCCCCGGTGAGCGCAAATTACTAGAGAACCTGGGTCTGCATACTCTGGCAGTACAGGATGCTCAGCGTGATCGTCACCCGCCTAAACTCGAAGAGTTCGATGATTTCACTTTTGTACTGTATCGGGGCATTGCCAGCTTTAACTCGGAGTTGGTGCATGACTCGCAGAACATCGCATTTTTTGTCGGTGAGAATTTCCTTGTTACCCGTCACCCAAAACCTGCGGCCAGTATTGAAAAATTGTTTTCCGAACAGGGCTCAAAGTTACTTAAGCAAGGCCCGGGGTTTCTTGCTCTGCGAATTATGCATACGTCGGCGGGGCTGTATCTTGATGCGTTGCTTGAGTTCGAAGAGCGCCTGAGCGATATCGAAGATGCTCTGCTAGACGACGGCAACGACGACCTGATGCGCGAGCTGGTGACCTATCGTACTCGCCTGGTAAAACTGCGGCGCTTGTTTAATTATCACCGCAATATTACCGATGAACTGCGCAGTGATGAGTATCTGGCTCTGAATTATAAAGACGACCCGATGGGACACGCGATCACTGACCTTCATGATCGTTTTGACCGTCTCTATACGCTTGCGGAAATTTTCTACAGCATCAGCGGTGATTTAATTGATGGTTATATTTCTATTGCTTCACATCAGCTGAACCGCACGATGCAGGTGCTCACGGTTATTACAGCGATATTTGTGCCTCTCGGCTTTCTGGCGGGCCTCTACGGGATGAACTTTGAATACATTCCCGAGCTTAAAATAGAAAATGGCTACTTTATTTTATTGGCGGCCATGGGCTCAATTGCTGTGGGGCTGCTGGCGCTATTCCGTAAAATACGCTGGCTATAATAGTTGCTGAAAGTGGACTCTGGTGATCAGAGTCCACATTCATCAGCATCTTCGGGAAGCAGGTGTTCGTACTGCTCATCGGTCAGGCTATAGAGGAAGCAGACCAACCCTTCGATATCGTTCTCACTCAGAGCTGTGCCCTGACGTAGCTCCGGAAAACTCACGTTTGCGGCAACTTCAGGTGCCGCCCATGCCACGCCGGTTTCCGGGTTTATGCCGTTAGTTGAGTTTGTCAGGTGGCGGTCGTAAAAGCGGATGACGGTATCCAGAGACTGAAATACTCCATTGTGCATGTAGGGCGCTGTGACGCCGACATTGCGCAAGGTAGGCACCCGGAACTTACCTTCCAGCTCACTCGTATCAGGCTCGTCTGAAACAGCGTCGATGGCAGCAAGACCCGTATCAGTGAAGCCTTCATCGCTGCCGTTTGCTGTGCGAAGTCCGGTATTTACCGGGACACCAATATTGTGAAACTCGTAATTACTGAATGTCTCGCCTTCATTGCCATTTGGCCGGATCTGGTGGCAGGTTGCACAGTTTGTAAACTGCTGCGAAAAAAAGCGAGCCTTGCCCAATGCTGCTTTGGATACCGGGCTGTATTCGTATTCGCCGCGGAGGAATTTGTCGTATTTTGAATTGAAGGGCGACATGTCAGCGCTGCGCTCAAAGGCTGCAATGGCCTGAGTCATTGCAACATAGGCCTGGTCGACATCATCAAAAATGTTGGCGCCGAAGAGTTCGGTAAAGTTTTCTTCGTAGCTGGCATTTTCTCTCAGACGAGCGATCACAGTGGCCTTGTCGGGCATATTCATCTCGACTGGATTCAGCGGTGGGCCGCCGGCCTGATCTTCCAGTGTCGCTGCCCGGCCATCCCAGAACTGGCCACCTATATAACCAACATAGTCTTCCCTTGGGCTGTTAAAACGTTGATGGGTACCGTAGGTGAATTCCGGGATGCTGGCTGAATACAGCGCGGTTGGCGTATTCCGGTCGCCGAGAGATACACCATCATCACCGACGGAGGCAGAGCGCACGTTGCCGCTGCCATTTGTAGATGGGTCTGTGAACGCATGATCCGGGTCGTGGCAGGTCGCGCAGGACTGAGTGCGTTCCAGCGATAGGTTGGTGTCGTGGAACAGGGTTTCGCCCAGGCCTATTACCCCTACCTCTGGGGGTCTCACCTCAATCTCAAGGTCACCGGGCGAAGCGGAGTCTGAACCCCCACTATCGCCGCCACAGGCTGTCAGGCCTGCTGATAAGAAAACGGTCGCTGCGAGCAGGCTGAGCTTCATATTCCACACCATGTACACACCATAAAAAATACGACTATTCGGGTCAGTTGCTGAGCATAACGTGATAGTAGCAGATGATCGTAATTTAAATCATGACACTAGCTTACATTTGGTATTGAAAGTAATTCGCATTGAGTTTAATGTGACTTCACTTTTTAAGCCCTGAGTGGCTCTCTGATGATGGAGTAATATATGAAGCTTTCTCGACTGGCGATCGTTGTCGCAGCCGGATTCACACTGGCCGCCTGCGGTGGCAGTAATAGCAGCAGTACGGAAGATATCCTGAACCTCGAGAACGTAGGTAAGGTACTGGAAACCAACGCCGACATCGCCTACGCCGCGTATTCTGACTCTGTCACGACTGCTCAGGCGCTGAAAGCTGCCCTGGCTACCTTCCGTGCTGATCCGAGCGAAGCAAACCTGCTGGCAGCGAAGCGCGCCTGGCTGGTAGCTCGTGAGCCATACGGTCAGACTGAAGTTTACCGTTTCCGTAACAGCCCGATTGATTCAACCGACTACAGCAGCGAAGACGGCCCTGAAGGGGCGATCAACGCCTGGCCTCTGGGTGAAGCGCTGATTGATTACGTTCAGGTGAATACGACTGACTTTGGCGACAGCGAAATCGGTGTGACTGCGAACGGTGTAGGTATTAATGGTGGTGGCGCGGTCGATAGCAGCAACTACGACGAAACCAGCCCTGAAACCAATATTATTGGTAACACTAGTATCGAGATCAATGCAGATCTACTGGAAAATTCGGCCACTGCTGAAGATGAGCATGATGTGATCTCCGGTTACCATGCGATTGAATTCCTGCTCTGGGGCCAAGATCTCAAAGATAACGAAGAGACTACAGACGGCACTGATCGTGATGATGCAGTTAAAGTTCTCGATGTAGAAGATGCTGACGAAGATAACTCTTTCTATGCGGCCGGTGGTGATCGCCCGATTATTGACTTCCAGCCAAGCTATGATGCTGACGAAGCGGCTGAGAATGAAAATGTCGATGCCGCCTACGATTCTTCTGTCGAATCTCACCGTCGTCACAAATTCCTCGAAGTGGCCGTTGATAAGCTGATCGCTGACCTTGAATCTGTTCGCGATGGTTGGGCACCGGGTGCGACTTACCGTACCGCATTTACCACAGTCACCAATGAAGCTCAGGCGAAGCAGAAATTAACTGAAATTCTGACCGGTATGGGCACGCTGTCTGAAGGTGAACTGGCGGGTGAGCGGATGCAGATCGCTTTCTCTGCGAATTCCCAGGAAGACGAGCACTCATGTTTCTCTGACAACACGCACCGTGATATCTGGCTGAACGCTGAAGGCGTTTCAAACAGCTACTACGGGAAATACGCCGGTTATGACAGCACACTGAACGGCGTTGATAATGTGACCACCAACGCGGTGAATGGCTACGGTATCGATGACTGGCTGAAGGATTCTGGTGAAGCTGAACTCGCTGCAGAGATCGCAGTGGCCCTGGCGGCGACCGAAACTCAGTACGTTGCCATTGATACTCAGGCGCGTGCGGGGTCCCCGTTTGATGTTCAGATCATGGAAGAAAACGCAGAAGTTTCCAGTGCGGTGGCACAAGCCATTATTGCCCTGAACGCTCAATCGGCATTGATCGCAGATATCGCTGAAAAAGCAGGTATCGACGGATCTGTCGTCGTAGACCCTGAAGCGTCGGCGTGTGATACCGAAGACCCAACCGCGAGCTGTGACGAGTAAGTCTGCCGTGGTAAATAAAAAGCCGGCGCTTCGCCGGCTTTTTGCGTTAGCAGCGGCCAGTTCTGGGCTGGCGGCTCTGACGCTTCTTGTTGGTTGTAACGACAGTAATACGCTGGATCAACAGATTCTGGCGGGCGGTGTTGCGACCTATTCAACGACGCATCTGACCCGCTTCGATTTACCCGCTCCGACGCTCACGGACGGAGAAAAGGCGGATTTTTATGCTGGGCGCGCGTTAGCACATCAGCCGTGGGTGAAGGCACCGACAAGCACGACCGCGCGCGATGGCCTGGGGCCGTTGTTTAATGCCCGCAGTTGCCTTGGCTGTCATATCGAAGGTGGACGTGGCACATTGCCAGCTGACGATACAGAAGCCGTCTTTACCGCCTTTGTCCGTCTGAGTATTCCCGGTGAAGAGCCGCAACTGGGTTCTGTGCCTGAACCCACTTATGGTCAACAGATTCAAACGCAAGCGACGGGCCTGATAGCGCAGCTGGGATTACCTCCCGGTCCTGACGACCTGAAACCTGAGGCTGACCTGAGGATTGACTGGCAGTATCACTCGCATACCTATCCTGACGGTAGCGTGGTTGAATTGCGAAAACCTCAACTGGATTTGCGCCAGTTAAGTGATGGTGCGCTGCATCCAGATACCTTGTTCAGTCTGCGTCAGGCACCAGGCATGTTTGGGACCGGACTGATTGCAGCCATTAAACAAGCCGATATTGATGCTCTGGCTGATCCGTCTGACACTAATAAAGACGGTATTTCAGGTCGGGTTAACCAGGTATGGAGTGCCTCTGAACAGGCGACGGTTCCCGGTCGCTTTGGCTGGAAGGCGAATCGCCCCGATCTTGAAGTCACTGTCGCCGCCGCGTTTGCAGATGATATCGGTATTTCTAATCCGCTGTTTCCTTCGCAACCCTGCACTCCAGCCCAGCTTTTGTGCCAGCAACAACCCAATGGCAATAATTCGGATGGCTTCGAAATTCCTGCTGATTTATTAGAGTTAGTCGTCGAATTCCTGCGTCACACCGGTGCGCCTGCTGCACGCCTGACTGAAAAGCATAACGCTGGCCAGATGGCGTTTAACCTCGCTGGTTGCCAGCAATGTCACCAGCCCTCGTTCACGACCTCTGAAAATGCTCCTGCTTCACACCTTGTGGGTCAACGTATCTGGCCATACAGCGATTTTCTTTTGCACGATATGGGGCCTTTGCTCGCTGATGAGCGACCAGACTTCCAGGCGACGGGCTCTGAGTGGCGAACGGCGCCTTTGTGGGGGATTGGGCTTCAGAAAACCGTGGGGGCAGACCTTTCACTACTGCACGACGGGCGAGCCCGTAGCGTTGAAGAAGCGATTCTTTGGCACGGTGGAGAAGCAGCTAAAGCGCGGGCTCTTTTTGAGGCTATGTCTGCAGATACCCGGCGACAACTGATCGCCTTTGTGGAGGCGCTCTGAATGGCGACGTCTGACATGATGACGAGAAGGCAGATCCTGAAATCAGGCGTGTTCGGCAGTACGGTTCTTTTACCTTTGCATGGCCTTGCTTTGGGTTATTCCTCTTCGGTGATGGAGAGTGAATATTGGGGCTCAGCAGTTCTATCTGAGGATCAGACCGGATTTGCTTCTGTATCCCGCAATCAAACGTCCGCCCTTGAGCAAACGGCATTTCGCGGTCACGGGGTGTGCCTGAATCCTACAGATAAAAATAGCCATTCGATACTGATGATGGCTCGCCGCCCGGGCAGTGAGGGAATTATTTTTGACCTAGCGACTGGCGAAGAATTATCGCGCTTTTACGCGCTCCCTGAACGTCAGTTTCAGGGCCACGCCTGTTACAGTGAAGATGGCTCAGAAATATACGTGACACAAACGATATTTTCTCCCGGCCACCCTGATCACGGCAAAGGCATGATCAGTGTTCGTGATGCCAGAAGCTTCGTTCAATTACGTGAGTTTGAAACGGGCGACCCCGAGCCCCATGAAGTGCTGCTGATGCCTGACGGAATACACCTTGTCGTTGCTAACGGTGGTCGTTTTCCGGGACAGGATGGGCGAAGTAACGACGCCACAGAGATGAGTTCGTCACTGGTGATCATCGACAGAACTACTGGAGAAATCAGTCAGCGCCACACCCTGACGGAGCTGAAAGCAAGCATCCGTCATCTTGCCATCAACAAGGAGGGCAGTGTGGTTGCCGCTTTGCAGGTGCAGCGTCAGGCGTTGACCGATAGCGATCCGCGGCCATTAGCCGCGGTGCTGACTCCCGAGGGAGATTTCAGTTACCTACCTGCCCCGGACAATCTGTGGTTGGGAGCCCATGACTATATGGGCAGCGTTGCGGTACATGCTTCGACGGATGTTGCCTGTATGACGACTCCGAAAGGGAATTTCGCTGTTTTCTGGCATGTGAGTTCGCAGACTTTACTGGGGTACTTTCAGATGCACGATGTGTGCGGTGTGTCCGTCAGCGAATTAAATGATTGTTTTGTGCTGAGTAATTCAGCGGGCGAATTGCGATTTATTGATCCCGTATCCCAACAAGAAAATACATCGTTGCGTCAGAGTTATTCAGATCTGCGTTTCGATAACCATTTATCTCAACCTGTGATAATCCGAAAAGGCTGACCAACTTTGAATAAGCCAGAAGCATTACCCAGCTGCGTCCCTAATGATGACGGATACCGTAAAAATAATGTCAGAATTGCAGTCGCGATATTACTGGCTGGAGCGCTCACAGCCTGTGGTGGTGAGCGTAAAAATGATCCGCTCATTCTGACTGATGACACGCTAAATACCGCACTGACACGCATTGTCGATGAGACAGTGATTCCTAATACAGAAGCTTTCGCTGTTGACGCTGATGCGCTGGTGTCTGCCACCGTTAGTTTTTGCGAAGACCCCGATATAGAAAGGCTCGAACAGGCTCAGACGGCCTGGCAACAAAGCAGTGTCAGCTGGTATCGCGTACTCCCGTTTCTGTTTGGACCGCCGGACGATAACCTGCTGACGCCAGGGTATCTGTATATTGATTCGTTGCGTCAGCGCGGTAATGACTACATCTCAACCGTGCGTACAGAAATCAATGAGTCAGCCTCTGGCAGTGAAACATTAAACGACGCGTACTTTGAGGGGCTGAGTTTTACTAAAGTAGGCCTGCTGGCCTTAGAAGTCGCTCTGTTTGAAGACGCCTCTGAAAGCACAACTGATTCAGACATCGTTGCCGGTTTTATTACAGAGCCCCGACGTTGTGACGTTCTGGAGGGGCTGGCCCGTTTGCAGGCGAACTATGCCAATGACTTTTATCAGGGGTGGACAAGTGATTATCAGAACTCCGGTGAAGCTTACCGCGAGCGCTTTCTTCGTGGCGCGACGGATGATGGCTCGGCGCCACTGACTCTGCTTCTGACCAGTGCACAAGAACATCTTAACTATCTGAAGCAGAGAACAGTGGCTGATCAGGCTGGCCAGATATCCGGCACCAGTTGGGCACTGATGCAGGCAACAATGGAAGCGACTGAGGTCATTATTGAAGGTGGTGGTGATTCAGTTGTCACGCTTGCCTCTCTTATGCTGGCGGCCCAGGAAGAGTCCGCGTTACTGAGCGTGCGGGATAATTTTGAACGAGTCTACGAAGCGGTTATTGATCAGAGCAATCTCGATTTTTATACCGCAGCCGGACTATTGGATGGCAACTTTAAACGAGAAATTCCCGATGCCCTGGCCGTAGAACTGGGTATTAATTTCAGTGATGGCGATTAATAAATAGTGCCCTCAACAGGATCAGATACAGGACATACACAATGAAAACGAACACGAAAAAACACGGGCATTTTTGTAATCCGATGCTGGCAACGCTGTCGCTCGCTATTTGTTCACTCGCGGTTGGGAACGTATCGGCGCAGGAAGCAGCAGATGAGCCGGTCTCGCGCGCAGAGCTTGAACAGCGTATCTCTGAGCTTGAGTCTATATTAAATGAGAGGCTGGGTGCGCTCGCGGATACTATGGATGAAAGCCTGGCTCAGGAGTCGACGAAGCAGGTTCACCTTGGCGGTTATGGCGAGCTGCACTACAACAATCTGAGTACCGACGACGAAGATAAGCGTCAGATTGATCTGCATCGACTGGTGCTGTTCGTAGGTTACGATTATTCAGACTCGATCCGCTTTGTTTCTGAGTTTGAAGTTGAGCACACTCTGGTCAGTGGTGGCAGTCAGTATGGTGCGGTAGAAATTGAGCAGGCCTATATCGAAATGGATGTTCTCAATGGCGCCCAGTTCCGTACCGGTGTTATGTTGATGCCGCTCGGTATTGTCAATGAAACACATGAGCCACCGACGTTTTACGGAACAGAGCGTCCGATTATCGAGACCACGGTTATTCCATCCACCTGGTACAGTGCGGGTATCTCACTGTCAGATACGCTCGATAACGGCCTGAGCTACGATGTCCTGATTACTGAAGGATTTAAAACCGAAGATCCGACCACCAACGACGCCGCAGATCCCTTTGATCTGAAAGCGGGCAAACAGAAGTCGTCGTATGCGTCGGTATTTGATCCTGCTATCACGGCTCGCTTACGTTACCGTGGTATTACGGGCCTCGAAGTTGCGGGTTATACCCAGTACCAGCCAGACCTTGATCAGAGTGCCGAGGAGTCCTATGCCGATTCTGCATTACTGTTGGGCGGTCACGTGATTTACACCCTTAAAGACACAACCTTTACGGCGCTGTATGCCCGTTGGGACCTTGCAGGCGATGCCGCCGAAGCAGCAGGCAAGTCCGAACAGTATGGCGGCTATGTTGAGGTCTCGCAGCGCTTAGGCGAAAAGTGGGGCGTTTTTGCTCGTCAGAGTAACTGGTCTCAGGAAGAAGACGATAACGCCGCTCAGACTGATTTTGGGGTGAATTATTATCCGCATCCTGACGTTGTATTTAAGGCGGATGTTCAGATGCAGAATGACGACGCTGAAAGCCGTGGTGATATTAATTCAGGCAGCGGTTTCAACCTTGGGATGGGTTATCAGTTCTGATAACTAAGGTTGCTAAGTTGAGCCTCTGCCTTGTTCTTTACTGGCAGAGGCAACCGCAGCTCGAGTCTGGATTTCAGCTCAGCTTTATCGGCTGTGTGAACAGAGTTCAACCACGCTTCTTCCTGAAGATGTTGATCTGCGCGGGTAATAATCACTTCATCGGATGCGATCAACTCGGGTAAAACGACTTCGAGAAAATCGAGTGTCTCAGGGTAAGGGTGACCGATTAAAATGGCGCTGCCTTTACGCTCTGCAATATCCATTGCGCGTTGAAACTGTTGGAAAAGCCCGTCCAGACTGCGGTCATTATCGAGAAAGACATCGCGCCGGTCTGTTGGTATTCCCGCCTGCTGAGCTTCACTTTCGGCCACGCTCAAGGGGTTAGTGAGGCTATCGATAAAATACAGCCCGCGTTGCTGAACCACCTTCATAATACTGCTCATGGCGGTCTGATCCGCGGTTAGAACACTGCCCATATGGTTGTTAACCCCCTGCACATGAGGAATTGAGTCCAGGCTCTCGGACAGAATTTCCTGAAGTTCAGCGGGTGTCATGTCCTGAGTCAGGGCACCTGGCCCTAAAGCTGCCCCAGTGGCGTTAGCCATAGGGGCGTGAAGCATGATGCCCTTGTTATTCTCCGCCGCTTTATTGGCGAGACGTTTTGCGTGAGGGGTATGAGGCAGAAATGCCAGTGTTACCGGGCCGGGAAGCGCGACAGCGCGGTCACCTAACGGACCGTTGTTGCCGACATCATCGATAATGATAATGAGGGTCGGCGTACTGCTTTCAGCGGCGCTCGCCGGTGAAGAAATCACCGGTAGAGCGGACAGTGCAATAAGCGCCAGAAAAAGCGCAGAGAGAGGCTTTCGTATCACCGCGCGGTTCATCCTTATTCGGCAGTAGGACTGCTGCTTCTGGCTTTCTTAGGGCTAAGAATCGAGACACCACGGAGCAGTGTATGTGCTTCATAAAGCTGGAAATCACGACGAATCAGATCATCGCTCTTATTTTCTTTCTGGCTCTCTTTGCTGTTCTTTGAAGTGACTTCGCCGTCAGGGTTTTCAAGGTGCCCGGGTAAATCAGACTCTTTGTAGTACTGTTGTTCACTTGGCGTCACTTCGCTTTGCTCGACGACGATATCCGGCACGATACCCTGCGCTTGAATAGAGCGGCCATCCGGTGTGAAGTAGCGGGCTGTGGTCAGTTTGACCGCAGCGGTTTCTGAAACTGGCAGAACCGTCTGAACGGAGCCTTTGCCGAAGGATTGAGTGCCCACGATGACGGCACGGCTGTGATCCTGTAAAGCACCAGCGACAATTTCTGACGCCGAGGCAGAACCACCGTTGATTAGCACAACAATAGGGATGTCTGGCACCAGAGTGTCTTTGCGCGCTTCGTAGCGGACATCTGACATATGCGAGCGCCCTTCGGTGTAGACGATCAGGCCTTCTGAAATAAAGGTATCGACGACAACAACTGCGGCCTGGAGTACTCCGCCCGGATTGTTACGCATATCCAGAATCAGGCCATTGAGGTCAGAACCGTTTTGCCAGGCGCGCAGCGCTTCCTGAAGTTCAATGCCGGTGTTTTCCTGAAATTGCGTCAGGCGGACATAGCCTATTTCGCCGTCGAGCATTTCGGTACGGACGCTGGCCACTTTAATTTCCGCGCGCTCAATCGTGAAACTGAGAAGTTCGGCTTCACCTTTGCGGCGTACTTCTAACGTAATCGGCGTACCGGGTTCGCCGCGCATGAGTTCAACGGCATCGCTCAGTGATAAGCCCATCACGGGTTCGCCATCGAGGCTGACGATCAGGTCGCCAGCGCGTATTCCTGCACGTTGTGCCGGGGTATCGTCGATCGGTGTAATGACACGAACCAGGCCGTTCTCCATGCCGACTTCAATACCAAGGCCGCCGAACTTGCCTGAGGTATTTTCCTGGAGGTCGGAGAAGTCTTCCTCCTGAAGGTAGGCGGAGTGCGGATCGAGAGAATTGAGCATGCCTTTAATGGCATTGTTGAAAAGCGTCTTGTCATCGACCTCTTCAACGTACGAGCTGCGGATGCGTTCGAATATTTCGGTGAACGTGCGAAGATCCTGAAGGGGCAGTTCCTGCTGGATTTGCGGGCTGCTTTCAATCGCCGACTGATCCTCTGTGATATCTACTGCGGTCTCTTCAGCGATACCTGATAACGGCATAACGATGACTGCACTGGCAATCAAGGGGCGGAGCAGATGTTTCCTTAGCATGTTCACTCGCTCTGTATAACGTGCCGCAAGCATGGCACAAAACTGTCTGGCTGTTAAGAATGGCCTGTTCAGAGGCGTTTTTCTTCTTAATCTGGTTGTTTTATCCGCGCTTCAGCCAGGCCGCCGGGTCTTGCGGTTGACCTTTATGACGAATCTCAAAGTAGAGGGCGGCGCTCTGTTGTCCGCCGCTTTTCCCGGCGGTCGCAATAATTTCACCACCATTTACCCAGCTGCCAACGTCCCTGAGCAGGGTCTGATTGTGAGCATAAAGGCTGAGGTAGCCATCGCCGTGGTCAAGAATTAACAGCAGACCAAAGCCCCGGAGCCATTCAGAAAATACAACCCGGCCATGATGTATCGCGCGGATGTCTGCGCCTTCCCGTGTGCCTATCTTCCAGCCTTCCCAACGTGCATTGGGGCCATTGCGGTTGCCAAATGCAGCGATTACAGGGCCGGCAAGTGGTCGGGGGAGCTTGCCGCGCATCTTACGGAACGGCACTTCATCGTTATGTCGCGGGCTGTTACTGACCAGTGTTTCAACTTCGGCCAGCAGGGATTCGAGGCGTTTTCGGTCAGCTTCGCGCTGTTTCAGACGTTCACTTTCGCTGCTCATCTGGCGATCAAGCTTAGCGAGCAGGGTCTCTTGCTCTGCGCGGCGCGTCTCGAGTTGTTTGTTTTCCCGCGTCAGGCGCGCATCACTCTCGCGTAACTGAGCTTCCTGCTCTGCGATCAGGACTTCGAGATTATCCAACCGGTTCAGTTCGGCGATGGTGTTACTGAGGTTTTCAAGGCGGGCACGGTTGAAATAACCGAAATAGCGGGTCATTCGTTGGTTCTGGGCTGGATCGTCCTGAGCGAGCCAGAAGCGTATGGCTGCCTCATCACCCATCTGTCGGGCAAGGCGTATCTGTTCACTTAATAGTTTCTGATGGCGGTTACGGAGCTGACGAACCTGGGCCTGCTCCGCCTGAAGCTTTTTTAGGCGAATCTGCTCCTCACGCAAACGAGCGCGGGTAGCTTCTATCTCTTTGATCTGCGCGGCTATTTCCTGATCGGATTTGCGCAGGCGTTGTTGCAGCTCATCATGCTCTTCTCGGGCTTCTGTGAGCCAGCTTTGCAGCTTTTTGATTTCGGCTTTGATCTGATCCAGACGTGCCTGGTCATCAGCCTGAACGGTCAGGCTGATGATCATAGTCAGGATGACAACAACAGAACGTAGCATGAGGTCGTAAGTCTGGATTACCTGGTCAGTAGCGAAACACCGGTCATTTCAGCCGGTTGTTCGACGCCCATAATATCAAGAAGGGTAGGTGATACGTCACACAGGCGTCCGGTGTTCAGGCCACCTTCCGCACGGTTGTGGACGTGAATCAGATTCACTGGGCCGGTGGTGTGCTGAGTCATCGCCTGGCCATTTTCATCCAACATCTGCTCGGCATTGCCGTGGTCGGCAGTAATCAGGCACTCGCCACCCACTTCCAGAATCGCGTCAGTTACTTTCTGCAGGCAGTCATCAATGCATTCCGCGGCTTTAACAGCAGCGTCGTAGACACCGGTGTGACCGACCATGTCGCCGTTTGCATAGTTACAGACGATCAGGTCGTAACCCCCATTTTTAATGGCGTCGACCAGTTTATCGGTGACCTCTGGGGCGCTCATTTCGGGTTGCAGGTCGTAAGTGGCAACGTCTGGTGACTTCACAAGAATACGGGTTTCGCCGTCGTACTCCTGTTCGCGACCGCCTGAGAAGAAGAAGGTCACGTGGGCGTATTTTTCTGTTTCAGCAATACGCAGTTGCTTCATGCCTTTGTCAGAAATGTATTCGCCAATGCCATTGACCAGCTTTTCCGGCGGAAAAGCACAGCTGGCTGGAATGTCAGCGGCGTACTCCGTCATCATGACGTAGTCGCACAGGGCCGGGTGAGCCTGGCGCTCAAAGCCTTTGAATTCATCACCTTCGACAAACGCGCGGGTGATTTCACGGGCGCGGTCTGGGCGGAAGTTAAAGCAGATGATGGCATCGCCGTCTTCCACTTTGCCCGGCTGGTCGCCAATCACAGTGGCTTTAACAAACTCGTCGTTTTCGTCACGCTCGTAAGCGGCTTTCAGCGCATCAACACCTGTTGGTGCGGAAAACTCAGCCTGACCGAGTGTCATCGCATTGTAGCCTTGCTCGACCCGATCCCAGCGGTTATCGCGGTCCATCGAATAGAAACGGCCAATGACCGTTGCAATCGAGGCATTACCAAGTGTCGCACAATGCGCTTCAATTTTGCTGAGCGACGGCTCGGCTGAGCGTGGTGGCATATCGCGGCCGTCGAGAATCGCGTGGATGCAGACCTTGCTGACACCTTTCTCTTTGGCCATATCAAGCAGAGCAATCAGGTGATCTTCATGACTGTGAACACCGCCCGGTGATAACAGACCAAGCAGATGCACGGCCTTGCCTGTCTCTGCCGCTTTGTCCATCGCCGCTGCGAGAGCAGAATTACTGGTCAGCTCGCCATCGCGGATGGTTTTGTTAATGCGAGTGTAGTTCTGATACACGATGCGACCAGCACCCAGGTTCATGTGGCCAACCTCAGAGTTACCCATCTGGCCATCCGGCAGGCCAACGGCCTCGCCTGAGGTCTGAATCAGAGCGTTCGGGTACTCATCGAGAAGGCGATCCCAGGTTGGGGTATTAGCATTGGCAATGGCGTTGTTCGCGGTTTCTTCGCGGTAGCCCCAGCCATCAAGAATAATCAGGGCGGTCGGTTTTGGTCGCGTGGTCATGTCCGTACACTCAGAATTACAGCAAAACGGCAGTATACCTTACCCCCGTGCGACACTGAACAAAGCGCCCACGAATAATTGTCATATACAGGAATGACAATGCGCCGGCGGTGGAGGCATAGCGCCAGTGACGGTATACTCCGGCCTCCATATTGAAAGACAGTAGACAGGCTAATGGATCAGTACATTGAATTTGTCGTAAATCACTGGTGGCTGGTAGGTATCTGGGCAGCGTTTCTGATCGCTTTGCTCTGGGATAATAACCGCCGCAACGGGCAGACTGTGTCCACCGCTGAAGCGACGACTATGATCAACCGCCAGAACGCATTGGTTCTGGATATCCGCGACAAGGCCGACTTCAAAGCAGGTCATCTTGTGAATGCGGTCAACATTCCGTATGCCAGTCTTGCTCAGCGTATGAGTGAGCTGGACAAAGAGCGCGAGCGTCCCATTGTACTGGTGTGCAAAACAGGCCAGACCGTTAGCATGGCAGGTAAGATGCTGCGTGAGAAAGGCTTCAACGCTGTACGTATGAAAGGCGGCATGATGGAATGGAACAGCCAGAATCTGCCAGTCGTTAAGAATTAAATCTGATAAGGAACCAACCAATGGCCGAAAATAAAGAACAGGCGCAGTTCGCTCTTCAGCGTATCTACACCAAAGACGTGTCATTCGAAGCACCTAACTCTCCAGCGGCATTTACCAAGCCGTGGAAGCCAGAAGTAAAGCTCGACCTGAACACCAATGGTCGTAAAGTCGATGAACAGCACTATGAAGTGTCTGTAAAAGTGACCGTAACAGCAAAGAACGACGGCGATACCGCGTTCCTGGTTGAGCTGGTTCAGTGTGGTCTCTTCGTTGTGGCGAATATTCCAGAGCAGCAGATGGGTCCGATGCTGGGTGCCATGTGCCCTAATATTCTGTTCCCATACCTGCGCGAAAACGTCGATAGCCTGGTGATCAAAGGCGGTTTCCCTGCGCTGATGCTGGCGCCGATCAACTTTGATGCTCTGTATCAGCAGCGCGTTAAAGAAGCTCAGGCTCAGCAAGCTGGCGAACAGCCAACGCATTGATAATGCTGCTTCAACAAAAACGCCCCGAAGATCGGGGCGTTTTTGTTTCTGTAAGACTCTCACTTCTGGCTTATTGTCCACCCTCATAGCCAAGCTGGCGCCAGGCCTCATAGACCATGACGGCTACGGCATTCGACAGGTTCATACTGCGACTGTGTGACAGCATGGGCAGACGCAGCCAGTCTTTTTCTTGAATCGTCAGGCGGACATCCTCGGGCAGGCCCCGGGTTTCTGGTCCGAACATCAGATAATCCCCCTTGGTGAAAGCAACATCAGAATGACGGGTCTTACCTTTTGTAGTCAGAGCGAAGAGGCGTTGTGGATGTTCGCAATCAACAAACGCTTCGTAGTCTTTGTGTATCTTTACGCTGGCCCACTCGCTGTAATCCAGACCCGCCCGGCGCAATGCTTTCTCTTCCATATCAAAGCCCAGGGGCTCAATAAGGTGCAGATGACAGCCTGTGTTAGCGCACAGACGAATTATATTGCCCGTATTGGGTGGAATCTCTGGCTCGAAAAGAACGATATGAAACACGCTGGAAATCCGGAAGTAGGGGGTGGTGTACTCGACGTACCAGAATAGGGATTTTGTTGCTTTGGGCCACTTACTGGGTCGGCTCGGGGTCATTATAGTCAGGCGTGTCGTCTCAGACCATCGCTTTTCCCACCATGGTCTACACTCAGATTCAGTAAGTTGAATTTGTGTGAGGGTTGCCATGCAGCTGCCGTGGCTGAAACAACGTCGAACTGCGCAGGGATGTCTGGGAATAGAGATCAATCATGGTCGGGCCTGGGCTGTACACCGCACTCAGCGTGGGGTCGTCTCCAGCTATATCGCAGAGGCTGATGAGTCAGGCTTTGCTGAATTATCAGAATGGATCGAGGCTCAGGGGCTGGCGGGTTCGCCGACCGTGGTCTGCATGGATAGCGAACGCTATGACTTGCAGCTTGTGGATGCTCCTCCTGTTCCACCGGAAGAGCTGACGGATGCACTGAGTTTTCGTATCGATGAGCTGGTCGGAGCGCCAGCGGCTGATAAGGTGCTGCAGGCATTTCCTCTTCCCGGCGATGCGTATCGTGGGCGAATGAGCATGGCGTTTGCCGCGATTACTGACAGGGCATATCTGCAGGAAATCGTTGAATTCTGCCGCGATAGCAATCTTCAGTTAGAGCAGATCATCATCAATGAGTTGGCGGTTCTGAATCTTCTGGCAAGCATTGAGCCGGAGGACAGCGTCGCGGTCGTTCGCCTCGAAGGAAGTAGCGGTGTCATTTATCTCTACCGCGACGGCGCACTCTATTTCACTCGTCAGATTTCTCTGGGAACCGACGACCTTGGCCTCAGCTCGCTTAATGTCGAAGAGGGTGGGTTGAGTATGCAGCCAAACAGCCGCATTGATGTGCTTGCCCTCGAGTTACAACGCTCCATGGATTATTTCGAAAGTCAGTTGGGGCTAGGTGCAGTTTCTCAGTTGTGGATGCTGAAGTCTGATCTTGTTGATGTGACTGATGCCTTGGGCGAGCTGGAAGAGCGTGTGAATACGCCCGTCCGCCTGATGTCGCTGGAAAACTCCTTTAACCGTCAGGAAGATGACCGCCCACTCACGGCGTCTCTGGCCGTTGCACTCGGAGGGGCGCTTAGCTATGAGCTGGGAAATTAAACAACGGGTCAATTTCTATCTGGACGAGTTTCAGCCTCCTAAGATCCCTGATGATCTGAAGATGATTCTGATTGGTGCTGGCTTGCATGTTGGTATTGCGGTCGTTGTTCTTCTCGGTCTGGTGATTAACTGGCATTGGCAAGGGCACCGACTGGAAGGCATGCAGGAGCGCCAGGCCATTGTCGAGCAGCAGGTCGCTAATATTGAAAGTGAGCGTCCACCACTGAAACTGGATGATGCTCTTGTCGCTCAGCGCACCAAACTCCGTGAAGATCTTGAAAGCAGTCAGCGAGTTCTGCGCTATCTGACTCAACAGGAACTCGATAGCAGCACGTCATTCACCACCATGGTGAAAGAGTTAGGGGATCAGGATGTCCGGGGAGTCTGGCTCAAGAGTTTCGCCTTCTACGACGAGGGGCGTCACATCAATATCTCAGGCTTTACCGATGATCCGGCGAAAATCTCTCGTTACGTTTCTGACCTTCTTAAGCGCAGCGGTTTTTCTGAACAGGCATTCCGTTTCGTCGATGTCCGCAAACAGGAAGACAGCCGTTGGCTGACCTTCAAGCTGGATACCCGTCCGCGAGAAAAAGAAAAGCCGGCGGAGCCTCGTAATGCGGCACTGACGTCTGCCGAGTTGATGCGTCGTGCGAGGGAGGGGGTCTTATGAAAATTATCTGGTGGCAAGACCCTCGTATTGTCTCAGGGCTGGAAAAGTATCGTGAGTTGAGCGCCCGCGAGAGAAAGCTTGTACTGATCACAGCGCATGTTGTGATTGCGGCTGTCGTTCTGTTTTTTATCGCAGGCCCCATCTGGACCACGGCACTGAATGAACGTAAGCAAGCTAACGAACTTGAGTCTAACGCATTACGTCTTGAGGCTCATTTGCAGCGTTTACGCAGTACGCCAGTGCTTGACCCGAATGATGCTGTGCGCGATGACATAGAAAAAGTTTTGAGCCAGAAAGCCGTCGTAGATGAGCGGATTCAGAGTCTTACCGATACCCTGGTCGCCCCTGAAAATATGCCATCGGTACTGGAATCGATGATGACTCAGGACACCCGGCTCAAGCTGATCAGTCTCGAGAATAGTGAGGGCGAGAGCATCGCGCTCGGCTCTGAATACAGTGACGTCGACCTTTACCGCCATGGCATGAAAATTCGCATGTCCGCTGACTACCCGTCGCTGATGAGTTATCTGCAACGTCTGGATTCGATGCCATGGAAACTCTACTGGCAGTCGCTTGACTACACGGTTGAAAACTACCCCAGCGGTGAGCTTTATCTTGAAGTCTTTACCCTCAGTACCCGTGAGGAGATTCTCAGTGATTAGATCAGTCGTTATGGCGCTTTGCCTGAGCGGACTTTTCCTGAATGCGATGGCGGCCAGTGATCCGATGAAGCCGCCACAGTTCGCTCCTGCAGCGGTTGAGCAATCAGCAGTAAAGAGAACAAGCTTTACGCTACAACAGATAAAAATGAGTCAGAACGGAGCGTCTGCGGTAATTAACGGCAACTTAGTGAAAGAGGGCGATATCGTTTCCGGTGCCCGGGTTGTGAAAATTACATCAGGCAAAGTTGTTCTGAAATACAGGCAGAAACTTAAAACACTGTCTTTACTTAGTAATACGAAACATTCTGGTAAGTAGGATGCAGACTGTGAGAATATTTAGAAATACAAGGTTCGACCGAGCTGCTGTGATTGTTGCCAGCCTGCTTATGGCGTCATGCGCGACGACCTATACGCAGAAGCAGACAGATCAGAAAGCAGAGCGACCAGCTGCACCAAAGAAATTACTCGAAGCAGATGCTCCTATGCTGGCTGGCCTGGACCCGAAAAGCCTGATGCCAGAAATCGCCTTGCCAGAAAAAGCTGAAGAGCGTTTTGATGTCACTGCCAATCAGGTGCCTGCACCGGCATTCTTCAACAGCCTGGTCGAAGGTACTGGGATGAATATGATTGTTCATCCGGATGTCAGCGGCAAAATCTCTTTAAACCTTAAAGACGTAACTGTCCGTGAAGCCCTGATGGCTGTTCGTGATATTTACGGGTACGACTTTAATGAATCTGGATATGGCGTGCAGATTCTTCCTAAGGCTGCGCAAACCCGCATATTTCCGATTAACTACCTAAATGTCATGCGTTCAGGCCGTTCAGGTATGAAGGTCAGTAGTGGTATGACCAGTTCTGACGCAGAGAACAGCGGAGCAGCGACCTCTGTGTTCGGCGAGTACGACGGTAATCAGACTAATTCCTCAGAAGTAGAGACACTGACCGGCTCTGAATTCTGGAAAGACCTGCGTTCGACACTGTCTCTTATGATGGCTTCAGAGGAAGGTGCCTCCGTCGTCGTTGATGCGCATGCTGGCCTTGTCATTGCTCGTGCAATGCCTGGAACACTGACTCAGGTTCAGAAATACCTGGAGCAGGCTGAGCTGACTGTACAGAAGCAAGTTCTGATCGAAGCAAAAATAGTAGAAGTCACACTCAGTGACGGTTACCAGAGTGGTATTAACTGGAATACGATTGCGGCACAGACGGGAAAGAATGACGTCTGGGCAACACAAACCTCAACTGCTTTAAATGACCCGAATGAATTGGCTGGTATTTTCAGTCTCAATATCGATGCAGGTAACTTTGCCGGTGCCCTGAGCCTTCTGGAAACACAAGGTGATGTCGAGGTACTTTCTAGTCCACGTATCGCCACCGTCAATAATCAGAAAGCAGTGATCAAAGTCGGTAACGACGAATATTTTGTTACCGACGTGACCCGCACAACGACGGCAACGGTAACAGGCACCTCGGATACCCCTAAAATTGAGCTGACGCCATTTTTCTCGGGTATTGCTCTCGATGTGACCCCACAGATTGGTGATGACGAAGACATTACCCTGCACGTTCATCCGAGCGTGACAGAAGTCGAGGAAAAACAGAAACGTATCCAGCTGAACGATGATGAATATTCGTTGCCGGTCGCAGCCAGTACCGTTCGCGAGACAGATTCTATTGTTCGTGCCCGCTCAGGCCAGATCGTTGTTATTGGCGGACTGATGCAGAACAAGTCAAACGATGTTGTGCACAAGGTACCGGTACTGGGAGATATTCCTGTGCTGGGTGCATTGTTCCGTCAGACGCGCCGCGAGACAGTCCAGAGTGAACTGGTCATTCTTATTCAGCCCCGAATTATCGGTACACAGTTACCTGCGGAGCGTATAGAGCAGCTCAACAGCCGTTACTCTCGCGTGTTATTGCCGGAGTGGTGAGATGGATGTTACTGAGATCAAGCAAGCTTGCGAGTCACATTATGGACTGAGTGACACCCCTTTCTCTTTGACGCCGGATACCGGATTTTACGTCGGCCTTGAGTCTCATGACGAAGCATTTGAAGCCGTTCAGTATGCACTGGCTGGCGGTGAAGGTTTTATCAAAGTCACTGGAGAAGTCGGCACTGGAAAAACATTGTTGTGTCGGCGTCTTCTGAATCACCTTGAATCAGTTAACAGTGATACTGCTTATATTCCTAATCCGACGCTATCTCCCACAGCACTTTGGCTGGCAATCGGAGATGAGCTCGGATTATCTGGCCACTCTAGACTGAGCCAGCTGAGGGCGGATATTCAGCGTTATCTTCTTAATATCGCTCAGGAAGGACGGCGCCTGGTCCTGGTCATTGACGAAGCCCAATGTTTGCCAGCAGAAACGCTGGAGGCATTAAGACTCATTTCCAACCTCGAAACAGAACGTCAGAAACTGGTCCAGATCGTTCTCTTCGGTCAGCCTGAATTAGACGATATCCTGAGTGAGCAACGCTTCCGGCAACTGCGCCAGCGCATCACCACGTCCGCTCATATTGAAGCGTTACGTACGCCTGAGAGTGTCAGTCATTACCTGAATCACCGACTGGTCTGCGCAGGCTACCGTGGTGAGCCGTTGTTTACACGGGGGGCCGTTCGATTTTTATGGATCAGCAGCGGTGGTACACCGAGGCTGGTCAATGTTCTGGCCGCCAAATGCTTGCTGGTGGCCTTCGGTCAGGGCAGTAAGGCCATCCATGCTCAGCATGTAGAAAAGGCGGCAGCAGACACTGAAAGTATTCAACAACCGATCGCATGGCGTGAACGTCTGAAACTCGTTATCGGGCTATAAGGAGCGAACTATGAGTCTTATACATCAGGTTCTGAAAGATCTCGATGGTCAGCGAGAAGTCACACCCGGAGAAATTATTGGCTATGCCGATCACGAGTACAACCATCGTGTGATGATATGGCCTGCACTTGTGATCTCTATTCTTGCTGCTGTGTTTGTATTGTATTTCAGTCAGTATTTTGAGTCTGATCCGTCTGTAATTAATCGCAGTTCTATACCTGTTATTCCTGTAACGGGAACGAATCCAGCCGTTGTTCCCGTCATTGCTGAAGTGTCTGGCCCAGCAGAGATGCCTTTCAGCGACACAGGCAGAGAGACGCAGCAAATGCAGCAACCCGAAACAATTACGTTGGCCATTGCACCAGAACCTGAAGTGGCAGGTAATTCAGTATTTCTTGAAGAGGTAGCCGCTCAGGAACAGTCGCCACCTGCCGCGGTCGTCCAACCTGCTGAAGCCAGATCAGAGGCTCCAGTTTCAATTCCCGAAGCTCTGGTGGTCGACGAGCCTGAAGCAGCATCCGTGCAAGTCTCCGCCATAGAAGCCCACTCCACAGAAGCCTCCATTGCAAAAGACGCTAACGCAGCAAGTGCGAGTGTGACACGACGTCTGGACCCAGAAAACTTCTATATCCGGGCTGTGACCTACTATCGCAATGGAGACTGGCAACGGGCACTGTCTCAGTTGGATGAGGCGATCAAGCTGGGAACCGCGATTGAGTATCCCGCACTGCAGGCCCGTATTTATCTGGAGCAGGGGATGCGTGATGAGTTTATTGCTGCGTCCGAAAAATACGCCACGAATCAGAGTCGCATCTGGCTCAGTACGATTGCACCGGGCCTGCATATGTTTGGGCAGTATCAGGCGGCCGCAGAATACTACTCGCGCCTGATACAACAGGAGCCGCGTAATACACAGTGGGCTATTGCCCGTACTCAGGCACAAATAGACGCTGGCGCAACCGCCGCAGCACAACAAAGCCTTGAGTTCCTCACCGAAAATTACCCTCTGAGTAAACCACAGCAAGACTGGGTGAAATATCAGCAAGGGCTGCTGGAGTAAAACATGGAAGCAAGATTACGTCGTAAAGTTCGTGTCGGCGATCTGCTACTTGAGAAGCAGTTAATCGATCAGAAACAGTTGCAGATGGCGCTGGTAGAGCAGAAGCGCACCGGAAAAAAATTGGGTAAAGCGATTACGGATCTCGGTTTTGTCTCAGAGGTTAAATTGCTTTCTATTCTTTCTGATTACTTTGGTTATCCATTTATCGATCTGTCGCGTTTTCGTCTCGATAATGCGCTGATACAGCAGTTGCCTGAAACTCAGGCCCGTCGATATCGCTGCCTGCTATTGTCAGAAGAGCCGGGCGGAATGATGGTCGGTATGGCCGATCCGACTGACCTGATGGTTATTGATGATCTCCAGAGAATTCTTAAAAAGCCCGTTCTGCCAGCGTTTGTTCAGGAAGATGAGCTGCTCTCTATTCTCGATAATGTCTATCGTCGTCAGGAGCAGATGGCTTCCATTGCGGGTGAACTGGCGGGTGAATTACAGAGCAGCGACTTCGATATCAATGCCATTGTTTCAAGCTCTGATACGTCAGAGGCTCCTGTCGTACGTTTGTTGCAGAGCCTCTTTGAAGACGCCGTACAGGTAAAAGCATCGGACGTTCATATCGAGCCTGAAGAGAGCCAGTTGCGTATTCGCTTGCGTGTTGATGGCGAGTTACAAGAACAGATTATGAAAGAAAAACGCGTTGCCTCGGCATTGGTGTCGCGTTTAAAAATCATGTCGGGTCTGGATATTTCAGAAAAACGTTTACCGCAGGACGGTCGTTTTAACATCCGCGTACGCAATAAGAATATCGACGTACGTCTGTCGACGATGCCGGTGCAGTTTGGTGAGTCGGTGGTTATGCGTCTGCTCGATCAGAGTGGCGGCATTCTGAGCATGGCATCACTGGGTATGAGAGATCAGATCAGGAAACGCTTTGAGTACCTGATTGCGCGTCCGCACGGACTGATTCTTGTTACTGGTCCGACAGGTTCGGGTAAAACAACAACGCTTTATGCGGCACTGACTCAGCTGAATCAGGCCGAAAAGAAAATTATCACCGCCGAAGATCCTATTGAGTACAGACTTCCGCGAATTAACCAGGTCCAGGTAAATACCAAAGTGGGTCTCGAATTTTCGACCGTACTTCGTGCGGCTCTGCGTCAGGATCCGGATATCGTTCTGATTGGTGAGATGCGTGACCACGAGACGGCAGAGATCGGGTTGCGGGCAGCAATGACAGGTCACATGGTACTTTCGACACTGCACACCAATGATGCGCAGTCGGCAGCCGCACGCCTGATGGATATGGGCGTTGATAGCTATCTGGTCGCTTCTTCCCTCAGAGCAGTACTGGCGCAGCGGCTGATTAAAAAGCTTTGCCCGCACTGTACACAGAACTACGAGCCGGACGATCAGGAAAAAGCCTGGTTAGAAACCATGGAGCCGGGCAGCTCGTCGCGTCAGTACCTTAACGGGCGCGGTTGCCACCACTGTAATAATACCGGCTATCAGGGGCGTGTCGGTATTTACGAGTTACTGGAGCTCGATGCCAACATGATAGGTGCATTGCGTAAGGGGGATTCTCAAGGATTCTCTGAGGCAGCGCTTAAGTCACCGTATTTCCGGCCACTCGCTATGTCAGCCCTGGACTTTGCGACTGAGGGGGTGACCTCTCTGGAAGAAGTCTTCCGCGTTTCTGCGACTCTGGACGGCGAGGAGATCTGATGGCTATCTATCTCTATCGCGGTCGTGATAACTCGGGAGCGGCGGTAGAGGGCTCCCTGCAGGCAGGTAGCCGGGAAGTCGCCGTATCCCAATTGATGCAGCGTGGCATTACACCGCTAAAAATTCAGCAACAAAAAGCATTACCGGCAAAAGACGGTAAAACAGTCCAGCGTTCACGGAAAATTAAATCAGAAGAACTCGTTCTGTTCACCCGCCAGTTATATGCACTGACGAAAGCAGGTGTTCCTATTATACGAGCGCTGACCGGGCTGGCCGAGAGTGCCAACAACGATCAGTTGCGCACGGTATTGCAGGACATCAGCGAGCAACTGGTCGGTGGTTCTGATCTGGCTTCGGCATTTCGAAGACATCCTAAACTCTTCTCTCCTATTTACGTCAGCATGATCCATATTGGTGAAAGCACGGGTAATCTGGATGACGCTCTGCTGCGCCTGGTCGGACACCTGGAAATGGAACGTGAAACTAAAAAGCGTATTAAGTCCGCGTTGCGTTATCCGATCATGGTCGTCAGTGCTATTACGATAGCTATGGTGGTGGTCACCATGTTTGTGATTCCAAGTTTTTCATCGGTTTTTAATAAGTTAGGCGCTGATCTGCCGTTTGCTACTTTGATCCTTATTTCTGTCTCAGAATTTATGCAGAACTGGTGGCACGTATTGCTGGCAGGCCTGGTTGTCGGCGGTATTGCGTTCCGTCAGTTTATATCTACGGACGAGGGCGCAGTCTGGTGGGATCGCACTAAATTAAATATCCCATTGATTGGCAGCATCTTTGAGCGTATTGCGTTGGCGCGTTTCTCACGCTCGTTTTCTATGATGTTAACGGCCGGTGTGCCAATCCTGAATAGCCTGTCTATTGTAGCGGCCAGTGTTGGTAATAAATATATCGGTAATGCTGTCAGCGATATGGGGGATGGGGTCCAGCGTGGCGAAGGGCTGACTAATACGGCGCAGAGAACTGGCCTGTTCACACCACTTGTACTGCAGATGATGTCGGTTGGTGAAGAAACAGGGTCTGTTGACCGGCTACTTGATGAAGTCGCTGACTTTTATGAGGAAGAGGTCGACTACGAGCTCAAACAACTGTCAGATGCGATAGAACCGATTCTCCTCGTGTTTCTGGGTGCGCTGGTACTTGTGCTTGCACTGGGTGTTTTCTTACCCGTATGGGAGCTCAGTGGTGCGGTGTCAGGTTAGACACTGACGCCACATATGTAACAGAAGTTTTTGTAATTCAATATTTGTTTATTTTCGTTAAATCCAGCTTCAAAAATTCTATTGTTGACTAAGGTTTAAGTATGCCAACGACGTTACTGAACGTCGGCCGGAAACGAGGTTTCTCTCTACTCCAGTCGGCGATCGCATTAGCGGTAATGATGGTCGGGATACTGATTCTGGTGCCCCGGATGGACAACATTATCGAAGATGCCTGGCGTGCACATGTTAAGTCGGTGGGTAGTTCCCTGCAGACCGGAGTCATGATTTTCCGGAAAGCCTGGATGACCGATAAAAACAGCACCCTGCTTGAAGGCTTTGTCATGAATCAATATGGCTGGCCCGTACCGCAGGAACCGGAAGGGATGTCCGGATCAGGAGTAACAATGACACTGAGTTGTGAAGCGCTGTGGAATAGTCTTCTGGATATAGAAGTTCCGACACTGACCGCTGGTGATAATGCCAGCGCCGATTTCCGGGTCGAAGTCGTAGAGGGACATTGTCGGTACTACCACAGAGCAAGTGGCGACAGATTTTACATTGACTATAGCTCGGCCAATGGCCGCGTAAGCTGGAATATCCGATAACACACAGGAGTCGGGACATGAAAAAACAAAGAGGTTTTACACTGATCGAACTGATCATGGTAATTGTTATTCTCGGTGTGCTCTCTGCCTTTGCGCTGCCGCGTTTCGCAGATTTTGGTCAGGACGCGCGGGTCGCTAGTTTGAATGCACTTGCTGGTGCGCTACGAGCTGCTGCCAACATTGCACATGCGCAGCAGCTGGCAGATGGTTCAACGCCCGGTCAGCCAGTGGTTCTTGAAGGCGCCTCCATTGCTATGGTGAACGGTTACCCTCAGGCCGTACAGGCTGGCATCACTGACGCTGCTCAGGTCGCTGGTGACTACCAGATTACTCATGGAGCCGCCGCAGGTGGCGAAGAGGCTGTTTATACCCTGACAACTGGCGCTGGCTGTACTGTGACTTACACCGCTGCAACCGCCGCAGTGGAAAACGTGAATCCAATCACCGCCGCGCCAAAGGTTGTTGTTGATCCAAACGGTTGCTGAGGCTGATTTGATCCGCCAACGAGGCTTTACTCTGGTTGAGATGATAATGGTGATCACATTGATCGCCATTATCTCAATCGGCGCAAGCAGCCTTTTCCTGAATACCGATCGCTACACTACGCTTGCTGCTCGTGAGCAACTGGTGTCGGTAGCAATCCTTGCTCAGAGAAGAGCACTGGCAAATGCAGTGGCGGCAACTCCGGTCAATCTCACGGTTTCTCAGACCAGCTCTGATTGGCTTTTCACTGTTTCGCAGGGGACAACCACTTTTGGTACTAAAGAAGCGCCGCGCAGTGGCGCTGAACTAGCGGTTAATGGCGCATCATTGTCTGACGGCGGTAGCGTCACCATTAACTTCGATACGAATGCAGAAACGGGGGCTGCGACTCAGTTTGTTTTCTCCGCCGGTAACTCCCATTCACTCTGTATTTCTGCCAGCGGTTTCGCCTATATCGGTAATTGCCAGCCCTGAAGGAGGCACGCACTTTATGCTAAAAATGCGCGGCATGTCTCTGGTCGAAATGGTCATTACGATTGTTATTATTTCCGTCGCTTTAGTCGCTTCTCTGCGTGCGTTCAGTGTTCTTACGGGGCGCTCTGCTGACGTTCTTATTCAGACCCGGTCCGTCGATCTGGCTCAGCTCTATTTTGATGAAATACTGTCGCGCCGGTATGACGAAGCGACGGGTACTAATGGTGTACCGGCCTATACTGGAGCCTGTCGGATTACCGACGATGGTGAAAGTCGCGATAATTTCGATGATGTCGATGACTACAACGTGGTGGTGAATGAAGCCCCGGATACGATGGACGCTTCTCTGGCCACCGACTACAGCGGCTACACAGTGTCTATCAGCGTGGTCTGTGATGATTCTATTGGTGTGAATACCGGTGGTACTAAGCGCATACAAATCTCTATCAATGATCCGACCGGTGATACCTCAGTATTCTCTGTCTATAAGGGGAATTACTGATGTTGATGAAATCGCTGAGCGTAGTGAGTCTGTCGCGTCAGTCTGGATTCACGCTGGTAGAGTTGGTGATGACCATGGTCATCGCAGCGGTGCTGGGTACTATGTCAGTGCAGTTTATCCGCTCGACCAGTGAAGGCTTTATCGCCAGTAACGGCCGCGAGCAATTAGCGGCGGCGGGTTATGTCGTTAATGAACAAATCAGCCGTGCGCTGCGTGATGCGCTTCCGGGAAGTATCCGCACAACAGCCGATGGCTTGTGCGTTGAATACATGCCGGTGGTTGCTGCATCCATGTACACTGATTTATCGGTTAATTCAGCCGTCACCTCTTTTCGTGCAGCGCCTTATTCTGTATCCGACGGTGCGAGTGGTTACGTATCTGTTTATCCTATCGGATCGGCTAACCTGTACGCCCAGAATGATCCGGGCCCACTGACCCCTGATATTGGCTCTGTGCCTGCAGGAACAACAGAAGTCGATGTGACCCTGGCCAGCTCGCATACGTTTCCGTCAGATTCACCTGAGCGTCGCTACTATTTATCGTCAGCGCCAGAAACCATTTGTCAGGATGGCGCTTATCTTTATCGCTATCGCAACTATGGGTTTGTCAGTGACGTTGCCAATCTCAGGGCGGCCCTTCCCTCTGACCGGGCAAGTGGGCGTACCGTTCTGGCATTTCCGCTTCAGGCAGGATCTATGACTTTCCGCTATCAGAATCCGACTCTGGCCAGAAGCGGGCTGGTGGCTTTTGAGTACGTGCTGCAACACCCGACAACGGGCGAAACGCTGTCTATAGGTCAGCAGGTGAGGGTTGTTAATGTTCCGTGATAATAGAATGCGAGTATATCGACAGCAGCAGCGTGGCTTTGGTCTGCCCATGGCCTTATTTGTCATCACTGTTCTGGCTGTCATTGTGACCGCTATGGGGTCCATGCAAACGACCAGCGGTCAGTCGAGTGTGCTACATATTCAGGGAGAGCGCGCTTTTTACGCTGCTGAATCAGGTACCGAAGCGGCTCTTAATGTACTGCTGCCTCCGGATGGTTCTCCCGGGCGAGCCTGTGCAACTTCCCCATTTTTTACTGCGACTTTTACTGCTCCTGGTCTGCGCGGATGCAGTGTTTCCGTCAGTTGTGTTCAGATGACCGTCGATGGCGAGGATCTCTATACCCTGATATCGCAGGGTTCTTGTGGCACCGGACTTGATCAGGCGTCACGAACGCTAGAAGTTCGGGCTCGGTAGTGTCTCCCGCCTATAGCTAGATTGCCGTTACATAGCGCTGTGATTACGAGGTTAATACAGTCCATCGTGACGTTTTGTGAAAGAATAGAAAAAGCCAAACTGAAGAATATCATTTAGTTATATCGGGAAGGTTTAGCAAGGTGCTGCAGGTTTTGCCGTAACCAAAGGTTAGCTGGAAGAATATTATGCTGAAATATGCGCTGCTGTCTTTATTGTTTACCTCCATGAGTGCCATGGCTCGCATCGATTTATGGTCGGACGACTTCGAGCGGAGCAATCTGAACGGCGGCCCGCAAAAATACACAGTGACACCCATTGGTTCTCGCGGTGAGGCCGGCATTGGCACTTACATCGCTAATTCCGGAACCCGCAGTATGTTTATATGCTGCGACGAGGTTTATGTTACTTCAGACCCTATTGACCTGAGTGCTTCGAACTACGCTGAAGTTAATTTCTGGCTAAGAAGCGGTTCTGATGACTACAGTGAATGGCCTTCAAGCGGTGACGATCTCCGACTGGATGTTCTGTTGGATAATGGTAGTTGGCAGGCCTTACAGTTATGGGAGGGGGGCGGCTCATCTGGCGGTGATACTTATAACGTATATGCCAGAATTCCTGTTGCAGGATTACACAGCAATTTCCGTTTTCGTTTTTATCAGGCTGACGGCTCAGGAAGCTCTTTTACCCGTCGGGACTTCTGGCATATTGATGATCTGAAAGTAACCGATTTTGAAGTGGGGACGACGCGCTACCCACTTTTTGAAGATCAATTCGAACGCGACTTATTTCTTGCGCCACCTCCTGGCGGGACGATACCTGATTGGTACGTCACCATTTTTGATGGCAACTTCACTTCTCAGATCAGCAACCATACCGCCGAGACCGGTACTCGTAGCTTTTTTACCTGCTGTGGTGAGCGAGCCACGACTACACGCAGCATCGATTTGTCAGGAGAGACGTTTGTTGAGTTGGAGTACTGGATTCGCTACGGCGATGATAACTTCAGTGGTACGGATGCAATTACGCCAGGGAATTACGACAGTGAAGACCCGTCAGCGGCTGAATTGTATGTGCAGATTTATTTACCTGATGGCACGTGGCGTACGATTGATTTCCATGATCCTTCGATATTAAATTCGGGCGAAGCATACCGATATGAGGCTCGGGTACCTGACGATGCCCTGCACAGCAACTTCAGGCTCAGGTTTTATCAAGCTGACGGCACGACTTCGATATTCAGGCGTTACGACTTTTATCACATTGATAATGTCTATGTAGGTACACGCGATGATACCTCATCTGCGGTTCACCATTTTCGTCTTTCGTATAATTCAGCGGCGCTGACCTGCAACCCGCAGGACGTAACAATTCAGGTGTGCGAAGACGCATCTTGTTCAAGCCTGTATACAGACCCTGTCGACATTGTTTTATCACCGACAGGGTGGGTTGGAGGCAATGCCGTTACGATAACGGGTGGCAGTGGTGTTGCCTCGCTGGCCCGTACCGCGGCCGGAACAGTTGATCTGGATGTTGTTTCTTCAGTCCCTTTGATGACAGGTTCCACTAACCGTTGCTCAATCGATAGTGGCTCCTTTACGCCATCTTGTTCGCTGACCTTTTCTGACTCCGGTTTTCTGGTCGATGTACCGGATATTATTGCAGGTAAGGGGACGGCTGTAGCGACGATACAGGCGGTGCGCAAAAGCGATAACGCGCCACAATGTGTACCGGCCTTTGCCAATGTCACTAAAAATGTAGATTTCTGGACGAGTTACGATATTCCTGCCTCTGGCACCATGGCGACAAGTCTGGGCGGCGTAGCGGTATCAGGAAATAATCTATTGCCGACAACGCTGCCGCTGAACTTCGATAGTAATGGTGAGGCAGTGCTACCTTCGTTGAATTATTACGATGCCGGTCAGAAATCACTGTATGCGAGATACGTTGGTACAGGGGCCGATCTCGGCTTGATTATGGAAGGTAGTAACTCGTATATCTCGCGCCCAGCGGGTATGTGTATTGATACAGGCAGTAGCTGCGGTTTGCCTTACGCTTCGTGTGGCGTATTCGGTACGGCAGGGGTTCCTTTTAACGCCAATATTACTGCTGTCGCCTGGGAGTCTGACGGAGATTCCAATTTCTGCTCGGGGAATAGCGGGACGCCGAATTACAACTCGGGCGGGAATATTCTGTTGTCGTCGGGGTTGCTGGCGCCTGTTCCCGGTGCCGCCGGTTCAGTGATTCCAACAGCGTATACGCATGTTGGTTCAAGTGGCTCGGGAGGAACAAACACCATTGCACTTGCGCAGAGTGAAGTTGGCGTGTTCACCTTCGATGCAACGCCACCTTTATATTTTGGTGTCGCACTTGGGTCAACCTCCAGTACGACGCCGGTTACTTATACAAGCCAACCAACCGGTCGCTTCATACCCGATCACTTCGAAGCTTCGACCAGTGATATTGGTGAGTTTTCCCCAGCCTGCCCGACGGGTAACACTTACACCGGTCAGTCATTTGACTGGTTAATTGCTCCTACAATCGCGTTCACCGCATATAATGGGGCAAGCCCCAAGGCAGTGACTGAAAATTATACTCACGACGATTTCCGTCGACTGACTGCGGCGAACGTCGCAGATAATATTACCTATCCCACGGAAGACAATGCGACGGATGGTAACGACGGCAGCCGGTTGCAGCTCTCTGGTGTGCCTGATACACAGTTTAACGACGGGACAATAAGTGTCTCGGCAGCAGGGCAAATGGAATATGTATTCTCTGCAGCAGATAGCCTCGCCTATTTGCGCAACAGCGATGCTGAAATAAATACATTCAGTCCCGATCTGGTCTTTGAAATTGGCTCAGCAGTCTCTGATGGTGAGGTGAATGTAAATAACACGGTAAATATCACACCCGATGGAAGCTCTGTTGATATGCGCTTTGGCAGGATGACAATTGAAGACAGTTACGGCCCTGAAAACAGCAGTCTTACGCTTCCCATGTCGATGGAATATTTCTCTGATGGCGACTACGTCCTTAACACCTTTGATTCGTGTTCGACATGGAACAGCGTTAACGCCAGTGTCGATAGTTTAAGCTCGATCCAACCCGGGTCAGGATCTGTCTCTTCGGGTACGACGGGTAGCGATGGTCTTGAGTTAGCAGCCCCCACCACGGTAGCAGGCACACCTGACACAGGTGATGCAACCGTGACTTATGATGCCCCCGTCTGGCTGGAAGGTGACTTTAACGGTGATGGAAACTTCAACGATGATCCATCAGCAACATCGACCTTCGGTATCTATCGAGGCCACGAGCGGGTTATCTACAAAAAAGAGTTGAGATAAATGCGCCTCAGTAAAAAGCAGTTTCATGTGCGGCCCAGAGTCTGGGCTATTTCAGCATTGTTTTATCTGTGCACATCATCTGTGGCTGCTCTTCCGGTGCTGTTTAACCTGCTCAATAGTGCCGTTGTCGGTGTGGACTGGATAGCCAGTAACACCTCCCGGGTGGTGATTAATTCACTGGGCGAACTCAATCTTCGTAATGGTTATGTCGAAGTCGAGTCACGGGTATTTGATTTCTCTGAAGCAGATTCTGTTGATATTAATTTCGATGTTTACGTGCCTTTCAGCCTCGGATTTGGGCTTATCGGTACTGCACCTAACCCCGGAGAAGACTTAGTTGTTCAGTACCGACGAAGTAACGGAGGCTGGCAGACCCTGACGACCTTCGTTGCAGACAACGGCTTTCTTGGGCTGCTCTCAATAGGGGATAGCTATTCCTATTCAGCGTCGCTACCTGCGAACGCTTACCACGACAATTTCCAGCTACGTTATGTCATGACCGGCGGCGGGATCAGTGTATTCGACCTCCTCGGTGATAACTGGTATGTCAGTGATATTGAGATCACAGCCGATTTACCACCGGCAGGCCCGGATCATTTCCGGTTGTCTTATGCGTCTGACGCATTAACCTGCAAGCCTCAAACCATCGATATTCTGGCCTGTGCCGATAGTACTTGCTCAAGTCTGTATACCGACGATGTGGATATAACCCTGTTGCCTACGGGTTGGGTCGGTGGCAATACACGAACTCTGTCGGGTGGTAGCGGTAGCTTTGAGCTTCGCCAGACTGCCCTTGGTACAGCGATTGTTGGAGTGTCATCATCGTCGCCCGCAAAAGTCGGCGGCAGTAATCTCTGCTCAGTGGATGGTGGCAGCGTATCTGTGGCGTGTAACCTGACGTTTGCCGATGCGGGTTTTGTAGTCAGTGTTCCTGATTTTATATCCGCGAAAGGACCCGCTTCGGCGACTATACAGGCAGTCAGAAAGAGCGATAACTCACCTGAGTGTGTGCCGGCTTTCGCAAACGTATCGAAGGCCGTGGATATATACACCCGTTACAACGCGCCAGCTTCTGGCAGTAAAGCTGTGCAAGTTGCAGGCGTTGATGTGTCCACTTCGCCTGTAAGCCCAACAAGCCTCTCTCTTGCCTTTGATGCTTCCGGCACCGCCTCGCTGACGTCCTTTAACTACGACGACGCCGGGCAGAAAACACTGTTTGCCAGTTATACCGGAAGTGGTGCTGATGCTGGACTGATCCTGAATGGACAAACCAGCTTTGTAGCGCGCCCAGCGGGTTTGTGTATTGATCCAGCCAATGTCTGTACCGAGCCATATGAAGACTGTCCTGTGTTCTCACTTGCAGGTGTGACATTCCCAGTGAATATCCGTGCGGTCGCCTGGGAAGCAGATAGCGACAGTGATTTCTGTTTGGATAACATCACGACACCAAATTACAGCTCAGGATCGCCGATTACTTTGTCTTCAACCGTTGTCGCACCAGCCGCCGGACAAAATGGCACACTGGAACCCGCTGAATATATTCACCCTGTGAGCGTCAGCGGCGTTTCGAGTATTAATCTTACGCAAGGAGAAAGCGGTGTATTTACTCTAAATGCAACGCCGCCTTTGTATTTTGGCGCAGCGCTCGGCACCTTGTCTGATACCAATTTAGCCACCTTCTCAAGTGCGCCGCTGGGGCGGTTTGTTCCCGCGTATTTTGAGGTGAGTGTGGCAGACTCTGGCGTATTTTCTGGCGCTTGTAGTACTGGAAATAGCTACACCGGGCAATCTTTCTCATGGCTGGTGGCACCGGCAATCATTGTTTCTGCCTACAACGCATCAGCCGATGCTGAGATTACTCAGAATTATACTGACACTGCTTTTATGCGTTTATCGGCCGGTGACGTATTTAACGGAGTTTCATTCCCGTTAGTCGACCAGAGTGTTGTGGGCAACGATGGCCTGGCGCTCTCTTTGGCTGGTTCTCCTACTACTGATTATCAGGCTGGCTCATTAACGGTAAGTACGCCGGGGGTGATGGAGTATGTCTTTTCACCACTAGATAACATCGCCTATGTGCGTGATTTAAATGCTGAAATAAATCCTTTTTCTCCGGAGCTGCAATTTACGCTTACCGGTGTTACCGACGGCGAGGTAACCCAGTCTGCCAGTGTCGACTTTACACCTGATGGTAGTGGGGTGAGTGTGCGCTTTGGCCGTATGCGTTTACAGGATACCTTTGGTGCCGAAACCCACGATCTGACCGCAAGGCTGATCACAGAATATTTCCAGGGCGGCAGGTATGTACAGAATACTGACGATGACTGTACCGTCTGGGACAGTGCCAATGCTTCTGTCGACGGTATCAGTCAGATTACGGCCACCTCAGGTCAGTTAACCGGGGGGAGCAGTGGTAATGCGGGAATTACCTTGCTCGCCCCAACACTGGTACCCGGCACACCGGATACAGGTGATGCGTCTCTGAGCTACACTGCCCCGCAGTGGTTACGAGGCGATTACGATGGAGATGGTAGTTTTGAATCGCCCTCATCAACCGTCAGCTTCGGTGTCTTCCGTGGGCATGAACGCATTTTATATCGCAGGGAAGTCCGGGAGTAATAGGCTCCCGGTTGTTTTGTCGCGGTCAGCTGAAATAGTCAGTCATCGCCATGATCATCGTCATGATGATCTTCGGTGTCCATCTGCAGCTCTTTGATCTTTCTTGTCAGGGTGTTCCGGCCCCATCCCAGCAGGTTTGCGGCATCGCGACGACGACCCGCGGTATGCTTAAGTGCGGTCTCAATCATAATACGTTCAAAGATAGGAACTGCGGTATCAAGCAGATCCGTCATGCCCGAGGCCAGCTGTTGATCAGCCCAGAAACGCAGATTCTGTTCCCAGTTACCTGAGGTCTGAATATCACTTTTCTGTTCCAGAAGCTCAGGTGGCAGATCTTTTACCAGCACTTCGCGACCAGATGCCATCACAGTGATCCAGCGACAGGTATTCTCGAGTTGGCGGACGTTACCCGGCCAGTCCAGGGTAGACAAAAACTCTTCGGTTTCTGGTCGCAGCGACTTAGTCTCTACTTCAAGCTCTTCGGCTGCGCGTTGCAGGAAGTGCGTCAGAAGTTTCGGAATATCTTCACGACGATCGGCGAGACGAGGCAGGTGGATACGGATAACGTTAAGACGATGGAATAAATCTTCGCGGAATTTCCCGTCTTTTACCAAACCTTCAAGGTCCTGGTGCGTTGCAGCAATAATGCGCACATTCACCTTGACCGGTGTCGTACCACCTACGCGGTAAAACTCACCATCAGCCAGTACACGAAGCAGTCGTGTCTGGGTGTCAGCCGGCATATCACCGATTTCGTCGAGGAATAAGGTGCCACCGTTAGCTTGTTCAAAACGTCCACGACGTTGGCCGCCAGCGCCGGTGAAAGAGCCTTTTTCATGGCCAAAAAGCTCTGATTCAATCAGATCTTTGGGAATTGCAGCCATGTTCAGAGCAATGAAAGGCTCAGGAGCACGAGGGCTATGCTTATGAAGTGCATGAGCGACGAGTTCTTTACCCGTGCCTGATTCACCGTTAATTAAAACAGTAATATTCGATTGCGAGAGACGACCAATGGCGCGGAAAACTTCCTGCATTGCGGGCGCTTCACCGATGATCTCCTGCGTTGGCATCTCAGGTTCAACCGATGGTGCCTGTGCTGAAATTTCAGAGAAGTGATCTATGGCACGTTGAATCAGGCTGACCGCTTCGTCGACATCGAAAGGCTTTGGCAGATATTCGAAGGCACCACTCTGGTACGAGCTGACCGCGCTCTCAAGGTCAGAGTGCGCTGTCATAATGATGACTGGTAAATCAGGATGTGCCTCGTTTGCGTGCTTCAACAGCGTGAGACCATCCATACCCGGCATGCGGATATCCGTAATAATGGCGCTGGGATGCTCTTTTTTCAGTTGATTGAGTGCAGGTTCAGCCTGCTCAAATACTTTGGTTTCAATCCCCGCCTGTTGCAGTGCTTTTTCTAAAACCCAGCGGATGGATTTATCGTCATCAATGATCCAGACAGTGCTCATAGTGATTCCAAAGGCAGATAAATTGAGAATGTGGTGCGTCCGGGCTCGGATTCAAATTCAATGATGCCGTCGCACTGATTAATAATGGATTGTGAGATCGAAAGGCCAAGGCCTGTACCTTCAGGGCGTCCCGTAACCATCGGATAGAAAAGACTCTCCTGAATCTCTTCAGGAATGCCAGGGCCGTTATCAGTAATATCGACACGAACAACGAGGCGGTGACGGTGATGGCCAATCGTAAACTGGCGCATCGATCGGGTTTTCATTGTTAGTGATGGTGGTCGCTCCGGGTTTGGATTTTCCATCATCGCCTGCATCGCGTTGCGGCAGATATTCAGCAGGGCCTGAACCATCTGACCGCGATCCGCTTCCATTTCAGGAATAGACGGGTCGTAATCACGGACGACTTCAATCTGATGTTCAGATTCAACGTCGACGAGCTGGCATACCCTCTCAAGAACTTCGTGAATATTAATTTGTTCGGTCTGAGGCAGAGTACGGGGGCCGAGCATCCGGTCCACGAGGTCACGAAGACGGTCTGCCTCTTCGATAATAATATTGGTGTACTCGGCCAGATCGGCCGTTGGTAATTCACGCTCAAGTAGCTGGGCTGCGCCGCGAATCCCACCGAGTGGGTTCTTAATCTCGTGGGCCAGGCCACGCACCAGGTTACGTGTTGTTTCCTGCTTGGCGATCAGCTGCTCTTCGCGGCTGATACGCATCAGGCGGTCACGCCCTTGCAGTTCAACCAGCAGGCAGGGCAGTCGCGTTTCAGGGTGTGATAACGGACTTACGCTATAGTCCAGAGTCGCCTGCTGTTGGTTATGAAGCTCAATCGTCGCTTCACGTTTGGTGTAAGAGTGCCCATTGATCAGAGCATCACGAAAGGCCTGTGTCGCTTCGTCAGACTCTCTGGCGAGCATGGTGAACTCAACGCCTCTTCCGCGCTGGCCACTGACTTCAAGCAGGGCTTCGGCAGCGGGATTCATGAAAATAATACTCAGATCAGCATCCAGCAGAACAACCCCAGTATTCAGGTGTTCCATCAGGCGTTGATTGAGGTGTGGGCTGGCGAGCATATCTATCTCCGTTTGCACTCAGTTCAGCAATAATTGAGCCAGAAGTGAGTTTTGCACATAAATGGCGCGGAGTCGCTTCTGACATGCTGCGTGAGTGTTCAAATGAAGAAAAATAGACCCTTTAATGCACCAAATGTGGGCGAGCGGTGGTGTTGGTGAGTTGTTTTGGTGCCCTGTGTCAGTGCTCTGGACCGTATAGAAGGTTTTTTAGCCTTCATCTGATTTTGTCCTGGCTCTGAAAGTAGGCCTTGATGGGGGAGGTTTAGCGAGCCAGGGAAGATGCCCGTTTCACATGAAGAGTAATCGACTGGCTGCTGATGCGCACGTCGCCGTCAGGACCTCTGACTTCCATATGCAGTCGATGTTCGCCGCGGTCCAGATTATCGAGCTGAAAGCTTGTCTGGCTACCGCGAGCGATCTCGATACCTGCATCCAGCAGTACGATGCTGTCTTTCTTCTGCAGCGCTGGTGTCAGCACGCCTGAAATACGGACATCGCCATTTACACCAATGGGCAGGGTAGTGCCGTCAGCCGGAGAGATAATACTCAGGCTGGTATAAGCCGGTGTGACGGGCTCGTCGTCTGATTCTTCAGAAGGACGCTCAGGCTGAGGGACATTAAACGCAGGCATGGATGGAAGCTCCTGAACCACATGGGTTTCTGAGCCGGCGCTTTTGCGGTCGCTGAATACCGGGTTGCCGTCGGCATCTCGGGTAATATACACCTTTGTCTGAGCGGTGGCAGGAAGCGCACTGGAGACTGTAACAACCGCAGTTGCTAAAAGAGTGATCAAGGTGGTCATTGAGTGTCGCATATCCATATCTCCGGGTGCTTAGGCACGTATTTGATCTGAGTATAGAACGCGCTATCCTGCGCCCGCAAACCGCAGCGGTATTTCAGTGGGAGTTTTTCAATGATTGGCTTGATACAAAGGGTGTCTGAGGCAAGTGTTCGTGTCGACGGCGAGGTGATTGGCAGTGCCGGGCGCGGTTTACTGGTATTGCTTGGGGTTCAGAAGGAAGACGACAAAGAGAAGGCTGACCGCCTGTTAGATAAAATCCTGCGCTACCGGGTCTTCCCGGATGATGAGGGGCGCATGAACCGTAGCATCAGCGATATTGATGGTGATCTTCTGGTTGTTTCTCAGTTTACTCTGGCGGCAGATACCCGAAAGGGCACACGCCCCGGATTTTCGGGGGCGGCGGCACCGGACGACGCCAGCGCCTTGTATGAGTACTTCTGCAGCCGTGCCAGTGAGAAGGTAACTACGGGGACCGGACGGTTTGGCGCCGATATGAAGGTCTCTCTGGTAAATGATGGCCCTGTCACCTTCTGGTTGGAAGTCTGAGGTCCGGCCTCACGCTTATTGATATTGATCAAGTATCATTACACCGGTCATCTGCTATGCTTCGCGGCTGTTCTGCCGCCACGTATGCAGACTGGCCCCATTTAAAATAACTAAATACTGAAGGAAATCCGTCATGTACATGGCTCTGAAGCACTCTCATATTGGATTTGTCTACTTATCATTTATTCTCTTCGTCGTCCGCTTTGTGCTGGCTAATTACAAGCCGCTGCTGAACAGCAATAAAGCCTTGAACATTGCTACACATGGCATCAATACTTTGCTTCTTATTACCGCCGGTGCGCTTTGCGTAACCCTCAGCCAATATCCGTTTGAAGCGGCATGGGTTACTGCCAAGTTGCTGGGCCTGATTGCATACGTTGTGCTGGGTGTGATCGCAATTAAGAAAGTAAACGTAAAAGCGTTTGTTCTGGCGCTGGTGGTATTTGTTTATATCTTCGGTGTGGCAAAAGCGCACAGTGCGCTTTCGTGGGTGGGCATCCTGACCGCCTGATCTGCGGTTATCCTCGCAATAAAAAAGGCAGCCATGGCTCACTGCTGTCCCACAGTTTTGGGACAGCAAATGAAAAAGCCTGACTCCGAGTGTT
>NZ_CFHJLR010000014.1:0-110206 GCF_984348125.1 Thalassolituus sp.
CGACCGCCTGGTTCGTAGCCAGGTACTCTATCCAGCTGAGCTACGAGCGCGCATCAGAAAATCACGATATAAACATTCAAAGAAAGAATGGCGCGCTCGGGAGGATTCGAACCTCCGACCGCCTGGTTCGTAGCCAGGTACTCTATCCAGCTGAGCTACGAGCGCGCATCGTGGGGCGCGTATTATAGGGTTGTTGAGTAAGGTGTCAACGACTTAAATACGCTTCTGCCGAAGCAGAAAGAACGTGGCGGAGAGAGAGGGATTCGAACCCTCGATAGGGGTAAACCTATACGCCCTTAGCAGGGGCGCGCCTTCAGCCACTCGGCCATCTCTCCACATCACGGCGCGCATCATACCACGTTCAGAGAATTTTCAAAGGAAAAATTCAAGAAAATTAAGGCGTTAGTAGTTACCGTTAGGGTCACCACCGTCCTTCTCGCGCTGAATGCGCTGGTAAATTTCCTCGCGGTGTACTGCAACTTCTTTAGGGGCATTCACACCGATTCGTACCTGATTTCCTTTAACACCCAAAACGGTGACGGTGACTTCGTCACCAACCATCAGTGTTTCACCAACACGGCGGGTCAAAATAAGCATAGAGGTTCTCCTCAGATTCCAGTTTCTGTATAGGGTGCTGTGACATTCGTCACCTTTGTGTCCCACTCTTCCAGTATTGACCAGATCAGCCAGTTTTAAAGCCGGGTCCTGCGTCGAGTGAGGACTTTTTGTTATTAGTGGGCATTCCTTCATGGGCCGCCCACTGATAACACCAGAGCTTAGTGCTCTTCGGTCACCTCTGCATCCAGTCCGAACGCGGTATGCAGCGCACGAACAGCAAGCTCGAGGTACTTTTCCTCAATCACGACTGAAATCTTGATTTCAGAGGTCGTAATCGCAAGGATATTGATGCTTTCATCCGCCAGCGTCTTAAACATTTTGCTGGCCACACCGGCATGGGATCTCATACCTACCCCTACTAGAGACACCTTACAGATGTCATCAGTTCCGTTAACGCCTTCCGCATTAAGTTCTTCGGCCAGTTCTGTAAGTAGCTTCAGTGCTTTCTGGTAGTCGTTACGGTGCACGGTGAAGGTGAAGTCAGTTGAGCCATCTTCAGAGACGTTCTGTACGATCATATCGACTTCGATGTTCGCATCACTGACAGGAACAAGAATTCGTGACGCTACGCCCGGTACGTCAGGCACACCCTGAACTGTTACTTTTGCTTCATCACGGTTAAACGCAATACCAGAGATAACGGGTTTTTCCACGGAGCTGTTCTCCTCGGTTGTAATCAGAGTGCCGTTGCCTTCTTTGAATGAGGACAGCACACGCAAAGGAACTTTATATTTACCGGCAAATTCAACCGAGCGGATCTGCAGAACCTTTGATCCGAGGCTGGCCATTTCCAGCATTTCTTCAAACGTCACGGTTTCCATACGACGAGCAGCAGCAACCACGCGAGGGTCAGTGGTATAGACGCCATCAACGTCAGTATAGATCTGGCACTCGTCAGCATTCAGTGCCGCCGCCAGAGCCACCCCAGTGGTGTCTGAGCCACCACGACCGAGCGTCGTGATGTTGTTGTCATCATCCACCCCCTGGAAGCCAGCAACAATACAGATACCGCCGTTATCCAGAACTTCGCGCATCTTGCTGGTTTCAATATCTTCAATACGGGCTTTCATGAACGCATTGTTGGTTTTAATGCCCACCTGCCAGCCAGTAAATGAACGCGCAGTGATACCTCGCTTTTCCAGCGCCATAGCCAGAAGAGCGATCGTCACCTGTTCACCTGTGGAGACAAGAACGTCCATTTCACGGGGAGAAGGACTATCGGTAATCGCCCCGGCTAAACCGATCAGGCGATTCGTTTCACCGCTCATCGCTGAGACGGCAACCACCAACTGATGACCCTCATCGTGAAAAGCTTTCAGCTTATCTGCGACGGCTTCAATACGCTCCGTCGTGCCGACCGAGGTGCCGCCATATTTCTGTACGTACAACGCCATATGGGGATATCTGCGCAATTGATCAAAAGGGTCGCAATTAAACAATAAATGGGAGCACGAGAAAAGCAATCTATAGACGTTGGACGAGACTGTTCTGCCAGATACACAACAATTCGGGCCAGACGCTGTAATTAGTGCACTAAAACAAGAAAGCCCGCACGAGGGCGGGCTTCAAGACGGCAGCAGGAGAAGGATCAGAGCTTAGCAGCCGCCCACTCTTCAAAGGCTTTGAGCGCATCGGCAATGCCTTCTGGTTTCTGACCACCGGCCTGCGCCATTTCTGGCTTACCACCACCACGGCCATCAACGTAAGCAGCAACCTCTTTAACAGCGTCACCCGCTTTCGCCTTACCGATCAGATCTTTCGTCACACCGGCAAGCAGGGTCACTTTCCCGTCATTGGCAGAGGCCAGCATAATCATCGCTGATCCCAGCTTGTTCTTCAGCTGGTCCATTGTGTTACGCAGCGCTGGTACATCAGCACCGTCCAGTTCAGCGGCCAGTACTTTTACACCGTTGACGTCTTTCGCCTGCCCGGCCAGATCTGAACCGGCGCTTGAAGCGAGCTTGCTCTTCAGTGCATCCAGTTCTTTTTCCAGCTGACGGCTACGACTGATCAACTGTTCGACTTTATCACCCACATTATCAGTCGACCCTTTCAGAGCACGGGCAATCGTCGTCAGCGTTGCTTCTTCACGGGCGACGAAATCAAGAGCAGCCTGCCCTACCACCGCTTCAATACGACGGATACCTGCCGCGATACCGCTTTCTGAGCTGATCTTCAGCAGGCCAATATCGCCGGTACGCTGAGCATGCGTACCACCGCAGAGTTCGATCGAGAAATCGTCCATACCCATGGAAAGTACACGAACTTCATCATCGTACTTCTCGCCGAACAGAGCCATAGCGCCGGCGGCTTTTGCATCATCGATATTCATCAGGCGCGTTGCTACCGGTGTATTCGCGCGAATGTGCGCATTCACCAGATTCTCGATCTCTGCTAATTCTTCTGGTCTGACCGCCTCAAGGTGAGAGAAGTCAAAACGCAGCTTGTCGTAGGTTACAAGAGAGCCTTTCTGTGCGACGTGCTCACCCAGTACGTTGCGCAGCGCAGCGTGTAGAAGGTGTGTTGCCGAGTGATGAATGGCTGTGGAGGCGCGTTTTTCCGCGTCCACGCTTGCGGTCAGCTGATCACCAAGAGATACCGTGCCTTCAACCAGCACACCTTGGTGCAGATGGTTTTTGCCCTCTTTGGTCGTGTCTTTTACCTGGAAGACAACACCATCCGCTTTCAGGAAACCTGTGTCTCCGGCCTGACCACCGCTTTCTGCGTAGAAGGCCGTTTCGTCAAGAACCAGGACAGCTTCGTCGCCAGCCTTCAGCTGCTCAACTTTTTCGCCGCCCACAAACAAGGCTTTCACCGTGCCGGTATTTTCCAACGACTCATAACCGAGGAAGCCGGTTTCACCATCGAGTTCCAGACCTTTGCCGTAATCCGCAGAGAAGTTGCCCGCAGCACGCGCGGTTTCACGCTGTTTCTCCATGGCGGTATTAAAGCCGTCTTCATCAACTTTCAGGTCACGCTCACGGGCCACATCCGCCGTCAGGTCGAGAGGGAAGCCATAGGTATCGTAGAGTTTGAATGCGGTCTCGCCCGGAATCGTATCACCACTCATATCGGCAATCGCATCGTTAAGGATCGCCATCCCCTTATCGAGCGTTTTCGCAAACTGTTCTTCTTCGATACGCAGAACTTTCTGAACGTGCTCAGACAGGTTAACCAGTTCAGGATAGGCTTCACCCATTTGCTCACACAGCGCGGGAACCAGCTTATTAAAGAAGCCCGCTGACGCACCCAGCATATGACCGTGGCGGACAGCGCGACGAATAATACGACGCAGAACGTAACCACGGCCTTCGTTCGATGGCAGCACACCATCGACGATCAGGAAACTGGTAGAACGGATGTGGTCAGCAATCACACGCAGTGATTTGTTCTCGGTGTCTTTGCAGCCCGTCAGTTCGCCGGCAGCTTTCAGCAGTGCCTGGAAGATATCGATTTCGTAGTTGCTGTGCACCCCCTGCATAATCGCAGAAATACGCTCAAGCCCCATGCCGGTATCGACCGAAGGCTTAGGCAATGGCAGCATCTCGCCGTCGGCCTTGCGCTCAAACTGCATGAAAACGTTGTTCCAGATTTCAATAAAGCGGTCGCCGTCTTCTTCTGGTGTGCCCGGAGGCCCACCCCAGATGTGCTCGCCATGGTCGTAGAAAATCTCAGTACACGGGCCGCAAGGGCCAGTGTCACCCATCTGCCAGAAGTTATCCGATGCGTAACGTGCGCCTTTGTTGTCACCGATACGTACGATTTTATCTTCTGGAATGCCCATCTTTTTATTCCAGATATCAAACGCTTCGTCGTCTTCTGCGTACACCGTGACCATCAGTTTTTCGACTGGCAGGTTTAACCATTTTTCTGACGTCAGGAATTCCCACGCATAGCTGATCGCATCTTCTTTGAAATAGTCACCGAAACTGAAGTTACCTAGCATTTCAAAGAAGGTGTGGTGACGCGCCGTATAGCCCACATTTTCCAGGTCGTTGTGCTTACCACCTGCCCGGACACAGCGCTGCGAGGACGCGGCGCGGGTGTAACTGCGCACGTCGTTACCGAGGAAACAGTCTTTGAACTGCACCATTCCGGCGTTAGTGAACAGCAGCGTCGGATCGTTACCCGGTACCAGTGGGCTGGAGGCAACGATTTCGTGTCCCTTCGATGCGAAGAAGTCAAGGAACGCCTGGCGGATTTCTGAGCTTTTCATACGGTTGCGTGATTCCAAACGAGTTCAGAGATAATTAGGGCACCTCTGAATAATGCAGTGATGAGGTGCCTGGCCCGGCAGTATAGCGTTTTGTGGGCCTGAGTCCCACAGCAAGGAAGAGGTTGACTACGTTTTAAACAGGCAGTAATATAACTGCATGGTTATTTTATTATAAACAGGCTAATTCTATGAACATTGATCGTCTCGTCTTTGCTATCGCCGGCTCGTTTATCCTGCTCAGTATCGCACTGTCGCAACTGCATTCTGAATACTGGCTGTTCTTCACGGGTTTTGTAGGCTTAAACATGCTCCAGGCGGCTTTTACCGGTTTCTGCCCACTGGCCCGGATTCTCAAGGTGTTTGGCGTCAAAACAGGCTGTGCGTTCAACTGAGAGTTCGTCTGGAAGAGAGAGATCGTTCCGTACCGCCGAAGCACTTCAAGCTTTGGCGGAAAACCACACGCCAAGGTAATAAAGCGTATGTATACTGGCCCTCTTTATTGGGGGTTTTATGCAACGTTTTTTCGTTTTTACACTATCTGTATTCCTAAGCCTTCCAGTGCTTGCAACAGACTGGAAAGACTATCCAGAAGATCTTCAGCAATACGACTTTTCAGGAGATAAGCTGCAACAGCAGTGGCAGGACCTGACGAAGCTGACACGGGTTGAGTACCCGGATGTCGACTGGATCAGATCAATGATGACCGACTATCCACGTCTCGCTCACCATATGATGGTTCTGGGCGCAGATCCTGAAGCTCACCCGGCCGTCTTTAAAGCAATTCAGGACAGTGATTACTCAGATCTGGCCAGCGCGGTTCAGGAAGTCTGGCGTTTACACTATTCAGGCCAATACGAAAAAGCGTATGAACTGGGTATGCAGCTTGGACCCGTCGGAGAAGTGCCTGCGATTTATTCCCGCCTGGTTCATGCGACCCTTCTGATTGATGATCACGATGACAAAATGGAAGAGTTTGCTGAAGCCGCTGCTTTATCCAATGAAGGCCTGGCTCTCGCTCCAGAATACCGCTTTGCAGAATTCGGACTGGTCTATGCGAAAGTCCGCATGCTCGAGTTAATGAGCACAGGAGAGGCCCGCAGCTCCGGTTATATTCCTATCGCACAGGATAAGCTCGATAAGTTGCAGGAGTACGCACCAGATCGCGGCGCTTACCCTCTCACACGGGGTGGGCTTGAAGCCGGCATCGTTGAGCGCGTAGGCTCATTTCTGGGAAGCATTACTTACGGTGCGACAGAAAGCAGCGCGATTGAGAATTTTGAAAAAGCTCAGAAACTGTTGCCGGATATGGCGATCGTTTACAACGAATACTCTGTAGGCTTGATTCGCCTTGATGAAGATAACTTCCGCAAAGAGATACGCAAACTACTGAACACATGCTTGGCCATTGAGCCCGTCAATGCTGAAGATGCCCTGAATCAAATGCATTGCAAACGCACGCTTGAATCTATGAATAAGGATTAAAAGCAATGGAAAATAGCGGTGTAATTTACCTGATGATGCTGCCAGCGATGGCCGTCACTATGCTGCATCTCGGCATCGGCCCTTTCGGCCATCCGAGCATGATAAAACACCACCTTGCTTTCCTGCGCGCACCAAAATTACTAAGAATAATAATTCAGGCAATCTGCATCGCCGTGCTTTTCACGGGCGCTGCACAAATGCTTGGAATGATCGACCTCACCACCTCCACAGACAATCCAGCTGATTGAGAGGAATCATGGACACTACCCACATTTACAACGGACCAATAGGCCTCGAAACCCGACACGCAGGCCCAGCCGATGGCGAGGTCGTTATTCTATTACACGGTTTCCCAGAGTGCTGGAGCACCTGGCGCCATCAGATTCCTGTGTTAGCGGAAGCCGGTTACCGGGTATTCGTACCGAATATGCGTGGCTACGGACATTCGTCCAAACCAGCCGACGTAAGCGACTATCACGTCGATGAGCTGATCAAAGATGTCGATGCCATCCGCCGTTATGCCGGTGTCGAGAAAATCCATCTTGTCGGTCACGACTGGGGCGCCATGGTTGCCTGGTGGTACGCACTGAATAAACCTGAGCAGCTTGCCAGCCTGAGCATTCTGAACGTGCCCCACCCTAAGGTATTCCTGGGAACAGTGCGTAAAAGTCCGGTACAGATGCTAAAAAGCTGGTACGTGTTCTATTTTCAGATCCCGCGCCTGCCAGAATTGACGTTGCCAGTGAATAATTTCTTCTTTTTCAGAGATATTCTCAAGCGTACATCCAATAAAGGCAGCTACAGCGACGAGGACTTCAGTGAACTGCAAAAACACTGGCGTATTCCTGGAGCTATGCGAGCCATGGTCAACTACTATCGCTCAGCGTTACGTAGCCAGCCTAAGTCACCGAGAGGCGACCGGATTAAAACGCCGACTCAGATACTCTGGGGGGAGCACGACCTCGCGCTGACGCTGGAAATGGCGCGAGACAGCGAAAAATTCCTCGACAATGGCTCACTGACTACTTACCCGGATGCGACACACTGGCTCGCGCACGACAAACCGGCGGAAGTTTCTGCTCGCCTCATAGGCCATTTCGAAGCCAACCCCGCCTGATCCATCTCAGGTGCGGAAAGGTTCCCCCCTCATTTGACCTAACGGAGGGGGGGGTTATAAGCCGCCATAAATTTCCGACTTTTTATACGATTCGCCGTATAATGCCGCCAATTTCATTTATAGGGAGTACCCCATGCAACGAATCGTCATAGTCGGCGGTGGCGCAGGTGGACTGGAACTGGCCACACAGCTCGGGCGTAAACTCGGTCGAAAGAGAAAAGCCGAGGTTGTGTTAATTGACGCCACCCCAACCCACCTGTGGAAGCCATTACTGCACGAAGTCGCTACTGGCGCACTGGACTCAGGCATCGATGAACTGAACTACCGCGCCCACGGCAAAAAACACGGGTTTCATTTTCAGATCGGGCGAATGAGTGGACTGAATCGCGAGAAAAAATCGCTTGTTCTCGAAGCTATGCTCGACGATGAGGGCAAGGAAGTATTGCCAGAGCGTGCCGTCGATTACGATACGCTCGTCATGGCATTAGGCAGCGTCACCAATGATTTTGGAACTAAAGGCGCAGCGGAAAACTGCATTTTTCTGGATAGCCGTGACCAGGCTGAGCGCTTCCATAAATTACTACTGAATGAATTCCTACGCTGCAGTAACCTGGAAGAGCCGCGACCACTCGAAGTGGCCATTGTCGGTGCTGGCGCGACCGGCGTGGAACTGTCTGCCGAGTTGTATAATACAGCAGAAGTAATGGCCTCATACGGCCTTAAAAACGTCTCGCCAGAGCAGCTTAAGGTTCGCTTAATAGAAGCCGGAGACCGTATTTTACCGGCTCTTCCTCCACGGTTATCTGCAGCAGCTACCCGGGAACTTGAGTCACTCGGTGTTGAAGTCATGACCTCAACCATGATCACTGAAGTTACTGATTCAGGGTTTGTGAATAAATCGGGCGAACATATTCCAGCCGTTATCCGTGTCTGGGCAGCAGGCGTAAAAGCCCCTGAGTTTATGAAAGAACTCGGTCTCGAAACAAATCGTGCAAACCAGTTAGTCGTGAACAATAGCCTGCAGACTGAAGACGAGAACATTTTTGCACTTGGCGATTGCTGCAGTGTTATTGATAAAGCAACAGGAAAGCCCGTGCCTCCGCGTGCGCAAGCTGCGCATCAACAGTCATCTCATCTGGTAAAAGCCCTGAGCGCGAGACACAAAGGCAAAGCCATGCCGGAGTTTGTGTATAAAGACAAAGGCTCTCTGGTGTCCCTGAGTCGCTACAGCACGGTTGGAAGCCTGATGGGGAACCTGACCAAAGGGTCGATGATGATTGAGGGGCGCTTAGCACGCCTGGTCTACGTGTCACTCTATCGACTGCACCAGGTAGCATTACACGGGTACTGGCATACCCTGCTGCTTACCCTGGTTGGACACATCAATAAAGTTATTCGTCCTCGGTTGAAATTGCATTAATCGTTGAGAGGTACGCCTGGCGGTAATCGCCAGGCGTTGAACCTGTCCAGCGCCGGAATGCTTTATAGAATGCACTCGGCTCGGTGTAACCCACTTTATAGGCCACTTCATACAAAGGCATATCACCTTCGCAGATGAGCTTCATCGAAAGCCCCTGACGCGCCTCGTCTAATAAGTTCTGATAGGTTGTACCCAGAGCGCGCAACCGGCGTTGAAGATTTCGCACGCTGATACCCAACTGATCCGCGACCCCCTCCTGGGATACATTTCTCCGGATCAGGCACATTTCCAGAATATCTTTTAATTCAGAATAGAGAGCCAGATGCTCACGAAACCTCTGATCCTGACGGATCAGCTCACGTTGAACACTTTTGAAAAGCACCGGCTGAGGATCTGGTCCATCACGATTCCAGGCGACCTGACTGATCTCAAGCATGTAGAAGCCTTCAGTCGCAGCGACCTGTATTCCGGTGATATCCGCCGCTTGCGCTGCATCCGCAATTTCGCTCTGCGGAAGATGCATACAGAGGTCTTCGGGTTCAAAACTATCGCCTAGCGCATCCCGGCAGACACCCGCCATGATCACCACGGCAGCAGACAACTGCAGTGGCGACACATGCCTTTCAGGATGACGCTCTACCGAAATCAGTACTATGTCACTTTGGGAGGTATCAATTTCATAGCGCAGACTTCCTGTCGACAGATACACGTAAGGAATCAGCGCCTCGATACCTTTACGCAACGAAGGCGCACAACGGAGCAATCGCTGCAATGGCATCTCACGGCGCGCCATATAGATACCGAGATCAAACGCCAGCAACTCGTCATCAAGAAAACGTGCGACAAAGTCGTATGCATCTGCAACACGATCTGTATCAACCCACCTTGGAAGTGGTAATTCCGGGTCTATCCGCAGGATAGGCCATAGTTGATTCATATCCACGCCGCGGCCGTTCCAGTAATTCAGCAGGTGCTGTACCAGTACAATATCGACCTGAGCAGTCGGCGCCATATCCTTCCCCAACATTCGAATCCTATGAGCAATCAGACAGTTAACATTTGTTCTTTTTCTGTCAAAATCGAATGTTCCGTACCTGCGCCATCTGAGTCAATAGACTGAGGCGACACTGCCCGGTTAGGCACGAATTTAGGCGTATAAACTGAATTACTCAGAGCTTTCGCGCAGTAAGGTATCCACGGCAGCACTGATCTGATCGCTGCTGAAGCCACGATATGACAGAAAGCGCCAAAGTTTCAGTTTAAAATCAGGATTATCATGTCCTATGGAACGCGCCTTTCTGCGGGCAACTTCAAGCGCTTTTTCGTGCCAATTTTCTTCTGACGTTTCAAATGCAGAACAGGCTGTTTCTCCATCAACGCCTTTTTCCCGCAACTCCTGCTTCAAGCGAACAGGACCAACCCCACGAGAAGCACGGGAACGGACAAACATTGAGGCGAAACGCTCGTCAGACTGCCACTGGCGTTCAGCGAGCTCGTCTAACACGCATTCCAGATCGTCGGCAGAGGCTGCCTTTGGAGAGAGCTTCCGCCACAGTTCGCGGCGGGAATAATCACGGCGGGAGAGCAGATCTACCGCCGCGTGTTTCAGGCCAGACTGGTCAAGAGGCTCAGGCTTCGGCTTCTTCATCCTCAGACTCTGGTTGTTCTGAAGGTACATTCAACAGCTGCGCACGGATCTGACCTTCGATATCAGCGGCCATTTCTGGATGATCCTCCAGATACTGGGACGCGTTCGCCTTACCCTGACCGATCTTATCGCCCTGATAGCTGTACCAGGCACCTGATTTCTCAACAATGCCGCATTTCACACCCAGATCGATCACTTCACCCATATGGTAAATACCTTTGCCATACATGATCTGGAACTCGGCCTGCTTAAACGGCGGCGACACTTTGTTCTTCACGACCTTCACCCGGGTTTCATTACCTACGATTTCATCGCCCTGTTTTACAGAGCCGGTACGACGGATATCGAGGCGAACAGAAGAGTAGAACTTGAGCGCATTACCGCCAGTCGTAGTCTCAGGGCTACCAAACATGACACCGATCTTCATACGGATCTGGTTAATGAAGATCACCAGACAGTTGGCATTTTTTACATTGCCCGTGATTTTACGCAGAGCCTGAGACATCAGACGTGCCTGCAGGCCAACATGACTGTCACCCATCTCACCTTCAATCTCGGCTTTTGGCGTCAGAGCGGCAACCGAGTCAACAACGATGACATCAACCGCGCCAGAGCGTACCAGACTGTCACAGATCTCCAGCGCCTGCTCGCCAGTATCCGGCTGTGATACCAGCAAGCTATCCAGGTCGATACCCAGCTTTTCAGCATACAGAGGATCTAACGCGTGTTCGGCGTCGATAATAGCGACGGTTTTACCTGCTTTCTGCGCCTGAGCCATCGCAGACAGACACATGGTTGTTTTACCTGAACTCTCCGGACCGTAGATTTCTACAATACGTCCCATTGGCAAACCGCCAATTCCAAGCGCAATATCCAGACTCAAAGAACCCGTGGAGACTGCAGGAATGGCTTCGCGAGGCTGCTCACCCATTTTCATGATGGCGCCTTTACCGAACTGGCGTTCGATCTGGCCCAGGGCTGCATCCAGAGCTTTCTGTTTGTTCTGATCCATGGTCGGTTCCTTGGTCGTATTCAGTCGTTAATCAGGAATATTGTTCAGCAATCTTTGATTACTGTAGATTTAACCAGTATTTAATCACAGCGTTTTTTAAAGTCAACAAAACACTGGTTATTTGTTCAGTACTTTTTCAGTCAGGTGAGTTTCAGTGGTCGCAGTCATTCACGAAGCCCAATAACATCTCCAGCGCTTTGGCGACAGACTGCTGGCGGACAGCATCCCGATCACCATCAAACTGAAAGAGGTTTACCCTCTGAGCGGCCTCGCTGCCACAGCCAATCCATACTGTCCCGACGGGCTTACCCGCGACGGCTCCACCTGGCCCGGCAATGCCACTGACTGCAATACTGACGTCCCCAAAGCGGGCTGCACCTGCCACCATAGCTTTTACTGTCGCTTCGCTGACTGCACCGTGTGCATTCAATATCTCTGCTGGTACACCGAGGTCACGCTGTTTAGCAGTATTCGAGTAGGTAACAAAACCGCATTCAAACCACTGACTACTCCCGGCCAGATCGGTACACGCGGCAGCAATCATGCCACCCGTACAGGATTCTGCCGTCACAAGTTTCAGGTTGCGAGCGAGCAATTCTGTAGACAGAGTCTGAAGAAGATCGGATATGGCGGACATGATAGTTCCTGCGTCAAAGTCTGAGGCACAGAATATCAGATGAAGCGAGAGCGGACATGCCTTACTGGCATGTCCGTTCGCGTAAACTGAAGACTATTTAATCACCCGGATTTCTACCCGGCGATTCGCTGCACGGCCCTGTGCGGTGTCGTTACTGGCGATTGGATCTTCTTCACCGTAACCTCTGGCTTCTAAGCGCATGGGGTTGATTCCCATATCAATCAGATATTGCATCACTGCATTCGCTCTGCGCTCCGATAGCCGCTGATTGTTTGCAGCGGCCCCCAGTGAGTCCGTGTAAGCACCGATCTCAATACGGGCGTCCGGGTACTCCATCAGAGTGTCTGCGACCTGTTCGAGAGTACGCGTTGCGCCACGGGTCAGCTCGGCAGAACCACTAGCAAAATAGACACCATCAAGCCGGGCATCCAGAACCGAACATCCGCGGTGATTTACAGACATACCCGAAGGCGTACCCGGACAATCATCAATATCATCAACGATACCATCATCATCGCTGTCTGCCATGATGACCACCGGTGCTTTTACCGGTTCTGGCTTTGGCAGCGGACGCGGCTTAACCACCGGTCGGCGTTGCGGAACGGGTTCGGTGGTGCCAAAGCGTTTCATTATAGAAAGGCCGACAAAATGAGCATCCCGGGTGAAAGACTGACCAGAAATGCGCGCTGCCCAACTGTCTTTAAAGCTGTACTCAATCCCTATCCCCAGCCCCAGAGCCATTGAGGCTTCTTTGCTGTAATCAACGTCAGAATCGGTTGAAATCGACGCCAGCCCAGCTTCGAGATAGGCGTTCAGGGAATTTTTTCCGTTCCAGCTGGTTTGCCAGGGATACCAGTGTAGTGCAGCGCCCAGAGCACTGTAACCGAAGTCCGACTCTTCTCCTGTATCACCATCTTCAAGAACCGCGTTGCCGAGGTCGGTGTAGTGAAGCTCTACCGAGATGTCGTCTTTCAGACGATAACCACCGAAAAGTTGAAAACCAAAGCCTGACTCATCAACGTTATCGTATACGCTATCACTGGTTCCGGGCGTCAGGCGACTGAAGCCCAACCCCAGCCCAACATACGACTCTTCTGATTCGAAGGCCTGTGATACCAAGGGTGCAAACATCACGAGCACACCAACCAGCAGTGACACTGTGGGCTTTAAAAAAGCCCGTTTGTGCCGTTCTGCTCTGCGGCGCAGCACCACCAGCGGCAGGCCGAGCAGTACCCAGAGCAAGCTCTGACTACCAAGGCCTGGCAGTGATGCATTCACTTCACCTTTGCCCGGTACGATATTCTCCACCAGCTCAGGTGCCTGTTCGGCATCCTGTACCTGCATGTAATCTGGCGTACCATCGCCATCGGAGTCCGCACACACAGCGCCGGTACCACATTCCTGACGGTCACTGATCCCATCACCGTCCGAGTCGCCCGAACCATCCGGCATGCCAGCAGCATTGTTGCTGTCCGGATCACGGTAGTCAGGAATGCCATCGTCATCGACGTCGCCAGTGCCACCTTCTTCGACGGTGAGGATGCCATCGTTGTCGTCATCAGGGTCGAGGTAATCAGGAATACCGTCATTATCGGTATCGTCATTACGAGGATTACCGTCGCCGTCTGCATCTTCAAATGCCGTCGAAACGCCATCGCCATCATCGTCCGGGTCGCGGAAGTTCGGCAAATCATCACCATCGCTGTCCCAGCAGAGAATCAGCCCCGGACACTCAACAGCATCACTGATGCCATCACGGTCCGAGTCACCGCCTGACGGGTCCAGATAATCCGGAATACCATCAAAGTCGCTATCGCCTTCATTTTCTTCTGCGGTCGGAACACCATCGCCGTCGTCATCCGGATCACGGTAGTCCGGACGTCCGTCATTGTCGGTGTCGTCGTTCAACGGATCACCGTCGCCGTTACGGTCCTCATCTACCGTTGGGATACCGTCACCGTCGTCATCCTCGGACAGATAGTCCGGGGCACCGTTGCCATCACTGTCCGGGCAAGGCAGACCTGTCGGACATTCGCGTGCATCACTGACGCCATCACGGTCGCTGTCGCCACTGCCGTCCGGGGTCGTGGCTTCATTGCTGTCATCCGGATCAAGGTAGTCAGGAATACCATCATTATCAGCATCCAGACCCAACTCTTCATCCGTCGGTACACCGTCGTTGTCGTCATCGCGATCCAGGTAATCCGGTTGGCCATCACCATCGGTGTCATCATTGACCGGATTACCATCAGCACCCAGATCTTCCTCAATTGAAGGAATACCGTCGCCGTCGTCGTCCTCGTCGAGATAGTCCGGAATACCATCTGCGTCTGTATCACGACACGGAACACCGTCCGGACACTCGGCACCATCAGGCACCCCATCTTCGTCTGAGTCACCCGCGGATGGATCGAGATAATCCGGAATACCATCGCCGTCACTGTCGCCAGTGCCCTCGTCTATGGTGTTGAACCCGTCGTTATCGTCATCTTCATCGCGGTAATCCGGTATGCCATCACCGTCAGTATCGCGAACTGGCCCTTCTTCAATAGTTGGACGCCCGTCGTTGTCATCGTCGTCATCCGCGTAGTCAGGTGTGCCGTCACCATCAGTGTCACGACACGGGATACCAGTCGGACACTCCGTGATGTCGTTGATACCATCGCCATCCGAGTCGCCACCGGTTCCTGACGCTGTGCTGCCATCCGGGTCGAGGTAGTCCGGAATACCATCGCTATCGGCATCACCGTTACCTTCTTCGTCGGATGGGATACCGTCGCCATCATCATCGCGATCCAGATAGTCCGGGGTGCCATCGCCGTCGGTGTCATCGTTCGCCGGGTTGCCATCCGCGTTTGGATCTTCGCCAACAGTCAGACGACCATCATTATCATCATCCGGGTCGTTATAGTCCGGCTGACCATCCTGATCAGAGTCTTCACATGGTGCTCCAGCCTGACACTCGGCCAGATCTGACAGGGTGTCATTATCGCTGTCGCCCGGACCACTGGTGTCGCTGTCGTTCGGATCGAGATACGCGGGGATTGTATCCTCATCGAAGTCAGGGCCAGCCTGAGTCGATGGATTACCGTCGCCATCGGTGTCGTCGTCTTCGCTACGAGTGTTCACACCATCGCCGTCGTCATCCGCATCGCGGAAGTCCGCAATCCCATCGTTATCAGTATCGCGATCAGAACCTTCAATACTGCTTGGTACGCCATCGTTGTCGTCATCACTATCGAGGTAGTCAGGCAGACCATCACCGTCGGTATCACGACATGGGAACCCGGTGTCACACTCAATATCGTCAAAGATACCGTCTTCGTCAGCGTCGCCCGGCGAACCGTTCAGTTCGTCGTTCGGGTCCAGATAGGCCGGAATGCCGTCACCATCAGCATCGTCATCACGAGGGTCGCCGTTACCGTTAAGATCTTCTTCCAGCGTCGTGCGACCATCACCATCGTCGTCAGGATCGAGGTAATCAGGAACTCCGTCGCGATCGAGGTCATCGTTGTCCGGATTACCATCACCATTGGCGTCTTCTTCCAGATTGGTCAGGCCATCGCCGTCATCATCGGTACTGTCAGGGTCGAGATAATCAGGTACGCCATCGTCGTCACCATCAGGCCCAGGATTAGTTGCCGGGTTACCGTCACCATCCAGATCCGCATCTTCGTCGGCCGTTGGTATGCCGTCGCCATCATCATCGCCATCCATGTAATCCGGGACGCCATCGAAGTCACGATCAACACATGGAATACCCGTCGGACACTCAATTTCGTCTGGAATCCCGTCGCCATCGCCGTCACCCGGTGATGTGCTTACACCGTCATTGGCGTCGAGATAAGCTGGAATGCCATCACCGTCGGCATCGGGGCCAGCATTGGTCGCCGCATTATTATCGAGGTCGGTGTTCGCATCTTCCATCGGTGTTGGAATGCCATCGCCATCGTCATCCGCGTCGAGGTAATCCGGGATATTATTTCCGTCGGTATCGCGACCCGGCGATTCCTGAACAGTCGGAATGCTGTCCCCATCGTCGTCTTCATCGCGGAAATCTGGAATACCGTCGAAATCCGTATCCTGACACGGCAGAGCGGTGCCACACTCGGTGTTGTCCGGAATGCCATCGCCATCCGAATCACCTACTCCGGCTTCGCCGTCATTAGGATCGAGATACGCGGGAATGCCATCGCTATCAGCATCCGGCCCAGGGTTTGTCGCCGCATTGCCATCAAGGTCTGTATCCGCATCTTCATCGCGTGTGAGGATGCCATCACCATCATCGTCATTATCGAGATAGTCTTCGACACCATTGCCATCGGAGTCCGTTTCAGCGCCTTCGCTACGGGTAGGAATCCCGTCGTTGTCGTCGTCAGAATCCATATAGTCCGGACGACCATCGTTGTCGCTGTCGCGACATGGCAGGCCTGAAGTACACTCACGATCGTCAGTAATGCCGTCATCGTCGGCATCGCCCGGTGCTGCGGTCAGGCTATCGTTGGGATCAAGATACGCTGGGATACCATCGTTATCGGCATCCGGCCCCGCTGTCGTTGCTGGATTCGCATCGCCATCGGTGTTGTTATCTTCGTCAGCTGTAGCGATACCGTCGCCATCATCATCACGATCCAGGTAATCCGGGGTTGCGTCGCCATCGGTATCACGATCTGAACCTTCGCTCAGAGTCGGAATACCATCGCCATCATCATCGGAGTCGGCGAAATCAGGGATGCCATCGCTGTCAGTGTCAGTGCACGGGTAACCGGAAGCGCATTCGATATCATCTGGAATACCGTCATCGTCACTGTCTCCTGCTGAGCTGTCATCTGCATCATTCGGATCAAGATAGGCTGGTATGCCATCTCCGTCCTGATCGTCGTTGGTGAAGTCACCGTCGTCGTTCAGATCTTCGTCGCGTGTCAGGATGCCATCGTTGTCGTCGTCTTCATCACGGAAGTCCGGCACTCCATCTGCATCGGAATCACGATCGCCGCCTTCTTCAGCAGAAGAGATGCCATCGTTGTCGTCGTCCTCATCCATGTAGTCGGGAGTGCCGTCCGCATCGCTGTCCTGACAAGGAATTCCGTCCGGACATTCAACCGTATCCGGAATGCCGTCGCCGTCACTGTCGTTGGTGCCATCAGTGCTGTCGTCATCACGGTCGAGATAATCAGGGATACCATCGCCGTCGCTGTCGTCATTCGTTGGGTCGCCATCACCGTTGACGTCTTCCTCTTCCGTCGTGCGGCCATCACCATCATCGTCGTCATCGAGATAGTCCGGTGTGCCGTCGCGGTCCAGATCGTCGTTAGTTGGATCGCCATCGCCATTTCTGTCTTCATCAAGGTCGGTCAGGCCATCGCCATCACCGTCGGCAGCAAAGAACTCAATCGTGACTGGTGTCAGAGCTTCTTCTGCTGCTGTGATGGATACGGTCGCAGTTCCAACCTCAAACAACGAGGTCAGTTCGACGCTGTAAATGCCATTGCCCCGATCAGTGACGGCAGAGAGTGTACCCAGGTCCGTAGCGAATTCAGCAGGCACTTCAGTAACGATATCGCCTGCTGTGTCGCGGACAATGACCGTGATCACTGAAGCAGACGAGCCATCGGCAGCAACCGACAAAGGCGTTGCAGAGGTGGATGAATTGTCAGCGCTGACCAGCACTTCAATGGTGATCTGTCCACTGACTTCACGCGTATTCCCTGCCCCATCCTCAGAGACGACGGTCACTGGATAGCTTCCGTTATCCAACGCATCGGTAACAGTAAGACTCCAGCTACCCGCAGTATCCGCGGTAGTTTCATACTCGTTACCGTTCACAGACACTTTGATCAGCGTTCCGGCCTCGGCGTCACCGGAGAGTTCTGGTGTGTAATCCACAATGGTGGTGCCATCCTGAGTCAGCGAAAGCTCAGCCGGGTCAAGAGTATCAATAGTAATGTCGAACGACTCAGACACCCCAGATAAGTTTCCTGCGGTATCCGTCGCGGTGGCCGTCAGTGAATACTCACCGTCGTCCAGCGCGGTCCGCCCGTAATCAAGGCTCCACTCGCCAGAGGCGTTTGCGATAACGTTGCCAATCAGACTCTCATCGCGGTAGATATTAATCTCTGCCCCCGCCTCACTTTCACCGCTGATTACTATGCGATTATCGGACGTCAGGCCGTCGGTACTGTCGACACCTGTGTCGTCTGAAATTCCAGTGATGGAAGGCGCTTCTGGCGTGGTCGTATCGACCACGATCAGAACAGGCGCTGAAACAACGCCGGTATTGCCCGTCAGGTCAGTGACCTGATTTGTGATTTGATATTCGCCATCCGTCAGGGCGACGTCGGTGTAATCCAGCTGCCACAGCCCTGTGTCGTCGGCTGACACGATCCCAGCCGGTATGCCATTGATAAAGACTTCAATCTCGCTGAATGGCTCCGAAGAACCGGAAATCACCAGCTCGTTATCCGCCGTAACACGATCATTCGGTGTCGCTGTATCTTCACTGATGCCTGTGACCGTCGCAGGCACTGGCGCCGTGGTATCAATCACCAATTGCAGCGGCTGACTGTCAGTTTCGTTTCCAGCGAGGTCACGGCTTCGGGCTATGACCTGGTAGGTACCATCGGCCAATTCCAGCGGCGCACTATCAAACTGCCATTGCCCGGATTCATCCGCTTGAGTCGAGCCGAGTGAACTGCCATCCAGCAGGATTTCAACATGGCTGCCCGCTTCGGCGGTGCCCACATAGACAACCACATTATCTGAAGTGACAGCGTCGGCGGCTGACGCACCGGTATCCTCAAGAATACCGCTCAGTATCGGGGTATCAGGCGCCTGCGTATCAATGACCAGCGTCAGCACAGAGGATTCAACGCTCTGATTTCCGGCAATATCTGTAGCTATCGCTGTAATCTGATGCACTCCATCTGCCAGAGCAACATCCGAATAATCAAGCGTCCATTCGCCACTGCCGTTGGCCTTCACCATACCAACAAGGGCACCGTCGATGCGGATATCGAGATCGGCCCCCGCTTCTGCCGTACCATTGAGTACCAGTGTCGCGTCTGAGGTCACCTGATCGCCTGCTACGCCCGTGTCTTCTGAAACAGAAGTCACAACCGGCGCATCCGGAGCGGTCTGGTCAATGATCAGCGGGTAAACCACAGACAGCGGGCTTGTAAGCCCTGCGAGACTTTCTGCCTGAGCTGTCAGCTGATAATTACCTTCATCAAGCTCGATACCTGAGTGGTCGAACGTCCAGCTGCCAGCAGCAGTAGTATTCGTGGTTCCGATAGCAGCGCCATCAAGGAAGACCGTAATTCTGCTGTCAGCTCCGCCACTACCATTGATAAGCAGAGTCGCGTCAGCTGTTATGCCATCAGCAACACCAGTGTCGTTCGAGATGCCTGTGATGGCTGGGGTCGCCGGGCCTGACGTATCAATGGTGATGGAGTAATTGCTGGACACAGCAGACTCATTGCCTGCCGCATCCACCGCCACGGCGGTGACCACATAGTTGCCATCGTCCAGAGTAGTGGCGCGGTTGTCGTATACCCAATCGCCGTTACCATCCGCTTGAACAGTAACCACCTCGTTCCCATCGATTGAGACAACTACGCTATCAAGCGCTTCTGCCGTACCAAGAATACGGAGGGTATTGTCGCTGGTGATACCGTCGCCAGGCGCCCCCGTGTCATCGGATATCGCCGAGATTACAGGTGCTGCCGAGGCTTCGGTGTCGACTGTCACTGTGTAGGCTGACGCCGTAGAAGTATTGCCCGCGGCATCTGAGACGACGGCCGTGAAAACATGCTCACCGTCGCTCAGGCTGACGGATGTGTGGTCGTACGTCCATGCGCCAGCCGGGTCGGTATCCGCGAATCCTGTATAGTTTCCGTCCACGAACACAGATATGCGTTGATTCGCCTCAGCCTGCCCTGCCAGCACCAGCTCAGCATCTTTGGTCAGTGCATCACTGTTCGAACGTCCGGTATCCTCACTGATCCCCGTGATCACAGTAGGAGCGGGCGCTACGGTATCGACGACGACAGTCAGTGAATCAGATTCAACACTGGTATTGCCCGCATTGTCAGTAGCCGTCGCGGTGATTGAGAATGTCCCGTCTTCCAGGCCTGTACCCGGGTAGTCATACGACCAGTTGCCACTGGCGTCAGCAACCACGGTGGCGACCTCGTTACCGTCAATACGAACGGATACAGAGCTTCCCGCTTCTGCGGTTCCGGAGAAGGTCAGTGATGCGTCGTTGGTGACCTGATCACTATCGGACAAGCCGGTGTCTGCCGAAATAGCAGACACAACAGGGGCCGCCGGTGCAGACTGGTCAAGCGTGTAGGTTTCAGCGTCAACAGGGAGTGTGACTGAAGCTGCATTGCCCTCTGCATCAACAATGTTCTGAGCGTCGGAAAGGGACAGTGCGAGTGTGCCGTTAGCTCCCGAAATACCCGACACAGTAATATCGAACACGGTCTCGGAAACTGATGCCACAGACGCGACCGTTCCGAACGACGCAACAAAATCAGTGGCGTCGATGTTCTCAATGTATTCAGAGAAGCTGACACGGAAGGTAACGGAGCTTGAATTAGTCAGCGACTGCGCAGGCTCCTGCCTGGCGATGGCTGTCACTGATGGTGCCAGGCCATCAGATATTACGATTCTGTAGTCTTCAACCTCACCCGTTGCCAATTGCCCGGCAGGCGTTGCAGCCGTCAGCCCGAGGTTTGCGATCCGTAAGCGCATATAAGTGCGGCCTGGAACAACATCTACTGATGACCTGAGACCAGACCAGGTCAGTGATGTCGCAACCTCGTAGGAGTTATTGGAAACACTTACAACGCCAGAAGCTTCATCAGGCTGGAATACACCATCACCATCGAAGTCAATCCAACCAATGACATTCGATGCAAACCCATTAATAGAAGTTGCAGGTACGGTGATATTGTACTGCGAACCTGTCGCCGGTACCGCAGTTACCGATGAGATTGCATTATCCGAGTCGTCCGAGGCTTCGCCAAGTGAATTATCTATCCCGTCGACAAAGCCGTCGCTTTCTCCAGAAACGCCTACCGAACCGAGTCTGACGCCCTCGACAATAACGTGAGACGCGCCATCAGATGACGCCAGTGTACCGTAGGAGTCAGGAGCATCGCCAAAATCGGTGGCAGGTTCAGAACGGACACTGCCGGCGCGGAAAAGAAGCCATGAGTCGTATCGTGCGTCGCCGCGGTCAGCAAGACCAGCCGTCACAACAACCTCCTGCCCCGGGGTCACTCCGACACGACAGGATAAGCGGCGGGTAAAGCCATCCATTTCAACATCGAACGCACCCCCGGTGTTATCCAGAAAGAGCCCAGAGTTAGATATTCCGTCGTTATTATTAGGGCGGTCACTGGAGTCTGGAGATGGCAGCTGATCAGAATGAATATTGTTAATGGATACTTCATCACCACCCGGTGTTAATGCACAGTTCGAACCGTCCACCAGAATCTTAGCGACATCGTTAAAGGCGCCGACATATTCCAGGTACTCTTCTGAACCAAAGATGAAGTCCAATACCAGTACATCTTCTTGCGGGACAACTGAAAACACAAACTTGACTGGATCATAGACACGGCCACCGAAGACAGAATCTTCAATGCTACGAGTATTAAACTGTGTTTCTGTATCTGCTGCTGAATTCGGACCCAGCACATCAACAACATCACCTGAGCTTAGAATCACCCCCTGCCCAAAGTCGTCGCCAAGAAGAAATTCATACCCGCTGAATTGACCAGCCTGAGACTGATTTGAGCCGCCAGTACGGATAATATAAGACGGATTACTGATCTGAACGCCCGGCCCTGAAAGCAACTCAGCCATCGTATCAACAGTTACTTGAGAATTGCTGAGAGGAAGCACTTCTTCAGCATGAAGCGACGAGGCATACGCCAGCGCGGCGATACAACCTGCCTTAAAAAAACGGGACATCTACGGGTCCTTTCGATTGCTCAATAATTAGAATACTGCCAACATCCCTGGAATTGACGAATGCACGTAAAAGCATCTGGTCGGCGGTATTACGTTGATTTCCATAATTGTAGCTTGTCATGGCAAAGCGATGATCCGTCTTCATCTTTACAAGCTGTCATTTCAGACCATCTGACATCACCGTTAAAAAACGTGTCTTACTCACTCCAGATAAAGCCAATACTGAAGCAAACCGCGCGGACAATAAGTCTCTGAGAGGTACAGATTTCTGAAGTGCATCTTTATACCTGAAAACGTATTTAGTTACATTCCCATTACATGCATTTACCGCTGATTTACAGTCAATCGGACGCAGTGTGCAACCAACGTATTTCAGAATCAAAAGGCTTTCCCGTACAATCCGCCTTCATCCTCAAGCCCAAGGAACAACAGGAATGAGCAAGGCGTCTTCACATACTCCGATGATGCAGCAGTACTTCAAGATTAAGTCTGAATTTCCGGACACCTTGCTGTTTTACCGTATGGGCGATTTCTACGAGCTATTCTACGATGACGCCAAGCGTGCCGCACAGATCCTCGATATTACGCTGACCGCTCGCGGGCAAAGCGGTGGGCAGCCCATTCCAATGGCCGGTGTGCCATTTCACGCAGCAGAAAACTACATCGCCAAATTGGTTAAAAACGGGGTCTCAGTTGCTATCGCCGAACAGGTAGGCGACCCGGCCACCAGCAAGGGCCCTGTAGAACGAAAAGTCGTGCGCATACTAACGCCCGGCACACTAACCGACGAAGCCCTGCTCGATGAGCACCAGGACAACCTGCTTGTATCTGTGTGCTCTCACCAGCAACGCCACGGGATCGCCGTTCTTGAGATTTCATCCGGCCGTTTCAGTGTCTTTGAGGTGGATGGGGAAGATGCTCTGCTGGCAGAAGTTGAGCGCCTTAGACCCGCAGAATTACTGTTGCCAGAAGATCAGATTTTTCCGGATGCGATTGCCAACCGTGCCGGTGCCACCCAACAAGCACCATGGCATTACGAGTCCGATACGGCACTGCGCCTGCTGACAACTCAGTTAAAAACCCGCGATCTGCGCGGCTTTGGCTGCGAAGGGATGAAAACAGCGATCCGTGCCGCAGGCGCCCTGCTCAACTATGCGCAGGAAACACAACGCAACAGCCTGCCCCACATTCGCTCCTTAACGGTAGAGCAACCTGACGACGCCATCATCATTGATCCTGCCAGCCGCCGTAATCTGGAAATCGACATCAACCAGAAAGGCGACGGTATCTATACGCTCGCTTGGGTGCTCGACAAAACCGCGACAGCCATGGGCAGCCGTCTGTTACGCCGCTGGCTGAACCGCCCGCTGCGCGACCATTCTATTCTGGGGCTGCGCCAGAACCTGATCGCACAATGCCTGCAACAATACGCGCATGAAGATCTGCATCAGCATATGAAGCAGGTCGGTGATATTGAACGTATTCTCTCTCGTGTGGCTCTGGGCTCCGCCCGCCCCCGTGACCTTGCGCGGCTGCGTGATGCCCTTGCGGTTATTCCCAACATCCGCCAGCGCCTGTCCGAGCTGGAAGCTCCTCTGGGGGCAGATATCTGTGAGCGGGCGCCCGAATTTCCACAATGGGTCAGCCGCTTACAAGCGGCGATTATCGACAATCCTCCGGTCGTCATTCGTGACGGGGGCGTGATCGCCGAAGGCTACGACGCCGAACTCGATGAGTTGCGTTCCCTCAGTGAAAACGCAGGCGACTACCTGGTAAAACTGGAAGAGCGTGAACGTGAGCGGACAGGTATCAGTACCCTCAAGGTTGGCTACAATCGCGTACACGGTTACTACATTGAGATCAGTAAGGCGCAGTCTGAATCAGCACCGACTGAGTATATCCGCCGCCAGACGCTCAAAAATGCCGAGCGCTTTATTACCCCAGAGCTGAAAGAGTTCGAAGACAAAGCACTCAGCGCAAAGGCGCGTGCATTGAGTCGGGAAAAAATGCTCTACGATGCCCTGCTGACAGACCTCGCCGAAGATCTGATCCCACTGCAGGTCGCCGCGGCGGCCTTGTCAGAACTGGATGTACTCACTTGCCTTGCTGAGCGTGCAGAAACGCTGCGCTTCAATGCGCCTGAACTGGTTGATGAGAGTGTCGTCGACATCCGTCAGGGCCGTCATCCTGTGGTCGAATCGCTGATCACCGACCCGTTTGTCGCCAACGATACAAGCCTCGATGGCGAACGCCGCATGCAGATCATTACCGGTCCGAATATGGGTGGTAAATCGACCTATATGCGTCAGGTGGCACTGATCACTCTACTGGCACACATCGGTTCTTACGTACCGGCTGAGTTCTGTAAACTCGGCCCCATAGACCGCATATTCACCCGTATGGGCTCAGCTGACGACGTCGCCGGTGGTCGCTCTACCTTTATGGTGGAAATGACTGAAACCGCCAATATCCTGCATAACGCGACGCGGGACAGTCTGGTGTTAATGGATGAAGTCGGGCGAGGCACCTCAACCTTTGATGGTCTGTCGCTGGCCTGGGCGGCAGCCGCACATCTGGCCGAAAATACGGAAGCCTTTACGCTGTTCGCGACGCATTACTTCGAAATGACCGCTCTGCCAGAGCAGTACAGCAATACGATTAATGTTCACCTGAAAGCCACCGAACATGATGAGCGCATCATTTTTCTGCACAGTGTCGAAGAGGGCCCAGCTAACCAGAGCTATGGCTTGCAGGTTGCACAGCTGGCGGGGGTTCCTCCTGCGGTTATCGCCAACGCCCGCCAGCAATTGTCGCAACTCGAACAACAAACGAGTCCGGTAACGCCTGTCGCGACGTTAAAAACCGGGCGTAGCGCTGAACCAGCACCTATGCAATCAGACCTGTTCGCCAGTGGACCGGGGCCAGCCGAAGAAGCACTCGCCAAGGTCAACCCGGATGACCTGACCCCGCGCCAGGCACTGGAGTTGGTCTATTCTCTTAAGGACCTGATATAAAGGATGAAGATAGATAACCGTTCGGTTTTTCCGAACGGTATCTTCCGAAATTCCACCAGCAGAAACCCGTTCATTCCTTGCCTGACCATCGCCGACTACCTAGAATACCCGCAACCGTGATAAGTAGGGCCGAAGAGCCCGATATTTAGCAGGGCCAGAGAGCCCCGAATAATGATTCAGGAGAAGATCATATGACCTTCGTCGTAACCGATAACTGCGTTAAGTGTAAGTACACAGACTGTGTTGAAGTCTGCCCGGTAGACTGCTTCTACGAAGGCCCGAACTTCCTCGTAATCCACCCGGATGAGTGCATTGACTGCGCACTGTGTGAACCCGAGTGTCCGGCAGAGGCCATTTTCTCTGAAGATGAAGTGCCAGCAGGTCAGGAGCAGTACATTGAGCTCAACGCTGAGTTGTCTGAAGAGTGGGCAGACAACAACATTACTGAGCAGAAAGATCCGCTGCCAGACGCAGAAGAATGGGACGGTGTGCCTGACAAGATCCAGTATCTGGAGCGCTGATTGAGCGATCCAACTGCTTTTAAAAAAAGCCCCGGTAAATAACTACCGGGGCTTTTTTATGGATGACATATTCCTTATCCAATTTCTTCGGCGGCGAATGCGACTTTATCCGCGTTGCGGCAATTATTCTGAGGCACGCAAAACAAATCGCCCCAGAATGTTCTATAAGCGTTAAAGGCAGATTCTGGGGCTCGGTTTTGCTCTGAAGGCCTCCGATTAATTTTGCACCACGGCGTCGCATTAATGCCTTCTCAGAAATTTCATAAGGAACACAACCGAACCACCGAATCGAAAACATGTATTTTCCGCAAGTTCGTAGGATATAAGTTCTACTGATGCCGAAAGGTATTTTTTCTTGTGCATGAGCCAACATTTACGAGGCGCCTGGCACTGCTCGATTGGAACGGCCGAAGAGCAAAACCGAGCCCCGACGCTTCCTGTTGCCTTTACGATAAATGCTCGGGGCGATTTGTTTTGCGTGCCGTTACGAGCGTGCGAGTGACAGGAAAAAGCCGCGTACGTTGGTGATGCACACGAAGAAATACTAAACACACCAGAACCAAGGACTAAATCAACTAAGCCACTGATCAAACATTTCGACCATGACCGTTTCGCCCGGCTCAACATGACCTCGCTCCTGCTCAAGTACAATAAAGCAGTTGGCTTTACTCACCGAACTAAGGATGCCCGAGCCCTGCTGCCCTGTACTGCGTACCTGCCACTGACCAGCCTCATGCAGTTCAGCAATACCTCTCTGGTAATCCGCACGGCCTGGACGCTTTTTCAAGCGCTCGCTGGCGATGGCAGGAATACGAATCGGTGGAGTAACCTTTTCACCAGATAGACTCCGTAGCACAGGCAGTCCAACCTGATGCAATGTCACCAGGGCAGATACCGGATTACCCGGTAAGCCAAGAAAAAGTGTTTTACCGATACGTCCGAACGCCAGCGGCTTGCCCGGCTTCATCGCCAGCTTCCACAAATCAAGCTGCCCGAGCGCTTCGACCGCCGTACGGGTAAAGTCCGCTTCACCGACGGAAACACCGCCACTGGTAATGATAATGTCGGCTTCCGCTGCGGCTGTCTCCAGCGCTTCCTGAATGGCCCCAAGCGTATCGCTCACCGCGGTAACCAGGGTTACTTCAGCCCCCAGTCGCGTAAGAATCGGACGCAATACATAGGAATTGCTCTCGTAAATCTTACCTGCAGGCAAGTCATTTCCGGGGGCGATCAACTCGTCGCCGGTCGTTAGTAAACTGACTCGTAATGGCCGGACAACAGACACTTTTGCAACACCGATACTTGCCAGTAATCCACAATCAGCAGGCGTCAGGCGTCTCCCAGCGTTCAGGACGACATCGCCATGGCGAATATCTTCTCCGGCACGACGAATGTTATCGCCATCGCGAAGAGACTCCGGGTTATCGACCCGTACACCGGCATCCATGACCTCGGTATTTTCCTGCATCACCACCAGCTTCGCGCCGTCAGGAACGACGGCTCCTGTCATAATCCGGACACATTCCCCGGCACTGAGTACCCCTTCAAAGACTTCACCCGCCAGGACAATACCACGCTGGCGGAAAAGGCCGATCGGTGTGCGTCCGCTCTCAAGCTTACCCGGATTGACCGCGTACCCATCCATCGCTGAATTATCCGCAGGGGGCACATTCACAGGGCTGATAACATCCTCGGCCAGAGCGCGTCCGCATGCGAGCTCCAACGAACACAGCTCGCCTTCAGTCACCGGGGTCACCTGCGATAACAGGTATTCAATCGCTTCATTAACCGGTGTTAAGCCCGGCTTGTCACATGGGTTCATAAGCGCACCTCCTGAGACTGCGGACTCACAACCTCAGTCTTTACCGCAACCCAATCCTCTAACGCCAGTTCGAGAGAATCCCCGACGTTAAGAGGCCCGACACCGGGAGGTGTGCCCGTCATAACGACGTCGCCCGGATTAAGAGTAAAAGAATGAGACATGTGAGCGATCAGAGACAGTACAGGGTTCAGCATATCGGCGCTGTTGCCAGCCTGTTGCTGAGTGCCATTGCGGTCCAAAGAGAATGTCAGGTTCTGCCAGTCAGATACCCGCGCCGCAGACACAAATTGGCTCAGCGGGCACGAGCCGTCGAACGCTTTTGCACGCTCCCATGGCAGGCCTTTCTCTTTTAAAACGGATTGAACATCCCGCAACGTCAGATCCAGGCCGAGACCGACACCGGCCAGAGCGCCGGACACTTCAGCTTCGCTGGCTTTCTGAAGACGTTTTCCAATCAGCACAGCCACTTCGAGTTCGTGGTGGACGTCTCCCTGAGACAGAGGAATGTTTAGTGGCGCCTGTAGGTCACAGGCCGCATCAGCAGGTTTAATAAATAAGACAGGAGTATCAGGAACGGGATTATTCAGTTCTGCGGCATGGGCCGCATAGTTACGACCAACGCACACGATCTTGCCGACCGGCGATGAAAACGGCGCACCATCAAGAGAAGGGGTGAACATAATCGACCTGCTACAACGTAAAACCCCGACTATAACATGCCGGGGTTTATCGCGAATCAGGTCTGGTTGTCAGGCTTTACCGCCGGGGAACGAGATCAGTTCTGCCAGTTCGCGGTTCACTTGTGAAGGAACCTCAAGGCTACTTTCAAGAACCCCCCGCAAGGTCTCCTGACTCTCGAAATCCATAAAATCACAGGCACAGCCAACAACATCGTCATCGATGTGCACGAGCGAGCAATCCATATCGATGATACCGCCTGTGTCGAGCGTCAAGCTGATCTTCAAAGATTGCTCCAACTGCCAGGTGACGTTCTCCGGAATGACCAGAAGAATGCCTCGCATGCTGATATCTAAGCAGAAGGTTTCAAGCTTCTGATTACCGTCGTCAACCTGAACCCGTTGAAACAGGTGAACGCGCTTTGCTTGTCGTTGTTCCATGGTTGTTTCCTGTTTGGGATACAACAGGTTTAGCCTGTTATGGCGAAACCGCAAGCTCGCGAATGCGATTTGTTCCAGTCAGGTCACTTTTCAGCGACCTGACCGAACTATCAGGCTAAACGTTTATATTTCATACGCTTAGGCTGAGCATCACTGCCCAGGCGCTTCTTCCGGTCTTCTTCATATTCGGTGTAATTACCGTCGAAGAAGGTCACCTTAGAGTCGCCCTCGTACGCGAGGATGTGCGTTGCAATACGGTCCAGGAACCAACGGTCGTGCGACACCACCATTACAGTACCCGGGAAGGCATCAATAGCCTCTTCCAGTGCACGCAAGGTTTCGACATCAAGGTCGTTTGACGGTTCATCGAGTAACAGCACATTAGCACCCTGCTTCAGGGTGTAGGCGAGCTGCAGACGACCACGTTCACCGCCTGACAGTTCTCCAACCCGTTTCTGCTGATCACCGCCCTTGAAGTTAAAGCGACCAATGTAGGCACGGCTCGGGTACTCTTTGCCATTGATATCCAGCATGTCGAGGCCGTCAGAAATAGATTCCCACACGGTCTTACTGTCATCCAGCTCATCACGCAGCTGCTCAACAAACGCCAGCTTCACGGTATCACCAATAACCACTTCACCAGAGTCCGGTTGCTCAGTGCCAGCGATCATCCGGAACAAAGTCGACTTACCCGCACCGTTGCCGCCGACGATGCCGACAATCGCACCCGGTGGCACAGTAAAATCGAGATTGTCGATCAGTACACGATCACCAAAAGACTTGGTCACGTTATGGAACTCAATGACCTTATCGCCGAGACGCGGACCCGGTGGAATATAGATCTCGTTGGTTTCGTTACGGCTCTGAAACTCGCGTGAGTTCATTTCTTCGAAGCGTGCAAGGCGGGCTTTGCTCTTCGCCTGACGACCCTTTGCGCCTTTACGCACCCACTCCAGTTCGTGCTTGATCGCCTTAGTGTGTGCCTCTTCTTCTTTCTTCTCCTGCTCTAAGCGCTTTTCTTTCGCCTCAAGCCAGGTGGTGTAGTTACCCTGATACGGAATACCGTGGCCACGGTCGAGCTCCAGAATCCATTCCGCACAGTTATCCAGGAAGTAACGGTCGTGGGTAATGGCTACAACAGTGCCAGGGTATTCTTCGAGGAATTTCTCCAGCCAGCCGACAGATTCAGCATCGAGGTGGTTGGTTGGCTCGTCGAGCAAGAGCATGTCTGGTTTGGACATCAACAGGCGGCACAGAGCTACGCGGCGACGCTCACCACCGGACAGCTTGGTGACGTCGGCGTCCCAAGGCGGCAGACGAAGAGCATCGGCGGCAATTTCCATCTGACGGTCAACATCGTGGCCGTCCGACGCTTCAATGATGGCTTCGAGCTTGCCCTGCTTTTTGGCCAGCTCATCAAAATCAGCATCTGGCTCAGCATACGCTGCGTAGACCTGCTCCAGTTCGGCCTTGGCATTCATCAGCTCACTGAGACCGTCTTCAACGTTACCACGCACGTCTTTCGCAGGGTCCAGTTCCGGCTCCTGAGGAAGGTAGCCAATATTCAGGTCAGGCTGCGGGCGCGCCTCACCGATAATGTCGGTATCCAGGCCGGCCATGATCTTGAGCAGGGTTGATTTACCCGCGCCATTCAGGCCCAGGACACCAATTTTAGCGCCCGGAAAGAAAGATAAAGAGATGTCACGCAGGATCTGTCGTTTTGGTGGAACAATCTTCCCCAAACGGTTCATAGTGAATACGTACTGTGCCATGGGCATCGCCTCCGCAATGTATTTCGCCGCAACGCTACTGAAAAGCCCATAGAAAGGCAAATAAAGCCCATTATGAAGGGCCTTTGCTTGTGAAGGTGACGGACAATGACTAAGGTTAATAGCCATAATCAGTCGTTACGGACACCGCTTTACATGCTCCCGCATCATGGAGCCCCAGAGGCTAAAATTCATTCCGCTGCCAGTAACCGGGCGAATACTCCCCTGTTTGTGCTGAGCTTTATATTCCTGACCGTGGTTCTCAGTTTCCAGAGCTGGCAGCAGTGGCAGAACGCACGACACGCGTACGATATTGACGTTGAACGGACTCTCGATCATTACAAACGCCAGTCAGAGCTGATCATCAAAGCCGGCCTGCACGCTAACCAGATATTCACCCGCAGCTACGGTGATCAGCTTGAGGTTTATGCGAAACGCCCGGAAGCAGCCGACACAGATGATTTATGGGGGCATGTCAGCGCCGCGATTTTTAACGCAACAGGCTTCTTCGTAACCGATCAGAATGGCAAGGTTCTCAATCACTACGGCAGCCTGCTAAGTCCTAACGAACCCAGCGACATCGAAAATGAACTGCGCTCACAGGGGTTAGATAAAGCGATTTTCTCACTGCGCTACAGCCACCTCGGCGGTTACTACGTCGGCACACGTTTTAATACCAGTGACGGCCCCATGATTATGGTGTCCCGTCGCGCCTACAGTCACCTCTCAGAAATTATTTTCCGTGGAGGGTTTAATGGCTTTGAAATGGTTCTCTATGATCGACGCGACAATACCGTGTCAATCCGGGAGCAGTTTTACTCAGACACTCAGCACCCGACTCTGCTGACAGAGAGTGAAACCGGAAATATCCTCTACCGCGACAGCATTCCAATGTCTCCGTGGGATATTCTCGCCTTGCCTATTCAGGGCTACTGGAAGCAGCAGTTCATTGAAAGTATCCGGATTCCGGCCACTTTCCTTATCGTTTTCGCCATTCTACTGATAGTTCTGCGTCGCTATCTCAGCCAACAGGGCGAGGCTGTTGTCGCTCTTCAGAAAGCCACAGAAGACACCGAACGCCGTGCCGACAGAGTGCTTCGTTCCATTGATGAAGCCTTTATATCTACGGATCATGAAGGGCACATCGATTACCTGAACCCCAAAGCATTGTCATTGCTTGGTCGTACAGAACCAGACCCGGTACTCGGCATGTCTCTTGAGGATATCTGGACTGCACCCGATGCACTCTGGAACAGAGGGCTTGCACCAGAAGCCATAGAGAGCCTGAAACCTGATCAGCGCGTTATGCATGTCCAGCATGCCGACGGAAAGCATATTCTTGAGCAGAAAATGCAGCTTCTCTACGACAACAAACAAGTCAGCGGCTACGTATGGTTACTCCGGGATATTACTGAGTCAGAGCAGGCCAAAGCCGCCCTCGAACACAGCAGAACCCGATACAAAGCTCTGTTCGAAGAGGCAGGTATCGCGCACGGCCTGCTTGATCTGAGTGAGTTCGACGGCACTGCCGATACCCTGAAAGTGGTCAGCGTGAACGAAGCTACACTGCAACTCGGCGACTTTGATACCTTGGAAGCGATGGGTGCTCACTATCAGCGCCATCCTGAATCCCTGACACCACTCCTCAAGGCACTGACCAGCAGTAAATCTCTCCGACTGCAACAAAACGAATGCGAACTCACCTTGCGTGACCGCAGCGGCCGCTCTATCGATATCTGGGCGAGCATCAGCTTCCGCACCAGTTCCAGCCATCAGGTATTACTGACCATGCTGGACATCACAGAACGCAAGCAGGCAACTGAGAAGATCCGGGAGCGTGAAGCTTTCTGGATGCACGTCATGGAAGCGATGCCTGATGTAGTCTACGTTCTTGACGTCAATGACCGGCTTGAGCAAAAAACGATTTTCTCCAACCGTCACGTCGCCCAGCTCTTAGGTTTTCCTGACAGTCGTGAGTACATCGAGCGCAGCTGGATGGATTATGTGATTGAAGACGACCTCGCACGTTGCAGAGACGGCCTGAGGAATATCAGGAATTCCATCAATGGCCAGACCATTGAAACCACCGCCCGCTTCCTTAATGCCGACGGCGAAATCAGGGTGCTCAAATTCCGTGATACACCGTTCACCTACGACAGCGACGGAAAAGTAGAGCGCTATATCGGCACCGGCAGAGACGTTACCGCAGACATTGAGAAGCAGGAACAGATCGTCGAGAGTGAACGCCGCTATCGCCTGCTGGCGGAGAACATGAATGACATTGTCTGGGCCACTGACGCCCAGCTCAATTTCAACTTCGTAAGCACCTCAGTGCAACGCCTGTTGGGTTATCAACCCGAAGATCTGGTGAATGGTGGAGTTACACGAATTTTCTCACGACCCGATCTCAAGCGGCTGGGCAAAGCTCTACAACACCAGATACAGATCGCCATCAACAGTCCAGAAACAGCTAAGCGCCGCAGCACCGTCATACGGGAAGATTTCTATGCTTCGGCCAGCAATGGCAGTCGTGTACTTCTGGAACTGCAAGCCAGCCTGCTGTGGAACGACAAAGACGAACTTCAGGGGCTTCTGGGTATCTGCCGGGATGTCACCGAGTCCCGCAGCATTGAGCAGGAGCTGCAACTCGCGGCCGAAGTATTCGAAAACAGTAACGAAGCCATTCTGATCACAGATCAGAAACTTAAGATCGCTAATACCAACCGCGCCTTCCAGCATATCACCGGGTATTCGGCCGAGGATGTCACAGGTAAGACTCCCGACTTCCTGATTTCATCGGAACAATACGAAGAAGACCTGATTGAGAAAATCGGTGAGCGACTGATGGTCGATGGTTACTGGCAAGGCGAGATTTCCTATCAGCGCCGCCAGGGCGATATACGCACCGGCTGGGCCGGGGTCAGTGCGATTCGGGATCAGAACCGCGAAGTTCAGAGCCTGATCATCATTATGTCCGACATCACTGAGCGCAAAGCCAGCGAAGAGCGCATTCACAAGCTTGCCTATTATGATCCACTGACCGCTCTGCCCAATCGCAGCCAGATGCATGAAACACTGGATGGCATGCTCAAGCGAGCACGCAAGCAAGGTCTCTGGGTGGTGCTGCTGTTCATCGACCTCGACCGCTTCAAGCCGATCAACGACTCTATGGGTCATCCTGCCGGTGACGAAGTGCTGAAACAGGTTGCCGGGCGCCTGCGTAATTGCGTTAAACACCGTGATCTTGTCTGCCGTATGGGAGGCGATGAGTTCACCATTGCGATTGCTGATCAGCCAAGCCATAACGCGGCTTCAGATACCGCAATCATGGTTGCTGAGCGTATTCTTGAGTCTCTGCATCAGTCATTTAACCTGAATCAGCGTGAAGTGTTTATCAGCGCCAGTATCGGGATCTCGATATACCCGAACGACGGCAACAGTGTGATTGAACTCCTGAAGAACGCCGACATGGCCATGTACCACGCTAAAGACATGGGTCGTGACAACATGCAGTTCTTCACAGCCTCCATGAACCGCAAAGCGGTTCAGCTACTGGAGCTAGAAAACGACCTGCGCCACGCCCTCGCACGCAACGAAATGCAGCTTTATTTTCAGCCGCAATACCGCACTGACAGTGAAAAAGCCGTCGGTGTTGAGGTCCTGCTACGCTGGATTCACCCGACTCGAGGCATGATCTCTCCCGGGACCTTCATTCCTATCATCGAAGACACCGGTCTGATTGTGCCGATTGGTCAGTGGGTACTCGAAGAAAGCTGCCGCTGCTTTGTCCGCTGGCAGGCAGAAGAAGAACTTGGGCTTGAGCGCATCGCTGTGAACGTCTCCGCACGTCAGTTCCGGTCCGAGGACTTCCTCAACGTCGTCAAAGACATCATCATCCGCACCGGCATTCGACCCGAGCAGCTCGAACTCGAACTGACTGAAAGTATTCTGATGGAAGACGTCGAACTCGCGATGGAAACGCTGCGCGGCCTGCGGGCTGCGGGCGTTAAGACCGCTATTGATGACTTCGGTACCGGTTACTCATCACTGAACTACCTCAAGCAATTCCCGGTAGATACCCTGAAAATCGACCGCAGCTTTATCCAGAACCTGCCGGAAAACGCCGATGACGCACAGATCTCGCGAACCATCATCGCTATGGGCCACAACCTGGGCATGGGCATCATTGCAGAGGGTGTCGAAACTGCCGAGCAACTGACCTTTCTGCAAATGGCGAAGTGCGAGGAGGTTCAGGGGTTCTACTTCAGCAAACCCGTCGATGAAGCATCATTAATCGAAGATCTTGGCAAAAGCTGAACATCAGTCATGATGATATGACACCTTCTCAAGTGCGGGGCGCGCAACTTTGCGGTAGAATGTGCACCTCAAAAAATTTCTGATTATCCTACTTGAGGAAGCCCTGATGTTTAGCCGTGATATGAACATAGCGGATTTCGACCCAGATCTGTGGTCAGCGATGCAGTCTGAGGATGCCCGTCAGGAGCATCACATTGAGCTGATCGCCTCTGAAAACTACACCAGCCCACGCGTTATGGAAGTACAGGGCTCTCAGCTGACAAACAAGTACGCTGAAGGTTATCCGGGCAAACGTTACTACGGTGGCTGTGAGCACGTTGACGTGATTGAGCAATTGGCTATCGATCGCGCTAAAGAACTATTCGGTGCCGGTTACGCCAACGTTCAGCCACACTCAGGCTCTCAGGCGAACGCTGCCGTTTACTTCGCACTTTGCCAGCCTGGTGACACTATTCTGGGCATGAGCCTGGCGCACGGTGGTCACCTGACTCACGGTGCCGCGGTATCTTTCTCTGGTCGCGTTTACAACGCAGTTCAGTACGGTCTGAACCCAGAAACGGGTGAAATCGATTACGAAGAAGTTGAGCGTCTGGCTCGTGAGCACAAGCCTAAGATGATCGTTGCTGGTTTCTCTGCGTACTCTCGCGTTGTTGACTGGAAGAAATTCCGCGAAATTGCCGATGAAGTTGGCGCTTACCTGTTCGTCGACATGGCTCACATTGCTGGCCTGGTTGCTGCTGGCGTATACCCATCACCGGTCGGTATTGCAGACGTAGTGACCACTACTACACATAAAACTCTGCGTGGCCCGCGTGGCGGCCTGATTCTGGCCAACGACGACGAAGACCTGAACAAGAAGTTCAACTTCGCAGTATTCCCTGAGTCTCAGGGCGGCCCACTGATGCATGTAATCGCAGCAAAAGCCGTGTGCTTCAAAGAAGCAATGAGCCAGGAATACAAAGACTACCAGGCTCAGGTAGTTAAGAATGCGCAGGCAATGGCCAGCACGTTCATCGAGCGTGGCATTAACGTCGTTTCTGGCGGCACTGATGATCACCTGTTCCTGGTTGACCTGATCGGTAAAGAGTACACAGGTAAGGATGCTGATGCGGCACTTGGTCGCGCTAACATCACTGTGAACAAAAACTCTGTACCGAACGACCCTCGCTCGCCGTTCGTAACCTCTGGTCTGCGTATCGGTAGCCCTGCGATCACCAGCCGTGGCTTCAAAGAAGAGCAGGCTACGCAACTGGCAGGTTGGATCTGCGACATTCTTGATGGCCTTGAGAAAGGTGAATCTGAAGCCGTTGAAGCATCAGTAAAAGAAAAAGTTGTCGCCCTTTGCGAACAGTTCCCTGTGTACAAATAAACACTGGAACAACGAAAAACCGGCCTGATGGCCGGTTTTTTTATGCCTGAATATTGAGACAGATCACTTGGATCGCGTGTCAGCGTCACACGTATGTCACAAAGTTTTCATAGAGTAGTCATGCTTGAAACCTGATCCAGCAACAGAGGATTCCCGCATGTCCGATTCATGGAAACCCGTCACCTATGTTCAGCTCATCAACCTGATGAGTCACAACGAAAGCCAGCTGGAAGAGAGTGTCCGCCCTTTCTGGAACGCGATCCGGCTCCCTGCCGCTGAATTATGGCAACAACACCCTTGGGGCAATGAAGGCTGCGGGTTCTGGGTTCTGGCGACCGCCGGGCGTCACTGCATCTATTACAATGACCTCACCGAAGGTTTTTCTGTTGGCCAGTTCGAGCGCTGGGGCCACATCATCAATTACCAGAAGTCGAAAGCTGATCTGCAGCATGCGATAGACAGCCTGTTGCAACAGGAACCACTTACTGAGACGGCATAAGGCTTTGCTATACCCTTGTTTACCTATCTGCACTGGCCAGAAATAACCTCGCTGGCCCGCAACGATTTAATGATCCAGGTCATATTTTGATTTCGCATCACTGGCCCAATCCTACGAATGTCAGTTGATCACCCCTGAAACGTACGTCAGACACCCCCACACCCTGAGAATCTTGGCTGGCTTACCCCTTACTTTCGCGCATCAGACAGTTGTTCAATAGCCTCAGACAACTTACAACAACCTCACTACAACACAGGATTTTCAATATGACTGAGGCAGTTACTCCAACAACCACGACTCGCATGACGGCTGGCGAGCGTGCAGGTATCCCTCCACGTCGTATGGACTTCAAGTTTGGTGACGATACCAAGCGCTACTGGTATGCAGACAACGCATTCCTGACCACCTTCTGGACCACACTGTCGGCACTGTTCCCTGCCGGAGAAACCTTCTTTATCGACTCAGTGAAAAACTATCGCCACGTGGTGACAGATCAGAAACTGAAAGACGAAATTTCCGGTTTTATCGGCCAGGAAGCTCTCCATACCAAAGAGCACCAGGCGTTTAATGACATGGCGGATCGCCACGGCCTGCCTAGCGGGCGTATCGACAAAGAACTCTGGGGCCTTCTGGATCTGGCGAAGAAAGTCTTCCCGAAAAAGCTACAACTTGCGACCACTGTAGCTCTGGAACACTACACCGCGATTCTGGCAGAGCAGCTTCTGCGTGACACCGACCACCAGGACAATATTCAGGATCGCGAAGCGCTGAAACTCTGGATGTGGCATGCGCTGGAAGAGAACGAGCACAAGTCTGTCGCCTACGATGTTTATGAACTGATTGGTGGCGGTTACTTCACACGTATCTTCGCCATGATTGTCGCAACCATTGGCTTTATTGTCTTCGTTGGCCAGGGGCACCTGCGCATGCTGTGGGCAAACGGCACCCTGTTTGATATCAAGGACAACGCCAAAGGCTTCTGGAAATTGCTGGGCTGGAAAGGGTTATTCCCACGTCTCTTCTTCAAGTACATGGATTTCTACCGTCCGGGCTTCCACCCCAACGATCACGATACAGTAAAACTGTTAGAGGACTGGCGCGAGCGTATGCTCAACGAAGGCGGCCTTTTAGCAGAGCAGACTTACAGCAAATCCAAAGCTGCCTGAAGCAGAAGTATTCTTTACTACCCAACAATGTATGGCCGGAATTACTCCGGCCATTTCTTATTTTGATCATAATTCACTGATTGTTGCCCCGTCGCCACGTTCTTGGACACGCAAACTTCTTCTAAATTGTAGGACATAGCGCGATGACAGAGATGCGCTCCCTACAAAATATAGAAAACAGAGGCAGGTTTTCGTATGGCTACTATGACACAAGCACAGGGAACTCCACGTATCACCGCAGGCGAGCGAGCAGGTATTCCGCCCCGCCGCATGGACTTCGAATTCCCGGATGAAACAACGAAATACTGGTACGGTGATAGCGCCTTCCTGACAACATTCTGGGTGACGCTTTCAGCCCTGTTCCCGGAAGGTGAAACCTTTTTCGTGGACAGCGTGAAGAACTACCGTAAAGACATCACGGACCAGAAGCTGAAAGACGAAGTCTCCGGCTTTATTGGCCAGGAAGCACTTCACAGCAAAGAACACGAAGCCTTTAACGACATGGCTGAAAAGCACGGTCTGCCAGCACTGAAGCTGGATAAAGAGCTCGGGGTTCTGTTTCGCCTGATCCGCAAATATGTACCGAAGAAAATGCAGCTCGCTCTGACCGTAGCGCTTGAGCATTACACCGCGATCATTGCTGAGCAGCTGCTGCGCGAAGATTTCCACCAGGAAATGTTCCGTGACCGCGAAGCCCTGAAGCTCTGGATGTGGCACGCACTGGAAGAGAACGAACATAAAACTGTGGCCTTCGACGTATACGAGCAAGTCGGTGGTGGCTACCTGACCCGCGTCAGTACGATGCTGATCGGGACTCTGGTCTTCGCCGTGGTGGTAGGCAGTGGACACATAAGATTACTGAAAGCCGATGGTCAGCTCACCAACTGGAAAGCCAACTGGCGCGGTCTGAAGTTTCTCTGGGGCTGGAAGGGCTTGTTCCCTCGCCTTGGCCGCCAGTATTTCGATTTCTATCGCCCGGGTTTTCACCCAAGTGACCACGACACGGTCGAATTGCTTGAAGAATGGCGTCAGCGCATGCTGAACGACGGCGGCCTGTTAGCAGAGCAGACCTACAGTAAGAGCCGCAAGGCCTGAGTCAGCTTGAGCACCGCTCATTGACACGCCGGAATCAGGAAGATGCCCCTGATTCCGGCAGATTTTCAAATATTCTTCTATTTTCTGTAAATCCCGTTTGGCCGTAATTTACCCCCCTGGCAAGGAAAAACCCCCTATAAATCGTTACATTTTGACAGTTTTTCACCGACATCACGCTTTTTAGACACCTGTTTATCAGTTCGCTACGGTGATTTAAGCCACAACTTACTTAACCCTGTCTTTAAGACACCCCCGGCCACGCGTAAAATTTGGCATAGAGATACCTTCAACTGGAAAGTCTTGCCACGTCTAATAGACTCAACAAAACAACATCTACAACAAACATAAACCAACGCAGGTGTATCGTATGACTACTACAGCAACCGCTACTGCCCCAACTGGCAAGGTACGCATGACTGCAGGTGAGCGTGCAGGTATTCCGCCGCGCCGTATGGATTTCGAATTTTCTGAAGATTCCAAGCGCTACTGGTACGCGGACAACTCATTCCTGACGACTTTCTGGACAACACTGTCTTCACTGTTCCCGGAAGGCGAAACTTTCTTCGTTGATTCCGTGAAGAACTACCGTCACGAAATCAAAGACCAGCTTTTGAAAGACCAGGTGTCAGGATTCATCGGTCAGGAAGCTATGCACTCGAAAGAGCACGCTGCTTTCAACGACATCGCTGAGCGCAATGGTCTGCCAGCTAACACGCTGGATAAAGAGCTGGGCATGCTGTTCAAGCTTGGTCGCAAAATTCTGCCTAAGAAGCTTCAGCTGGCTATCACGGTAGCGCTTGAACACTACACAGCAATTCTTGCTGAGCAGCTGCTGCGTGACGAGCGTCACCAGGAGAACATTCAGGATCCAGAAGCTCTGAAGCTGTGGATGTGGCACGCGCTGGAAGAAAACGAACACAAGATTGTTGCGTATGATGTATACGAGACAATCGGTGGCGGTTACTTCACCCGTGTATTCGCAATGCTGGTTTCAACCATCTTTTTCTTCACGATTGTTGGCCAGGGTCACATCCGCCTGATGTGGGCAGACCGCAGCCTGTTCAAACTGAAGGATAACCTGAAAGGCATCTGGTTCCTTTGGGGCTGGAAAGGTCTCTTCCCACAGTTGTTCTTCAAGTACATGGACTACTTCCGTCCGGGCTTCCACCCGAACGACCACGACACCGTTCAGCTGCTGGACGACTGGCGTGAAAAAATGCTGCAGGAGGGTGGTATTCTGGCTGACCAGATCAAAAACCCTTCTCACGTTCGCACAACGGCTGCTTAATCAGCCGACAGGCAACGGAACATTCCGTTCTTGTCAGAGGGCCGCATCAGCGGCCCTTTTTTTATTGCCGCAAAGGTAGAACCTGAGTACCATTGCGGCCAGTTTTTATCCGCTTTTCTTTGAACGGACCGCTCTTTAATATGCATTGCCCTTTCTGCGCACATCCGGAAACCAAAGTCATAGACTCACGTCTCGTGGCTGACGGTGAACAAATCCGTCGGCGCCGGGAATGCATTCTCTGTGGTGAACGCTTCACCACCTTCGAAACTGCCGAGCTCGTTATGCCGCGAGTGATCAAGCAGGACGGAAAGCGTGAACCTTTTGACGAAGATAAGCTTCGTTCAGGCATCCAGCGCGCACTCGAAAAACGCCCTGTCAGCATCGAATCGATTGAGGCGGCCATCACTCATATCAAACAGAAACTCAGAGCCACTGGCGAACGCGAAGTCGCCAGCCGAGACGTAGGGGAATGGGTGATGGACGAGCTGCGCTCGCTGGATGAGGTCGCCTTCGTCCGTTTTGCATCGGTTTATCGCAGCTTCAAAGACCTGGAAGAGTTTCGTGCCGAAATCGAACGGATCAGTTTGAAAGCGGCTTCTCCTGCCGTCGTTAAGGCTGTCGGGAATTCAACGCTCGTCTCTTCAGAATCTTCAGAGACCGGAACTGATGACCCTGGTAGTGAGAAATCATCATGAGCCGCATTTTACCCAGTGATCTGGAATGGATGGCTGACGCCCTCCGACTCGCAAAGAAAGGTCTGTGCACGACCAGCCCTAACCCCCGAGTTGGCTGCGTTATTGTCAAAGACGGCGTCAAAGTCGGAGAAGGCTGGCACCAGAAAGCCGGCGAGCCGCACGCCGAAGTTCATGCACTGCGCGTTGCCGGTGATGAGGCACGCGGCGCTACGGCTTACGTTACGCTAGAGCCTTGCAGCCACTATGGCCGAACGCCTCCATGCGCAGAAGGACTGATTAAGGCCGGCGTTGCCAGAGTCGTTGGCGCAGTCCGGGACCCTAACCCGAGCGTTGCCGGGCGCGGATACGAGATGCTCAGACAAGCAGGCATTGAGGTTGTCGAGTCGTGTCTCGAAGCTGAAGCAACTGCGATCAATGCTGGATTTATGAAACGTATGCGCACAGGTTTGCCGTATGTGCGGATAAAGCTTGCGATGAGTCTCGACGGACGTACCGCGATGGCATCCGGTGAAAGCCAGTGGATTACAGGCAGTGCAGCCCGGCGGGATGTTCAGGCGCTCAGAGCCCAAAGCTGCGCGGTCATTACCGGGGCCGACAGCGTCATCATCGATAATCCGTCCATGACAGTGCGCCCTGATGAGGCGGGCCTGGATATCCCGGAAGATCTGCGCCGGCAACCTCTGCGAGTCATCGTAGACGGTGCTCACCGTGTCAGTAACGAGGCTACGATCTTCGACAAGCCCGAAGACATTCTGATTGCTGCCCGCACGCCTCCAGCATCACCCATCAACCGCGATAGTGGTATTGGGGCGCTGAGTTATTGGGCTGGCGAACGTGATGAACACACTGACATCGACGCTCTGTTGCGTCACCTTGCAACTCAGGGCAGCAATGAGGTACTGATCGAAAGCGGTGCAAAACTCGCGGCGGCCTTTGTCAGTGCAGGCCTCGTCGACGAACTTATCGTATACTGCGCGCCAACATTACTCGGAAGTGACGCGCGGCCACTGCTATCATTGCCACTCAGTGAGATGAAGCAGCAGATCCGCTGGCAATGGCAGGACGTTCGCATGGTCGGTGATGACCTGCGGCTGACGCTGCGCCCTGACACTTCTACAGCAGCAAAGAAGGCCTGACGTGTTTACCGGTATTATTGAAGCAGTGGGTAAAATAGCCAGTACCCGATCTGAGCAAGGCGATCTGCGCCTACGGATCAATACGGGCAGCCTGGATCTGAGCGATGTAAAGCTCGGCGACAGCATTGCAACCAATGGTGTCTGCCTGACCGTTGTTGCCGCCCATGCCGATGGCTTTGAAGCCGATGTATCACGGGAGTCTCTGGCTCACACACGTATAGCGCAATGGGCACCGGGCACACGCGTGAACCTTGAGAAAGCGATGCTGCCTACGACCCGTATGGGCGGCCATATTGTCAGCGGTCATGTCGACGGCGTTGGTGTTGTCCGCGGACGCAGAGCTGATGCGCGCTCAATCCGCTTTGACGTCGAAGTCCCGGCCGACTTGCGTCGCTATATCGCCGCTAAAGGCTCAGTGACCGTGGAGGGTGTCAGCCTGACAACCAACGCGCTGACTGCAACCGGATTTGAATTGAACATTGTGCCACATACGGCGCAGGAAACGACTCTGGCCGACCTGGAAGCCGGATCAGAAGTGCACCTGGAGGTCGATGTGATTGCACGCTACCTCGAGCAGCTTCTGGGACAAAAAACACACGATGAAAGTCGCCTGACTCCAGCGTTTCTCGCTGAGAATGGCTTCTGGAAGTAACCGGGAAATATTATGGCTCTGAACAGTATCGAAGAAATTATTGCCGATATCCGCGATGGTAAGATGGTTATCCTGATGGATGACGAAGATCGCGAAAACGAAGGCGATATCATTGTAGCGTCCGAGAAAGTCACCCCCGACATCATCAACTTTATGGCAACAGAGGCGCGTGGTCTGATCTGCCTGACTCTGACGGGTGAACGCTGTGACTATCTGGGTCTGCCATCGATGGTTGCGGGCAACGGTGCTAAGTTCTCTACCCCCTTCACCGTCTCTATCGAAGCGGCAGAAGGCGTTACCACTGGTATTTCAGCAGCAGACCGTGCAGCAACTATCCTCGCCGCTGTAAACCCGATGGGCAAGCCAGATGACATCGTCCAGCCAGGTCATATCTTCCCACTGCGAGCGCGCCCGGGCGGTGTACTGAGCCGTGCTGGTCATACCGAAGCAGGCTGCGACCTCGCTCGCCTGGCTGGCCTGATTCCATCGGCAGCCATTGTTGAAGTCATGAACGCCGATGGCACCATGGCCCGCCGCCCTGACCTCGAAGTCTTCGCAGAAAAACACGGCCTGAAGATCGGCACTATTGCCGACCTGATTCAGTACCGTATGGCGAACGAAAAAACCATCGAGGTCGTCTCTGAAGACAAAGCACACACAGAGTTTGGTGACTTCAACCTCATTACCTTCCGCGACACGATTCAGAACGAAACGCACCTTGCCCTGACGATGGGTGATATCCAGCCGGAAGAACCGACTCTGGTTCGCGTTCAGACCAATAATATGATCCGTGACGTTCTGGGCTTGCGCACCTGCGAATCTGGTAGCTGGTCCTCGACGGCAGCCCTGGAGCATATTGCGAGAGAAGGTAAAGGCGTACTGGTTCTGCTTTCAGCGGATCAGAAAGAAGACGTCAGTGCCTCTCTTGATAACTTCTTTGGCCGCGCCAAGCCTATGCGTAGCCCGAACACAGACAGCAGCGGTGCCTTCCTGACGATCGGCACTGGCTCTCAGATTCTGCGCGAACTGAACGTCCGTAAGATGAGACTGCTCAGCTCTGAAATGAAATACAGTGGCATCTCGGGTTTCGATCTCGAAATCACCGAATATCTGCCATTCAGCGAATAATTGACCGACAGGAAATCATTATGAAACACATCCGTACAATCGAAGGGAATCTGACCCCGAACGACGGCAAGTACGCCATCGTAGTTGGCCGCTGGAACGCCTTTGTTGTTGAAAGCCTGCTTGAAGGTGCTGTCGACTCTCTTACGCGCCATGGCGTTGAAGCAGACAACATCACCATTATCCGCGCACCAGGCGCAGTTGAAATTCCGCTGGTCGTGAAAAAAGCAGCAGCGTCTAGCAAATACGATGCAGTCATCGCACTAGGTGCTGTTATTCGTGGTGGTACGCCGCACTTTGAGTTTGTTGCTGGCGAATGCTCGAAAGGCCTGGCATCTGTCATGATGGAATACGATATCCCCGTTGCTTTCGGTGTTCTGACTGTCGACACCATTGAACAAGCCATCGAACGCTCTGGTACCAAGGCAGGTAACAAGGGTGAAGAAGCAGCAATGTCAGCCTTTGAAATGGTTGCACTGCTCAAAGCAATGGAGGCGTAAGGACAATGTCCCGAGCTTCTGGCCATCAGAAATCCAGCCCAGCTGCGCGCCGTAAGGCGCGCCGCTTTGCATTGCAGGCACTGTATCAATGGCAAGTGTCTGGTAGCGGTCTTGGCGACATCGAAGCCGAATTCCGCACTGACAACGACATGAGCAAAGTGGATGACGAGTATTTCCACGATATTCTTCATGGCGTGCCCAAAGAAAAGAGTGTACTGGACGAAAAAATTCAGCCGTTCCTGGATCGTCGCATCGATGAGCTGACTCCAGTAGAACTGGCGATTCTTCGCTTAGGCGCCTTTGAAATGTGCCACCGTATTGATGTGCCTTACAAGGTCGTCATTAACGAAGCCATCGAGCTGGCGAAGACCTTCGGTGCTACCGATGGTCACAAATACGTTAACGGTGTTCTCGATAAGCTGGCACAACGCGAGCGTATGGTGGAAATACGTGGCGGTAAAGGCTGACTTTTGGCGCGGTCTTCAGAGTTTGACCTGATCCGCGACTGTTTTTCTACCGGTTACCCGGCAGCGAGTGACTTGCTGCTGGGGATTGGTGACGACTGTTCCCTGATCACTCCCCCCTCCGATATGGAACTCGCCCAGAGCATTGATACTCAGGTTGCGGGTGTGCATTTTCCTGCTGATGCTCCGCCTGGCCTGATTGCTGGCCGTGCACTGCGCTGCGCCACCAGCGACCTTGCTGCTATGGGCGCTGTACCGCAAGGCTTTCATCTCGCCCTGACACTGAACAACAGCGAAGACTGGTTTCTCCGTGACCTTGCTGCTGGCCTACGCCTCACAGCTAATACGTTAAATATGCCGTTGTTAGGCGGCGATACTACGTACGGCGAACATCTGACCATTACCGTTGCTGTGCAAGGCTGGTTGCCACGAGGACTGGGCTTACGACGCGATGCCGCGCGTCCGGGTCAGGACATCTGGCTCACCGGCAAGGTCGGAGGAGCAGCACTGATACTCGACGACGTCCTCCGGGACCCGACAAGAGACGATCAGGAAACTGCCCCCTACTATCACCCCAGAGTGCACCTGTCGTTTGGGCACCTGCTGCTGAGCCTGGCCACCGCCGCCATCGATATCTCAGACGGACTGATTCAGGATACCCGCCACATAGCGAATGCTTCCGGTGTCGTGATGAATCTGGATGCTGAGAAGATACCTACCGCAGTCAATGGGGAACATCCACGCTGGCATGAATGTCTGACTGGTGGTGACGATTACCAGCTACTGTTCACCGCACCCGCCAATGCCCGCGAGCGCATTGAAGCCTGCGCATTAACGGCAGGGTTACGCGAGTGCCGGATCGTAGGTAGCGTCACTGCCGGCGACGCAGATGTCTGCGTCCACAAAAATAATGAATTACTGGTATTCAGCAAAGAAGGGTACACCCACTTCCGTAGCTGATACTGCTCAGAGATTCACACAGGACGATTGCCATGAATACTCACAACAGATTTCTTGCCGTACTGGGCACATTTCTTTTTATCATCAGCATGAGCGCCCCAGCACTCAGTGACAGCGCTTATATTGATGTCAGCGGTCAGGGGGAACTGGATGTTTATCCGGATTTCCTGACGCTTTCCGTTGAACTCAGTGCGACGGAAAAAGACGTTGTACGCGCAAAAAACAAAGTCGATGACGCTTTCGCTCAACTATCGAAAGTCGCAGAGGAACACGGCATTGCCGAAGACGATATCGAATCAGTCCGGATCAGCAATTACCCTCAATGGGAATATCAGGGCAATGGCAAACGCGAGCTGATCGGTCACCGGGTTATTCGCCCTGTTACCATCACTCTTCGTACGCTGGATAAATACGGCCCGTTTCTTGAAGAAGTCCTGATCGACGAGCGCTACCGTATTCAGAACACCAGCCTGGGCTTTGATAAGCCCGCAGAGCACGAGAGCAAAGCCCGCCGCCTGGCCTTACTGGATGCCAAAGCTAAAGCAGAAGAAATGGCGGCCACTCTGGGGCAGAAAGTGACAGGTGTACTCTGGATTCAGGAGCAGGCTGCGCACTTCCCACAGCCAGTTATGATGATGGAAAGCGCCCCGATGATGCGGTCTGCCAAAGCGGACAGCGGCAGCGGTATGAAAATTCAGGAGCAGACCATCAGCCAGCAGGTTCAGGTCCGCTTCGAGATGGAAGAAGACTGACTGAGCGAGCGAAATACCAGAGATGAGCGAAACACCCGAGATACAACCGGGTCGCTACCGCCACTATAAGGGTAGCGACTATGAAGTGTTTGGGCTGGTCCGACACAGTGAAACAGAAGAGTGGCTGGTTCATTACCGCACGCTCTACGGTGACTTCAGCCACTGGGTACGCCCCCTGACCATGTTCACAGAACAGGTGACGACGGCCGAAGGGTCACAACCGCGCTTTCGTTACATCGGCGTTTACAGCGGAGACGTCGAGTGACCCCTGCCGTAAACGCCGCGAAAAAAGGCGGCATAACATATGAGCTGCTTGAATACAGCCATGATGCTAACGCTGAAAGCTACGGTCTTGAAGCGGCTGAGAAACTCGGGCTGCCCCCAGACAGTGTTTTCAAAACATTGTTGGTCAGCCTGAGTGGCCATAAAAGCACGTTAGCTGTCGCAGTACTTCCCGTCTCAAACACCCTGAGTCTGAAATCCATCGCTAAAGCCGTGGGGGCAAAGAAAGCCGAAATGGCCGATCCTAAAGTCGCTGAGCGCACCACCGGATACGTCGTAGGAGGCATCAGCCCTCTCGGGCAAAAAAAAGCGCTTCCGACTGTGATTGACGCCTCAGCACAGGCTCTGCCACGCATTCATATCAGCGCTGGGCGCCGCGGGCTGGAAATTGCGTTACATGCTGACGATCTGGCGACATTGAGCAGAGGCATTTTCGCTAAAATTACGGCAGAATAGGCCTTTTACATCAAGGCACTCTAGGCTGTTCATGAACGCCCTGCGATTAATTCCGGTTTTACTTATCACCCTGCTGTTCACTCTGGCTGGCTGCGCGCCCCTGGACTATCAGGCCGTTCAGCTCGATTCACCCGAACAGCCTGCTCAGACCGATGGCTACATCAACAAAGAAGTCAGCGAAGGCGTGCATGTTATTGAAGTACGTCATGAGAGCTTACCAGCCATGATGCTGGCCAAAGAACGGACCCTTAGTAATCTCAAAGATATCTGGCACCGCCGGGCCTCAGAGCTCTGCAAGAAAGGTTACCAGGGAGAGCCAGAAATTATCCGCCCGGATGAAGCCAGGACAGACGAGTTCTATTGCACACTCAATGTCTGCCAGAAATACTTACTGGCTTCAGGCGTTGCCTATTGCAAAGCGACCTACGAACTCTGATCTGACTCAGTCAGTGCCTGAGGGTCCATCAGAGACTCTAACTCTTCGCGGCTCAGATCCGTCATCTCTGCCGCAACATCCAACACCGGACGCCCTTGTTGATACGCAGCCTTGGCTACCTCAGCCGCCTTCAGATAACCAATAACAGGATTAAGCGCTGTCACCAGTACCGGATTTTTTGCCAAGGGTTCAGTCACCGATGTCTCCCGTACCGTAAAGCCAAGAATTGCATCGTCGGCCAGGCTGGTCGCAGAACGACTCATTAGCTGCATACTGTCCAGCAACCTGCTCGCAAACAAGGGCAGCATCACGTTCAGCTCAAAATTACCGGACTGTCCCGCCACGGTAATTGTTGTATCGTTCCCAATCACCTGAGCACAGGCCATCGCGACGGCTTCCGGAATCACCGGGTTCACCTTACCGGGCATAATGGATGAGCCAGGTTGCAGAGCGGGCAGTTCAATCTCGCCCAACCCTGCAAGAGGCCCTGAGTTCATCCAGCGCAGGTCATTCGATATCTTCATCAAAGCAACCGCAAGAGTCTTCAGGGCCCCAGACACCGCAACCACAACATCCTGCGCTCCCATGCCCGCAAAGCGACTGTTCGCCGGATAGAAACCCTGCTCTGCCGAACTGCTGAAATCAGTGCTTATATCGCTGTTAAGGTAGGAATTCAGATAACGACATACACTTTCAGCAAAATCATCATCAGCATTCACGCCGGTACCAACAGCAGTACCACCGATCACCAGACCCTGTAATTCACTACCAGCCTCTTCAAGATTACGCATGGCGTGTTCGATCTGTGCCGACCATCCACCTAACACCTGATCGAAACGTACGGGCATCGCGTCCATCAGATGCGTACGTCCGGTTTTAGTAATATGAGCAAGCGATGCCGCCTTCTGCTCCAGAACTTCAACAAGATGAGAGAGCGCCGGCAACAGCTCTTCTGACAGCGTAATAAAGCCCGACATGTGCAAAGCGGAGGGAATCACATCATTACTGCTCTGGCTCGCATTGACATGATCATTAGGCGAAACCTCAGAGCCAAGTGACCGTGACGCCAGTGTTGCGATCACCTCGTTCGCGTTCATATTTGAACTGGTGCCCGACCCCGTCTGGAAAATATCGACGGGGAAATGGCTTATTAATGCTGGATCACTCAGTAACTGATCGACGGCTTCGACAATGGCAGTAGCCCTACCGGAATCCAGCGTCTCCAGCGAGAGGTTCGCTTCTGCCGTTGCCCGCTTCAGCGTAAGAAGTGCACGAATAAAACGTTCAGGCATTGGCTGACCTGAAATAGAAAAGTTATCAATCGCTCTTTGAGTCTGAGCGCCGTACAAAGCATCGGCAGGCACCTGCACTTCGCCCATGCTGTCACATTCGGTCCTGAATTGAGAGGCCATGTTACTGCTCCGTTTTAAATATAGAGTTTTGTCTGTCTGCAGGCTGAGGAGTTCAATTGACTGAGTCGAGACTATCCCGGGCTTCGAGTACTCTGGCAAAGTTCTCTTCAATCCAGTCAGCCAGAGCCATCACTTTTTCGGAAACCTCTTCGCCCATTGGTGTCAGGCTGTACTCTACAAAAGGCGGAACGACCGGATGGGATACCCGACTGACGAAGCCATCTTTAACAAGAGCCTGAAGTGTCTGAGCCAACATTTTCTCGCTGACGCCATCAATTTTTCGGCGCAGCTCGCTGAAACGGTGTGTGCCGGTACGCAAACCAATCAGTACCAGAACGCCCCAACGACTCGACACATGATTCAGAACATCCCTTGACGGACAGGGGGCTGCAAAGAGATCTCCGCGTTCGAAGCGTTCAGATAGCTTCGGCGACTTTTCTGTTTTTGAAGGTCCACTCATCATACTTACCTTTTGGTGCGTACTTACTAAAAGTAAGTATAGCGTCTAAAGTGGTTCCATCACACAACGAAAGCACATACGGAGTACATACAATGATTGCAATCACCGGAGCCTCAGGCCAACTCGGACGCCTTGTTATCGATGAACTGCTCACGACAACACCTGCATCAGAAATAACCGCACTGGTTAGAACCCCAGAAAGTGTCAGTGATCTCGCTGAGCGCGGGATCACCGTCCGCCAGGCTGATTACAATGAACCAGGCACGTTGATCGAAGCCCTCAAAGGCATTAAAAAATTATTGCTGATTTCCTCAAGCGAGGTGGGACAACGTGCCCAGCAACATCAGAATGTCATTAACGCTGCGAAAGAAAATGGCATAGAGCTGATTGCCTACACCAGTATTCTGCACGCAGATACCTCGCCACTCGGGCTTGCCGAAGAACACCGTGCCACCGAAGCCATGCTGTCGGAATCTGGCATTCCGTTCGCCCTGCTGCGCAATGGCTGGTACAGCGAAAACTACACAGCAGGCATTCCCGCAGCGCTTCAGCTGGGCACACTCTACGGCTGTGCAGGCGATGGTCTGATCGCGTCTGCAGCCCGAGCAGACTACGCCGCTGCTGCTGCGAAAGTATTTACCATGGACAATCAGAGTGGCAAAATTTATGAACTGTCTGGCGATAAAGCCTACACACTCGCAGAGCTGGCGGCGGAAATCAGCCAACAAACCGGGAAAGAGATCGGTTACGTCAACCTTCCTGAAGCAGACTATGCGTCAGCCCTTGAGCAAGCTGGCTTACCTGCACCACTGGCACATATGCTTGCCGATTCAGACACGGGGGCTTCACAGGGAGGTTTGTACGATAAAAGCCAGACTCTGAGCGGACTCATTGGCCGACCAACGACGCCCATCGCAGAGTCAGTGAAAGAGGCACTGAAGGGAGGTTAACCAGATCTTCATTACTCTGAGAAAGAAGGGCGCCTGCCGGGTTAAGCCAGGCGTCCTTATTCAGATCCAGCAAGAAAGCGGCGGACATCACGTTCATGGCGAAAAACATGAAGAATAAACACCTTGCTGTTCTCAACTCGGTAGAAGACACGGCAAGGGTTAACAATAACTTCGCGGTAAGGAAAACCCTCGAGTTCCAGAGGGAAACGCCCCGACTCAGGAAATTGGGCAAGACGCTCGACAACTTCAAATACACGAGACACCAGCTCACTGGCTGCCACCGGATTAGAGAGCGCTATATATTCTGCTAACGACTCAAGATCCTGAACAGCTGCCTCCGTCCAGATTACTTCAACCGGAGTTATTTCATCCATTTTAAAAGCCGGTCCTTAGCTTCACTATGAGACATAACGCGACCATCCTTAACCGCTTGCTCTCCGCGAGCGATCCCTTCAAGGATGCTCATGCGGGTCATCAACTGCTCGTAATCATCAACATCCAAAAGATACGCCGATGGCTGACCATGTTCTGTAATCAGCACAGGCTCTTTGGTTTCGTGAAGATCAGCAAGAATGCGGGTTGCCTGACGTTTCAGGCTGGTCACTAGCTCAGTTTTCATAGCTGATACTCGACAATATAAAGTATCACTATAGTATCACTTATGACGATAACGCAACCATCGAAAAATCTTATGCCACGGCGGAATAGTTACTATCGAGAGGATAATCATCAGAGGAGTAAGCCACTTTACCGCGCGATTATAATCAGTATTGATCCAGAAATAGGCGTGTCGAATCATGAGCTCATCCAGTAAGGCTTGATCATTTTTACGAATTTGTGCCACGAAGTTGTAATTTCCATCGACTGAACGACGAACTTTATCGATACATAACCTTTGACCGAGAAGTCCCTCTCTGAAAGCCTGCCATAGTCCCGCCTGAGCCGAGCGAGGCTGATTTACCACTACCTTTTTAAATGGAAAGTCACTGACGAAGTGCACGACAGGCCCATATTTACCGGCTTTTATCCTCCTGACTACTCCACATTCACTTCGTCTATCTTTCAATAACTCTTCGGATGGAGAGGGCTTTGATCCGACATTAATTAGAACAAGAATAAATAGAGGTAAATATCTCAAAAGTGAGACAACAACATCCTTGCGATAATTTTCCATTTCAAGATCCTACTGGAATAAAAAAACGCCACTGCATTTTCATGCAGTGACGCTTTTATCAGAATGCCTCAGCTATTAAGCAGTTTTGTTCTTCTTACGGTTCTGGTTTGCCTGCAGTTTCATAACCGAAACGATGACTTTCTGGTACCAGGAACCCAGAGTACGAACCATCAGGTCAAACGCAACAGCATCTGGGCCAATCAGTACGCGACGCTTGTTTTTCTTAACGCCATTGATGATGGTTTTTGCTGCTTTGTCTGGTGTGGTGATAAACAGACGCTCGAATTCTGCTTTGGAGTCATCTGCGCTTGCGCCAGTGATTTCAGACGACTTCTCGTTGAAGCGAGTCGACTGAGCAATATTGGTTTTGATACCACCTGGGTGTACACAGGTAGTACTTACACAAGAACCTGCAATATCCAGATCCTGACGCAGAGATTCGGTCAGACCGCGTACCGCGAACTTAGAAGCATTGTAGCCGCTCATCAGGGGCTGAGACGCCAGACCAAAGATACTGGAGATGTTCACAATGTGGCCTTCACCAGCGGCTTCCATGTGTGGCAGGAACGCTTTCGTGCCGTACAGTACGCCGTAGAAGTTGATGTCCATGATCCACTTATAGTCTTCAATAGACAGATCACCCACGGTACCCGCCAGAGCAACACCCGCGTTGTTGAACACCAGGTTCGCTTTACCATGGTCTGCGACAACCTGATTTGCCCATGCGTAGAAGGCGTCTTTATCAGATACGTCCAGTTTCTGGGTAGTAATCTTAACCGGATATTGTTTAAGCATCTCGGCCGTCTCAGCGAGACCTGCTTCGTTAACGTCGCTCAGTGCAACGTTACAGCCATTCTGTGCCAGGTTGATAGCCAGCGCACGGCCAATACCAGAACCTGCACCGGTTACTGCTGCGACTTTTCCGCTCAGATTTTTCATATTTTTCTCCTTCAGGCATCAGGCCGACGCCTGAAAAGTGTCTGTTGTCATACGTTTTTTATGATGGCTAAACTGTACGTTAACTCACCGTATTTCAAAGGGTGCTTTCGGCCAATATATGATCAGAAAACACCCCGCTTTGGCGTAATTTAAAATCACTCAACGCATAGTGTGATCTGCACGTTTGAAGTTTTTAGCCAGCAGCCAGAACGCCCAGCTGAACCCCGGGAACATAGCGATTACCTTGCCGCTTTTGCTCTTATACCAGGAGTTACAGCCGCCTTTTTCCCAGACGGTTTTCTTCATTTCGCTGTGAATATGATTGGTGTAGCGCTCTTCCGCCTCGGGTGTCACTTCGATCGATTTCGCATGTGCACCACGTACACGGTGAATTGCCTGCATGATGTAGTTCATCTGGGCCTCAATCACGAAAATCGCAGAAGTATGACCAATACCTGTATTCGGCCCGGTCACAATGAACAGATTCGGGAAGTCAGGAATGACTGTCCCAAGGTAAGCGCGAGGGTAATCTTCCCAAACATCACTGATCGCTTTACCACCACGGCCAACAACCGGGTAAGAGATAACGCCATCGGTTGCATCGTAGCCCGTGGAGTATACGATCAGGTCGAAATCGAGCTTTTCACCCTTCTCTGTATTGATTCCAGTTTCTGTGATTTCGTCGATACCGTCAGTTTTATCGTGCAGGAACACGTTATCGCGACAGAACGCTGGATAGAGGGTGTTCGACAGAATAATACGCTTACAACCGATCGTGTAATCAGGGGTTACTTTGGCGCGCAACTCCGGATCTTTAATCTGACGTTTGATATGTGCCAACGCTGGTTTTTGCGCTGCTGCCTTCAAGCCGGCTTCGGAGTATTTAAAACCAAGAATACGGGTTTCAAGCCCCCAATAAATACTCCAGCGCAGTAATTTGTACATCAGCTTATTTTTAAGTAGAGCACGCTGCCATGGCTTAAATTTCTTATCGTGGCGCGGCATAACCCAATGCGGAGTACGCTGAAAAACGTGCAGTTCTTTCACGTCTTTGGCGATTTCAGGAATAATCTGGGCAGCACTCGCACCACTACCAATAATGGCGACTTTTTTGTCTTTGTAGTCGTAGCTGTGGTCCCAGTCGTTGGTGTGGAACGACTTACCTTTAAAATTATCTTTACCCTTAAAGTTCGGAATAACCGGTGTACTCAATGGACCAGAGGCATTAATAATAAATTGGCTCTCGTAAACTTCGCCGTTATCGAGGTGGATATGCCAACGGCTGATGTCATCCTGCCACTCAACTTTAGCGACATTACACCCCGTGTGCGTCCGCTCACGCAGGTTGTATTTGCTGATAACAAACTCGGTGTACTCGTTCAGTTCTTTCTGATTGGCAAACATCTGCGTCCAAGGGTATGGCTCATGAGAGATGGAATACAGCGGTGACTGAACATCAACCGCAGCACCAGGATAGGTGTTCTGAGACCAGGTGCCGCCCATAAAGCTGCGACGCTCAAGGATGACGAAATCTTCGCGCCCCTGCTTGATCAGGTTAATAGCGGCGCACTGTCCACCAAAGCCGCTACCGATAATGACAATGTTGTGTTGCTGCATCTTGCTCTACCTCGTTTAGTAAACGCACGCCTGCCAATCTGACGACACACAATGTCACTTTACTTCTGACGACACGTGATGTCAAATAGCCAGATGACGTCTACCAATACCACCTCATCGGGCCGCAGTTATCGGGGTTTAACCCCAGAGCAGCGTACAGCCCAACGCCGCGAGCGCTTCGTTGAAGCCGGTCTTAACCTGTTCGGGAACGAAGGTTTTCACGCCACAACGGTCCGTAAGCTCTGCAAAGAAGCCGGCCTGACCGATCGTTACTTCTACGAAAGTTTCTCGTCCATGGAGGAATGCCTGATTGAGGTGTACGAGCGATGCTTACAGGGCATTCTTGCCCGATTGCAGAAATCACTCACAAATATCGAAGGCACGATCTTCCCCGAAGAACTGATCCGCAACCTCCTGAACGATTTTTTCGTCGAAATGGAAGATCCCAGAGTAGCCAAAGTCTGTATGTTTGAGGCCGAAGGGGTCAGTGATTACATGCATGGCCTGTACAATGACTATATACGCCGCTTCGTTATGATTCTGATGGGCGCATCCAGGGCCTACGTGAAAGAATGGCCGCTTAACACGGAAGAGACAGAAGTCCTCGGTAATGCAATCGTTGGTGGTATTATTCAGGCCACTCGCAACTGGGCCGTCAATGACTATCACCTGAGCCGCGAATCATTAGTGAACGGTATCATGGTTATTTTCAAGGGCTCTCAGCTTCTCTTAGGCGAAAAATGAAACTCGAAGACATTCGCAAGCTGCATCAGAAAAAATATCGTCAGCTCCACCAGAAGTTTCTGGTCGAAGGCGAGCACCTGATTCTGGAGCTCGAGCGAGCTGGTGCTGATAACCTAGTACTGGTAAGGAATACGATCCTGTACGTGACTGAGCAGCACAAAGACTGGCCAGCGCCCTTCGAGAAGAAAGTCATCAGCAATAAGCAGATGTCTCAGTTATCGGACACGAAATCACCGCAAGGTATGGTCGCCGTTGTGAATATGGCAGACCTGTCTCCAGCGTCAGCGCCAGAGCTTAAGTCTGTTTACCTTCACGAAATTCAGGACCCGGGGAATCTGGGCACCATTATCCGCACTCTGGGCTGGTTTGGTGGTTTCCGTCTGCTGCTCAGCCCGAACAGCGTTGATCCATATAACCCGAAGGTGGTTCGTTCCAGTATGGGCGCCATCTTTCATGTTCCCATGGAATTTGATGTCGACCTGATGTCTCTGCCCCACCGCTTCCGTAATATCGCTACGTTGGATATGCATGGAGAGCACATGAGTCACTCTTCATTCAGAGGCTGCGACTGCTACGTATTCGGCAATGAAGCCAGAGGCGTACCCCGCGAAGCACTCGATACGATTGATCCGCATACCTTTACAATCAACGGCTGTGGCGCCATCGAATCTCTGAATCTTGCAACAGCGGTTAATATGGCGGCGTACGAGATCAACCGTCTCTGACTCTTTACAGTTTTATCTGATCATAATCCGCCCGACGGCGTTGCCCATTTCCGGTACTTGAGGGACAATAGCGCCCCTTTTTCGGCTGCCCCTGATGATGGTTGCCGACAATGCTAAGCAATCGTGATCAGGAGTCGTTACATGACCACCCGTACCGAACTGGCAAATGCCATCCGCGCACTCAGCATGGACGCCGTGCAGAAAGCCAAGTCAGGACACCCAGGCGCCCCGATGGGCATGGCAGACATCGCCGAAGTTCTCTGGAACGACTATCTGAAACACAACCCGGAGAATCCTGAATGGGCCGACCGCGACCGTTTTATTCTGTCTAACGGTCACGGCTCTATGCTGATTTATTCCCTGCTGCACCTCAGCGGTTACGATCTGTCGATCGACGATCTGAAAAACTTCCGTCAGCTGCACTCCAAAACTCCGGGTCACCCTGAGTACGGTTACGCACCTGGCATCGAAACCACCACGGGTCCACTGGGTCAGGGCATCGCCAACGGCGTCGGTATGGCACTGGCAGAGAAAGTTCTGGCAGGTCAGTTCAACCGTGAAGGCCACGAAATCGTTGACCACAACACCTACGTGTTCCTGGGCGACGGCTGCATGATGGAAGGTATCTCCCACGAAGCCTGCTCTCTGGCTGGCACACTGGGGCTGGGAAAACTGATTGCCTTCTACGATGACAACGGCATTTCTATTGATGGTGAAGTCGAAGGCTGGTTCACCGACGATACGGTTAAGCGTTTCGAGTCCTACGGCTGGCAGGTGATTCCTAAGGTCAATGGCCATGATCCTGAAGAGATCAAGCAGGCTATCGACACCGCACGTGCGAACAGCGATCAGCCAACCCTGATCTGCTGCAAAACCATCATTGGCTTCGGTTCACCGAACAAAGAAGGTAAAGAAGAGTGCCACGGCGCGCCTCTTGGCGACGACGAAATCGCGCTGACCCGCGAGCGTCTGGGCTGGAAACACGGTTCTTTCGAAATTCCTGAAAACGTATACGAAGGCTGGAGCGCGAAAGAAAAAGGCGCTGCGGCAGAATTCGCCTGGAACGACAAGTTCGCTGCTTATGAAGCTGCCTACCCAGAACTTGCAGCTGAGTATAAGCGTCGCATCGCGGGTGACCTTCCTGCAGACTTCGCGGCGCAAGCCGATGCCTACATTCGCGAATGCCAGGAAAAAGGCGAAACCGTTGCTTCGCGTAAAGCGTCTCAGAACACACTCAACGCCTTTGGCCCTATGCTGCCGGAATTCCTCGGTGGCTCAGCTGACCTCGCAGGTTCTAACCTGACCCTCTGGAATGGCTGCAAAGGCGTCAGCGGTCTGGACGCGTCCGGCAACTACATTTTCTATGGCGTGCGTGAATTCGCCATGAGCGCCATGATGAACGGCATTGCCCTGCACAAAGGTTTCGTACCGTACGGCGCCACCTTCCTGATGTTTATGGAATACGCACGTAATGCCGTACGCATGGCTGCCCTGATGAAGCAGCGTTCAATCTTCGTCTACACCCACGACTCCATCGGTCTGGGCGAAGATGGCCCGACTCACCAGCCAGTTGAACAGGTAGCCAACCTGCGTAACACGCCAAACCTGCAGACCTGGCGTCCGTGCGACACCGTTGAATCTGCAGTGGCTTGGAAATCGGCAGTTGAGCGCAAAGACGGCCCTTCTGCTCTGATTTTCTCTCGTCAGGGCCTGCCACATCAGGAACGCAACGCCGAGCAGGTTGAAGCGATCGCCCGCGGCGGTTACATCCTGAAAGACTGTGCAGGCACGCCGGATGCCATCATCATCGCCACCGGTTCTGAAGTCTCTCTGGCGGTCGAAGCGGCTGAGAAGCTGAGCGACAAGAACATCCGCGTTGTTTCAATGCCTTCTGCCGAAGTCTTCTGTGCCCAGGGCGCTGAGTACATGGAGCAGGTGCTGCCAGCAGCAGTCACTGCTCGCGTTGCGGTTGAAGCTCTGCACAAAGACTACTGGTACAAGTTTGTCGGCCTGAACGGCGCCATCGTTGGCATGGATACCTTCGGTGAATCCGCACCAGCAGGCGAACTGTTCAAAGAATTCGGTATCACCACCGATGCGGTCGTTGATGCCGTAAACGGCCTGTTGTAACTGCTTATTAGGTAGTACTCAACGTCGTTAAAAAAACCGGGCCATGTGCCCACTGCTGTCCCACAGTTTTGGGACAGCAAATGAAAAAGCCTGACTCCAAGTGTTATTCTGTTGTTACCACACACCAGAAAAACCAAGGAATCAGGCTTTGTCACATCATAACACCGCTTTTCATCAGTTGCTCAAACCTGTTTCGAGACATGAGTTTGAGTCCCTCGCAAAAATCCATCATTCCGGCCAGAAACTGCGCTCTGCTACTCGATGGGACCAGTTCATTGGCATGTTCATATCCCAGATTTCTGATCGACAGAGCTTGAGGGATATTCACTCCAACCTGGAAGCTCAACGCCACAAGCTCTACCACCTTGGAGCCAAGCCTATTGCTCGGTCTACACTCGCTCGACTTAATGAAAAACAACCAGCGGAGCTTTATCAGGGACTGTTCGGAAAGTTGCTTGCACGTTGCAAAAACACACCGGGCAAGCACAAATTCCGATTCAAGAATCCTCTCTATTCACTGGATGCCAGCGCGATTGATCTGGCCATGAATCTATTTCCCTGGGCGGCACATCGGGAAGACACCGCGAACGTCAAACTGAGTGTCGGTCTGAATCATGGCACTCTGATTCCAGAGTTCGTGGCACTCAGCGATGGCAATGAAAGCGATATGATCGAGGGCCGAAAGTTTGATTTCCCTAAGGGAAGTATCGTTGCTTTCGATAAGGGCTACTTTGACTACGAGTGGTATAAGACATTGACAGATAAAGGAGTTTTCTTTGTCACTCGACTACGAGCCAATGCTGTCTATGAGATTAACGCCGAGTATCCAGTCAAGCCAAACAGCGGGGTTTTAGCGGATCAAGACATACAACCTAACAGCGCACATGCACTGAAGCGAGGTGCTCCCCCCATGAGGCGAGTGGTCTACCGTTGCTCAGAAACAGACAAAACCTATGAGTTTTTAACCAATCATTTTGATCTCTCGGCTAAAACCATTGCAGGGATTTACAAGGATCGTTGGCAAGTTGAGCTCTTCTTTAAAGCCATCAAACAGAGCTTATCGATTAAGACGTTTTTGGGGCGATCCCGGAATGCAGTGATGACACAGATATGGATAGCGATGACAGTCTATCTATTGGTTGCTTACGCGCGATATGCAGCACGCTCGGGTTGGACGGTGTTGAGGATGTTAAGGGTCTTACAGATGAATCTGTTTGAGCGAAAGACGCTTCAGGAGGTGCTAAGTCCGTCACCACCCGACCCAAACAAAAACGAGCCTCAGATGAGGCTCGTTATATGATCCCAAAACTGTGGGACAGCAGTGGGGCCATGTGCCCGGTTTTTTTATGTCTGAAAAGACAGTGTCGCGTAAAGCCAGTCGACCAGATTCACTGCCGTGATAAGCTCTACTCAAACACTAATAAGGAAATATCCGTGTCCAGAGTCATCAGCCTCACAATACTTCTCTCCCTTCTTAGTTCACCCTTCGTCCTTTCAGATACTGATAGTGATGGAGATCTTATCGCTAACGAGTTGGACAACTGCCCGGAAGTTGCCAATCCCAGCCAAACTAACTCTGATAATGACCAGTTCGGCGACGCATGTGATGATGATGACGATAACGACGGTCTCAGTGATGCACTTGAAGCGCAGCTAGGTACTGACCCAACCGATTTTTCTGATCGACTTAACGATACCGATAATGACGATAGCAGCAATCTTGCGGAGCTTCTGCTCGGCTCAGATCCAAATGACGAGACATCGACTCCTGACTCAATAGAATCTAAAGACTTCAACATCACTGATGATCTCGATAGCGTCATTCATTTTACTGGTATTAAAGGGACTCAGGAGGTGAATGGAAATACATTCTCAATACCAGCCCCTTTTGAACACGACCTTGCCGGAAGCGTAATAACTCAAGCTGATCTTGCAGTCAGGCCTTTGAATAGCAGCGTTTTGTATCTGGAGTCTTTTGCTTTCGCAATCGAAGATCAGCTTGAGTTTTTCGTCAATGGGAATCCAGTCAGTGTAAATATTAGCGGGTATTTCGATGAACTCGTTTCCTTACCGATACCTGCGGGCATCTCAATAGTTTCCATCAGATACAACGAGCCAACAGAAGCGAGAGATCGCCTGGTGATGGGGAATATCTTATACGAAGAGGACTCAGATGAAGATGGCCACTCTAACAGCCGGGATAATTGCCCAAACACCTCTAACCCTGATCAATTAGACATAGACAAAGACAATATTGGTGACCTCTGCGACGATGATGCAGACGATGACGGCTTAACCAACCAGCTTGAATCTGATCTAGGCTCAGATTATTTAAACCCCGACGATTATGACATGGACAGCGATAGCGATGGGGTAAGCAATCTTATCGAAGTGCTATTGCAGTCTGACCCCATGTCATCGGCTTCAACACCAGAGACGAAAGACAATCTCGACGTAAAATTCGGAAGTACAGCACAGTCCTTCCTTATGGTGAGCCAGGGAGGGGGTCTGATAACAAACGACAATGATGTTGACTTCTTTTTGCCCCCATATGAGTTAGAAGAAGACTATTCTTCAAATCCCTCAGCAAACGGCCGATTTGTTTTCGCAACTAACTTTACTGAAACGCAAATCATCAACCTCCTTATAGCGATCGAAACTGCCCCAGATACCGTTGCAATTACCGAGCTATCCATTGATGGTGAGACATTGTTACCTACTTATGACCCATCAGTAACTGCAGTTTTGATAACGGACGGACCCCGTTTAATCTCGGTCTCTTTCTCTTATGAGCTAGTGGATGGCGAGACACCACCATACCTGAGTGTAAAACGCCTCGTTAGTGGACAAGATACGGAGCCTTACTACGATGAACTTGATAATCTCGTTGCTCCTCTGGATACATGTCCGATGGTGCAGTCTGGCTTAACAGACAGCGACGGCGACGGTCTGCAAGACGAGTGCGACTACGACGACGCAGATTCAGATTCAGACGGGGTTCCTGATGGCGGTGATAATTGCCCTAACGTATACAATCCACTTCAGGAAGCCTTAATTGAAGATTACGATTTCTTTGGCGATGCCTGTAACCCCGATGACGACTTTGATGGTATTCCAGATGCTATTGAAGATCAGCTGGATTACCGGGACTCACGGGGCGGGGATCTGATTCCTCTCCCCTGGAGTGGGTTTATGTACGATGTCGGCCTCGACTCTGATAACGACGGCGCCCACGATATCTATGAGATTAATACAGGGACAGATCCTTTCACGCCCGATGAGTTTAATACAGTGTCGCTCGTTGATTATTTACCTCTGGGAGAAATAACGTATACCTATCGGTCTAATTATCCGACTATTTTTCCGGAATACCTCGTCGAATACATTGAAAGCGTGTCACCCGAAAATGAAAATAAATATGGAGACTCGACGCTCACATATTTCGGTGAGCCAAGGATGACCTACTCCGTAGGTAAAAATGGTATCTACTTTCATAGTGTCGATAACCCATACACGAGAGAAGCTGAGATTATAGATATGCCACATTTTCCTTTCGAGATTCAGGAGGGGGGTATGGTTTCAACAGACAGACCTGAGGGCTGCACTATAGAGGAAGATTGCGTGCACCACTGGTTGGTCATGCTGGATAAGGGCACTATGGAGTTTCAGGGTGAACCCCATGAATATGTCACGCTGGCGTCTCGAGCTTTTAGTCAAAATGTGTACTACATATACCTCAAAGATATCGGGCTTTACGGCACGCATTACATGAATCTGGTCGACTATAAGATAAACAGTCGGGTTGATGTCGAGGCGGTTGCCGCAGCTCTGCCGGATGAAGAACAGACAGAGAGTGTAGAGACAGAGCCCTCTTCCGGTGGCGGCGGTGGTGGCGCAGTCAACCTGTTCTGGCTGATGCTTGCCTCTCTTAGCCTGCTATCACGTCGGCGCCTGACAGTATGAGACTGCAAGCAAAGAGTTAAAAAGAACCGGGCCGAGTGCCCGGTTTTTTATTCCTGCCAGTTTTTACCCCAACAGAACCAGCCAGTAACCCTCTTTAATCAACCCGGAAAAAATACTGCCTTCCCACCCTTTGCTAAACAGGCCACAAGGTTTATCTTGGACAAACACTAGCTAATGAGAATTGATAATATTATCAATGAAATATTTTCTCAGTATTGTACTCTCAGCTTTTTCTGCTCAGGTTGTCGCTGAAGCGCAGATCTTCGGGCTGCTTGCTAAGAGCACGTCAGACCCAAACTTCGTACTGGCCTGGAATGCATGCGATAAAGCAGCGCGGAAGGAAGGTAATTTCTGCGAGCTACTGGGCTCCCCAGAACCAACGAACGCGCACTTACAGGCCAGAGCTATTGAGGCGGCGCTCACCAGTGAGCGCTACGCTGCAATTGCGGTTTCGGTGACGCAGTCATCCTTCATTGCAGACCGGCTGACTCAGGCCAGCATTCCAGTCATGACGTTTGATTCCCCCTTCAAAAAGGAGGACAAGCTCGCCTCACTCCCATACGTCGGCGCCGACAACGAAGCCTTTGGTCGTGATCTGGGCAGGCTTGCGCTTGCAACGGCCCCTGAGGCAGGCAGCATCTGTATCATGACAGTGGATCACGACCCGAACCTCGCTATTCGTGTCGATGCGCTGCGTCGCTATCTCGCCGGCGATATCCCACTTGAATCCGGGCAGCGTTTATCGGGCGAAGGGGGCTGGGCAGAACCGACCCGTTGCCCAAAACTTCCTAACGCCCATCACAGAGAAGCATTGCATCAGTTAACAGGTATCCTGCGTGATATTCGGCCTGACCTTCTGGTCTCAGTCGGGCATTGGCCTGTGGTCAATGAAAGAGCGTTCAAGGCAGCCATGTCTGCGCTTGAGGAGGAAAACCTGGATACCCGGATCATTGCGGGTGTCGGCCAGATCAGTACCGGGCACCGAGAGATGCTTCGACAAGGCTTGCTTCATGGGCTGGTCAGCATCGACTTCGAAAACATGGGACACCTTGTGTACGAACAACTCAAACGCCTGGCTCAAAACGAAGTTGTGCCAGCAGTCACTTATACGACAAGTATTCTCGTGCCAGCTCAATCTCCGTCGGCTGATCAAGCGCTGAAGGAAGAGTAACGGTGACGTCCTCACCCGGAAGGTTAAGTACCAGCTTGCTCGCCACCAATAACTGATGACTGGCACCGAGTTCCCGAAGATCCTCAGCTGTTAGCGGGGCCTCCAGTCTCTTCAGGTAAAAACTGCCGTCATTTGAATAGATCTTATCACCCACAATGGGATGCCCCTGCGCTGCGAGGTGAGCACGAATCTGATGCTTTCGACCGGTATGAATCCGACACCGGATTAAAGCACTCTCCCCCTCTTTTTCGATAACATCAAACTCCGAGTGGCACTGTTTCACGCTCCGGTATACGTCAGAATCTCCATCAAAGACCGGATACATACGCGTCCGGATCTCGCTGTCGGCACGCTCTGACAAAGGGGTAAAGTCTTCCAGGTGATCCCAGGAAGGTACTCCCCAGACGCAGGCATAGTACTCCTTAACTGCCACCAGCCTGTTCAGGCGCTTCTTCCAGCGCCGGTCTGCAGCCTCATGTTTGGCAATAAGGATAAGCCCTGCAGTCTCTGCATCAAGCCGATGCATCAGGCGCGCATCCCGCCACGGGGTATGCCTGCGTATTTCTGAGATCAGAGTACCGAACAAGTTACGGGTGGTGCGGCTTACGGGCAGTTGGTGGGGTTTACATATCACCATCAGGTCGTGACGTTCCCAGACGATCTGCCAACCGCCCGCTACTGCATCCTCCTGATGATCCTCCAGGAGCACTGAAAGCTCGCCGCTACCTGGTAAGTACTCAATTTCGCTCAAAGGCGTACTGCCCAGAGTGGCCCTGACAAGAAGCTGAGTACGTTCGTACTCCGAATGTCGGGGGAGAAGCCAGAAGAGAAAGTCATCAGGTGTACGCCCTTCGTCCGCCGCGCACAAAGTCGCCTTCAATAGATAACTCATAGATGGGTAAGCCCAGCCCAGACACTGTAGATAAGAAGGTAGCGCAATGCTTTGCCGATAAAAATAAGCACAAAAGAAGACTTCCACAGCAGCTTCGCGACACCGGCCAGCCCAACGAGGATATCACCCAGCAAAGGCACCCAGCTGAACAATAACGACCAACGGCCGTAACGCGCAAAAAGGCTCTCGGCAACTTGGAAGCGGCGCGGTAACTCGTGTGAACGCTCATAGAGCTTCCTTCCACCCACCCCCAACGCAAAGGTTAGCCAGCCCCCGAATGTATTCCCGAGAATCGCAGCAGTAGTCACCAGCCAGGCAATCGCGCCTTGCTCCAGCAATAACACAAGATACCACTCAGATCCGACAGGAAGGATTGAGCCCGCGGCAAACGCCAGCAAGAACATAAGGCTGGCTTCTGCTATAACTTCAAAAAAGTCCCTTTCGACCATAGTGATAATACAGGTGTCTGATAAAATAAGACCCAATTTTACCAGTCAGGGCGTCTACGGTCGCCAACATTGCGGATATCAGAGGCCAACATGCTGCAGTCGTTGTTTAAAGAGAAGTACGGCATTCCACTGGACGAGATCAAGCGTCGTCACGCCTACGCTGATTCTAAGTTTATTCAGGTTCAGGGAATGGATGTGCACTACCGTGATGTTGGTGAAGGCCCTGTGCTCATTCTGTTACACGGCATGTTCTCGTCGCTGCACACATGGGAAGAGTGGATAGATAGCCTGAAAGAAGACTTCCGGGTAATCGCTCTCGATGCACCGAACTATGGCTTAACCGGCGCTCACCCAAAAGGCATGTTTAAACATATCTACAGTGACTTTCTGAACGACTTTACCGATGCTCTCGGCATCAGTGAATGCATGCTCGCGGGCAACTCGCTAGGCGGCTGGATGAGCTGGGAGTTTGCGGGCCGTTATCCGGAGAAAGTCAAAAAAGTTATCCTTATCGACTCGGCCGGTTTTCTGTTCGTTACTCCCTGGCTCCTGATATCGCTGGCCTTGCCGGGTGCAACCTTCTTAAGCCAGACCGTGAAGTACCCTAAAGCTGCATTCTGGGCGGTAATTAAAGATGTGTACGGCGACCGCTCTAAGGTCAAAAAAGAAAAAGTAGATCTCTATTACGACCTGTCGATGCGGGAAGGCAACCGAGCTGCTTCCGCCCGTGTTGTTCATTACATACGAAATATTGGTGGCTTCCGCACTGGCTACATGAAAAATATGAATCAACCGACCTTGATTATGTGGGGTAAAAAAGACCGCTGGATTCCTCTTCGCCACGTAAAATCTTTTATGAAAAAGATCCGTAATTCAGAGTCTGTTATTTATGACGACGCAGGTCATATGCCGATGGAAGAAATTCCGGAAATCAGTGTCAAAGATGCCCGCGAGTTTTTATTGAGACCCTGAAACCAGCACACTAAAGAGCGAATTAATTTCCAGAGTGAAGGGCGGCGATCATATCAGTTGCTGCCCGCTCATCACCCGCAGACCAGTTTCTCAGGTACGAAAGGTCCTCTGAGAAATCAGCTAGTTCGATCGACGATGTCGCAGGCTTAACAGGCTGAGATTCGATGTATCGATATTCACCACGCTTCAGTTTCAATGCTTTCAGACAAGCGGAGTCATAACGTGGGCTATCAACACGGTTAACCACCCACCACTCGGCTTGCAAGTGGTCATGGGTAATGTCGAGTAAGACAAACCCGCGATAATAAAAATCGATAAATTCCAGATGAGGCATCACCTGCATTAACGAAGAGCCCGCTAACGCAGCCGTTGTTTTATTACTGATTCCCGGCGATGTCACCGCGGGTGTGACTAATTCGAAGCCTATCGGAGTGTCGATTGAAGTGAATGGGTCATCATTCAGTGTCATAGCCCAACCTGAGTGAATATCGCCGGTCAGCACACCAAAATTTTCTACATTGTGCCGGCGAATACAATCGAATAAGCGACGACGTGCCGCAGGATAACCATCCCACTGATCGTAATTAAATGGCTGCTCCGCCAGTCCGAATTGCGCCATCATCACTTGCTGACCAAGCAGCTTCCAGGTGACCCCCTCCTGCTGTGCTGAAGCCAATCGGGTCTCCAGCCAGGCTTCCTGCTCTGCGCCAAGTAAGGTTCTTTCCTCCGCATTGATTGCGTCGGGGGTTTCCGCCGGTGCATCCCGTCCTGCAAGGCGGGTGTCCAGCACCGAGAGATCCAGAAGGTTACCGAAGCGGTATCCGCGATACAGAGCCAGTCGGCCGGTGTGGCTGATTTCGCGAACCGGCATCCATTCGTAATAAGCCTGTACCGCTGCACTTAAGCGCTGCCCCCACTCACCCTGTATTAACGAGTGATTAGCAGCACCGCCCTGCCACGCATTATTCGCTACTTCATGATCGTCCCAGATGGCAATAAAAGCATGCTGGCGGTGCACTGCCTGAAGATCTTTATCCGCCTTATAACAGGCATGCCGGGCCCGGTAATCTTCCAGCGACACGGTTTCGCCCAAAGGCTCATTTACCCGACCGGATGCCAGCGACTCTTCAATATTGGCGTATTCGTAGATGTAGTCGCCCAGATGAAGTACGACGTCGAGGTCATGACGATGTGACAGTTCGCGATATACATTGAAATAGCCTGCGGCGTAATTTGAACAGGAGGTAAAGGCAAGCCTGAGGTGATCGACGTTCCCTTCTGGCAGTGTCCGGAATCGACCGGTATCAGACCAGTGCCCGCGGGCGTAAAACGCATAGAAGTAGGTTTTGCCCGGGAGCAAACCACGAACATCATGTTTAACAGTAAAGTCCCGCTCTGCTGAAGCCAGCCCCTCTCCTGAGGCAACAATACCCTGAAGAGAGCGATCGGTTGCTACTACCCACCGATATGGCACAAGATCCCGGTCGCCGTCAGGGCTGATTCGCGTCCAGAGAATAATAGCGTCGGTCAGAGGGTCACCACTGGCAATGCCGTGGCGAAAAGGAAATCCAGCCTGTTTTCTCTGATCTTTACCGCCGGGGAACAGAAAACCACTGGCGAGACTATCAATCAGAAACTCCCTGCGAGACAGAGGCATATCGTCGGCTCATTCTGTGACTGACGCGCACAGTAAACCCTCTGCAAATGACAGTCAGATGGCCCCCATCTGACAAAACGATGACAATTTCGCAGTCAATGCTGTCGCTATTCAACCTACCGGTCACACCAAGAGACGGGCATTCTTCTGCAGAACAGAAAATAAAGGAAAGCAGCATGTCATTGATGCGTTACCTGGGCCTGACGAAACTGAGTACAGCAGAGCTGGCCGAGATCTATACCAACGATAACTCCCGATTCTTCCATTACCGTGGTGACAATATTCACTACCGGGTTGAGGGAAGTCAGGACGAAAACGCACCAGTCCTCATCATGCTGCATGGCATCATGGCCTCGCTCCAGACCTGGGATGGCTGGGTTGAACACCTGAAGGGGAAGTACCGGATTGTTCGCCTTGATGTGCCTGGCTTCGGCCTCAGCGGTGCTATCAGTGACGGTGATACCTCCATCGAAGGAATTGTCGACCGTATCAATGCGCTGCTGGAGCACCTGAAGCTGGAGAAGGCTGTACTGGTAGGAAACTCGCTAGGTGGCTATATCTCCTGGAGCTTCGCGGCAGAGCACCCTGAAAAAGTTCAGGCGCTCGTACTTCTGGATGCAGCGGGCTACCCGATGCAGCTTCCTCTGATCATGAAGCTTTTCACAACGCCCTACCTTCGCCACCTGGTGCGGGTAGCAACGCCTCAGTTTGTTGTCAGATACATTCTCGGCGAGGTTTACGGGGACAAGCGACGCATAGCGGAAGAAAAAATCCCGTGTTATCAGGATATGATGCTGCACAAAGGCAATCCGTTATCGCTGCTGAAAATCTTTGAGGAGCTCGACAATATGACGCCTGAGAGAGTTTCTGACGTAACCGCCCCCACTCTGATTCAGTGGGGTGAGAAAGACATCTGGATCACGCCGAAGAACGCGCCGCTGTTTCATCGGGACATCAAAGGATCAGAGTTGATTACCTACCCAGGTGTCGGCCATGTACCGATGGAAGAAATTCCGGAACAGTCTGTGAAAGACGCCGAAGAGTTTCTGTCACGCGTTCTCTGAATCTGAATGTGCCGCCTCGTCAATACAAAGATGAGGCTGGCCGAAGACAGACAGGATGAATAAAGCGGAATCAGAAATGTGATGCATGGTGCTGGCCCTCAATTAACGATATTCACAGTTAACCGTGTGTCAGCACCAAACAGAAACAGATATTAACTACTAGCCCGATAGCAAATTCTGATCAAAGCTTCTTAGTTATTCTTGTTTATTCCTGGCTACTCTTAGCTGCTTTTTACCGGTCCAACAAAATAGTGAGCCAAGCGGTTGCCGGCAATCAGCGCACCCACGAAAATAAGTACACTCTCATTACCAGACAATACGTCAACCAGAGCGGGCCCCGGGCATAGCCCGACCAGCCCCCAACCTATTCCAAACATAGCTGCACCAGCAACCAAACGAAGGTCAATATCCTGCAGGCTTGGCAGGTGAAAACTCGAAGCGAACAGAGGTTTGGTCCGGGCTTTACTTAATTGAAAAACAATGAAGAAGGTAACCACTGCGGCGCCCATCACTGCGATCAGTTCCGGCTGCCAGCTACCGAACACATCCAGAAATGCCCGGACCTTCTGTGGATCATTCATACCTGAGACCAACAGGCCAAGTCCAAAAAGGAGACCACTCAGAAAAGGGATAACATACCTCATAGACTCAACCCCACTGCATTCATGATCGCGACGGTCACAATACCGGCTGCGATAAAGGTCAGCGTGGCGACAAATGAACGGAACGAAAGCCGGCCCATGCCGCACACTCCATGACCACTGGTACAGCCATTGCCAATATAGGTACCAAACCCCACAAGGAGCCCTGCAGTAATCAGAAGCCCTGTGCTATCAGTGATGTTTATCGGAGTTGAATAACCTATCGCCTGCATCACCGGCCAGGCAACCAATAGCCCGACCAGAAACGCAAGTGCCCAATGGCGCCCTGAGTCCATAACCAGAAACAAACTGGAAAGCACCCCGGTCATACCACTGATGCGACCGATGCCCACCCAGAGCAAAGACGCGGCGGCACCGATCAGAAAGCCACCGCCAATTTCATCCCACATTCTGCCTCCCAAGGCCCAGAATAAAAGCGGCTTAGTTTACCCGAACCCTGTATATCTGTCCGGTTCTGTTACCCTTGTTATACTCCTATACTACTAAGCGAATACCCAGAAACAGGAAATAACGATGTCTGCAGTACTGATGCATAGCCAGGAAGGTACGCCCCTTCACCTGATCGAGAAAGAGCACTACGCCAACTGGCTCGATAGTCAGCCGGAACACGTCAAACAATGGCTTCTGCATTCGGGCTACACCGGCTCCGGCCACACCATTATTCCAGCAACAGACGGCAGCATTGATAGCGTTCTGTGCGTGGTCGAATCTACCGAAGATTTCTTCGTCTGTGGCAACCTTTCCAGTGCATTGCCAGCCGGAACATACACTCCCGTTTCTGACCTTTCCGATGAAAGCCTGTTGGCTCTCGCTTTCGGCTGGGGCGTTGGCGCCTACCGCTTCGACCGGTACACAGAGAAATCGGCAGTCACCGCAAAACTGGCCCTGAATAACGAAGCTATCATTGAGGAAGCTGGCCGCTTAATAGAAGGTACTAAACGCGTTCGAGACCTGATCAATACACCTGCGTCTGACATGATGCCGCAGAACATATCATCAGCGGTTCATTCCATGGCCGATGAATTCGGCGCAAAAGTCCGGGATATCGTGGGTTCAGAACTGCTTGAACAGAACTACCCTATGATCCATGCGGTAGGCCGCGCCAGCGAGCATGACCCTCGCCTGATTGATATGACCTGGGGAGATCCAGACCACCCTAAGGTCACGTTAGTAGGTAAAGGTATCTGCTTCGACAGTGGCGGTCTGAATATGAAACCTGGCGACTCCATGCGTCTTATGAAGAAAGACATGGGTGGTGCAGCCCACACGATCGGTCTGGCCTACCTGATCATGGCCAATAAGCTACCAGTGCGCCTGCGTCTGCTTATCCCCGCCGCTGAGAACGCAGTCAGTGGCAATGCTTTCAGACCCGGCGATGTTATTCCGACTCGCAAAGGTTTGACCGTCGAGATCGACAACACTGACGCGGAAGGCCGCCTGGTGCTGTGTGACGCATTGTTTGAAGGTGCCAGCGAAAAGCCTGACCTGATGATCGACTTCGCAACGTTAACGGGCGCATGCCGTGTTGCACTTGGCACGGACCTGCCCGGCTTCTTCACGAATCAGAAGCAGCTGGCTGGTGACCTTATGCAAGCGGGTGAAAAGATATCGGACCCTGTCTGGAACCTGCCCCTGTTCCGCATGTACAAAGAAGCCCTGCACAGCGAAGTTGCCGATATGGTCAACTCCGTTCCCGGCCCATTCGGGGGAGCAATCACAGCCGCGCTGTATCTGGAAGCATTCGTCGAAGAAACTCCATGGGTGCATTTCGACGTTATGGCCTGGAATCGCCGAGCACTCCGTGGGAAACCTGTCGGTGGTGAAGCTATGGGCATGAGAGCCATGTTCGAGTATCTGCGTCAGCGCTATCCGAACTAAGTAAATGAGAAATAAAAAAGCCCGACTGCAAAACAGCCGGGCTTTTTCAGGAGTTCACAACGTTATCAGGCAGTCTTACTGTCAGATTCTTTGTTGTAAATATCGTCTACGGTCACCTCAATGTTCTCAGGTTTGTGGTTAACCACAGCCGAACTTGCCTGTTTCTGGGTCTTGCGTGTTCCCTTCTTAAAGAGGGTGCGACGCGCATCCAGAATAACCCGACCAAACGAACCACAGTCCAGAGAACCAACACAGGCCATTTCATCGCCTTTATGCCAGCTTGGGTTACGGCTTTCAAAGAAAGCGATCTTAGGCACAGCACGCTCTTTGTCAGTGATCGGTGTTACGAAGTCTGACAGTGTACAGGCGTCCTCACCGAAGTCCAGAAGGCCCGTTTCACGATTGAGTGCGCCCGGGAAGATGTTATCCGCAGCAGTAAAAGCAACATTCTTCAGGTGCGGATCATCACCGTCAATGTTCGGGTAATACTTGTAGAAGTTGTTTGCCAGAATCAGGTAGGTACGGTAGCCCATAGAAATCAGGAACCAGTACATCGGCAGAGTCGGATGACGGAGACGCTCTGAAAGCAACCAGCGGAAAAATGACTGAGGGAATGCAGAATGCCCCCAGTATTCTTTTGCCATCACAGTATCACCGCTGAAGAGAATTCGGACTGGCTTGCCGTCGACTTCAATGGTGCGGGCAACACCCGTCGAGAAACCCACGACCTTGCCGTCGGTTTTGCGCTTAGCAATGTGAGCACCGGTTTTATTCGAGAAGTCTTCCAGGAACTGTTCAAACGGCGTGTTCTGGTAGTACACCTTAAACAGTTCGTACATTCCCAGACACTCGTCGAGAGTAATGTCTTCACGCTTTTTGAAGCGCATTTTGATCGGAGGCAGTTTCTTCTGCGCTGCTTTGTTCGCTGACATAGTGAGAACTCCTGTCCCTTTTCATAGGGCTCATTTATTTTATTGTTCAAGCAGTGTCAGAAAGGTGGCAAAAGGGAGGTGTCCCAATGCGACAAAAAATAATAAGAGAGTCAGAAACACCACCACGGGAATCGCCATCAATGGCGCGCAGACGTAGTGTGAATTATGTTCTTATTATTTTTATTATCGGGGCAGTGCCCCACCATCTGACGTCATCACTGTGATGACAAGAAAATAAACAACTGTTAATTAAACTAAAATTTGTCTATTAACTGACTGAGGAGTTTACGCCTTTTCAGGCCATAGCCAATGGGTAAAACGAGCCACAGAAACAATGGCCCGTTTTGTTACATAATGTAGTGACTTTAGTCACTTAATTTCAGCAATCTCTTTCTGGTATCGAGACTCGAAATTTTCGAAGGAAGTACCGGTCTCTACTGAACAACGGATGCCACCGGTCTCGATATTGTACACCCAACCGTGAATCTCTACCTTACCTGTGGCAAGTTTGGCAGCGACAACGGGATGTGTACGCAGATGCTGAACCTGCTGAAGAACGTTCTCTTCAATGGCTTCATTCAAGTGCTCATGGCCAAGACAGGCGCCACTTTCAATGCCGTTTCGCTCGCGCACAATCTCCATCGCCGAGCGACAATGCCCCAACCACTCTTTAACGTGAGGTAGGCCATTCAGGCCATCCATGTCCAGAGCACCTTTCACCGCACCACAGTCTGTATGGCCACACACAATAATATGGCGTACACCCAACACAGCAACTGCATACTCGATAGAGGCCGTCATACCGCCCGTTTCGTTAGAGTGTGGTGGAATGATGTTACCGGCATTACGGCAGATAAACAGGTCACCCGGATCGGACCCTGTCAGCAGATTAGGATCAATACGCGAGTCCGAACAAGTGATGAAGAGGAACTCGGGGCTTTGCCCACCCGCGAGGGTACCAAACAGGTCTTTCCGCTCTGGATAAACATTCTTACGGAAGTTGAGCACACCATTGATAACGTCTTTCACTGTCATTCCTCTTCTTCAGGGTTGCGTAGCCTAAATGATTTAGCCACATCACAACATAGCCCAAACAAGCTGCTCTGCTGCATCTGTCGCCAGAGCAACATTATAAGTCCGTACAACAAAATCAAAACTGATATATTTAATACCATCCATAAGCTGAATCTTATAGAGAAACCTGATGCCGCTCACCATCCAGAAACTTGCCAGTCGCCTGACATTCCGCCAGCTCCAGGTATACAAAGCCGTCTATGAACTGCGCAGTTACAGCCAGGCAGGCGACCTGCTCGGTCTGACCCAGCCGGCGGTGAGCAGTCAGGTACGACAGCTTGAGCAAGCGTTGGGCACATCGCTGTTCGAATACATAGGCCGCAAGCTTTACACCACAGCGGCTGGCGAGCGTATGTACGATGCAGTGAAAGGCATCTTCGCAGAGATCCTCGACCTGCAAACAGAGCTTGCAGCTCTGGAAGGCCGGGTCGCCGGCGAATTGCGCATTACCGCAGTAAATACTGCGCAATACGTTGTGCCATACCTCATGCGCCCCTTTCTCGATAAAAACCCTGACGTGCGGATCAGTGTACGGGTGGTTAACAGGGCAACAGCAATCGAGCGCTTAAGCGATAACGTCGACGACCTTGTCATTATGGGGATGGTGCCAGATGGCAAAGGGCTGATCTCAATCCCCTTCCTCGATAACGAACTGGTAGCAGTCGCACCGGCAGAGCACCCATTGCTCAGCCAACCAACCGTCAGCGCCGAAGAGTTTCTCAACAGCCGGTTACTGATGCGGGAAGCGGGCTCAGGTAGCCGGCTCGCACTCGAGGTTCACTGCCATGAAACCCGACTGAAGATACCTGAGGCTATGATTCTGGGCTCAAACGATGCGATTAAACATGCAGTCATTGCCGGTCTTGGCGTCGCTGTCTTACCGAAGTTGAGTATTTTGCCCGAACTTCAGCTAGGTACCCTGCAGATTCTTCCCATTGAGCACTTTCCACTGCGCCGTAGCTGGTGCCTAGTACACCCCGCAAACAAAAGTCTGACGCCAGCAGCGCGGGCATTTGTTGAGTATATTCAGCAAAACGCCGGAGAATTCAGCAGACAGTTCGATAAACAGAGCCACTACTTTCCACACGAGGATTTCTAAGGTAAGCGGAAGCCTTCGGCAGATTCAGGAATATACCTCCAGATCAGTTTGCCATCCTCCAGTAGCAAGACGCCCGCACGCTGCCAGCGGGTGCCTGATGCGCTTCGGTTGCGGATGCCCTCTCGCCATAAACGCATGACTCCCAATAACGAGGGCAAGCCCATAAAGTGAGACGCAGCGCTGAAGCCCAGACCTGCCTGACCATAAAGGTGACGCTCTGGATCATGATAGAAGGTCAGCCCCTCGGCGCCGCCTATATCTTCCAACCAGACGTCACGTAACGCCTCATCACCATGCGTAACGATAACCACATGAACCTCAGAATTCTCTGCCGCCCAGCCACTCACGCGTTTGATATCGCGCTCAGCAAAAGGGCACCCGGTATGCCGTACAAAAACAAGTAGCAACCGTCCGGGAAAACGTATTTCAGGTGGAAGGTCTAAAAAGTCACCGAGACGCAAGTCATCACGTACTGCCTGCACCGGCGGCTTTTTAAGAAATATTGAAGCCAAAGTATGTCCACGTCTCAGATACAAAAAAGCCCGGATAATCCGGGCTCAGTATGAAAGAAACTCAGATCAGTTCGCACGACCTGTGAACTTGCTTTCATCGGTATTCACCTTAATGCGGTCGCCCTCTGCGATATGCTCAGGCACCTGCACGACCAAACCTGTGCTCAATGTCGCAGGTTTAGTACGGGATGTCGCAGACGCACCTTTCATTGCTGGCGCAGTCTCAACGATCACCAGCTCAACGATAGTTGGCAGATCAACACCTACCGCAGACTCGTTAAGAACAACCACCTGCAGCCCTTGAGTCTCTTCATTGATAAACATCGACTCTTCAGCGATGGTCTCTTTGTTCAGCGGGTACATGGTGAAGTCTTCAGAGTCCATGAAGTTGTACTCGTCACCATCAATGTACGACAGAGTCACGGGGCGACGAACCAGATCCGCCAGGTTCAGCATATCGCTGTCTTTGAAAGACTCATCCAGCTTAGCGCCAGTCACCACATCGTACATACGCATACGGTAGATAGAACCACCGGCGCGGCCTTGGGGCACAGAACGCTCGATGTCTTTTACGAAGTACACGCTGCCGTTGTACTCAACCGCAGCATTCTTTTTAATTTCACTGGCCTTAGGCATGAAAACTAGCTCTTAGTTAACGAATTTCGAAGCGTGAGATTACACCAAGCCGGTAAAGAAGCAAGCGCGACAAACGCAGCTCAACGCACCAGACGGATTCCCATATATTGCCATTTGAGCCAGGGTTGGAAGAAGTTGCGATAGGTTTTCCGGCTGTGCCCTTCTGGCGTCGCGACTGAACCACCGCGCAGCACCATCTGGTTCACCATAAACTTGCCGTTATACTCACCAACAGCGCCGCTGGCTGTACTGAAACCTGGGTAAGGTAGGTAGGCACTGTTGGTCCACTCCCAGCGCTCGCCCCACTGGATCTTATGAGAAGCGACTTCCCATTCTGACTCGGTTGGCAAGCGGCAGCCTTTCCATGCTGCGAACGCCGATGCCTCGTAAAAGTTCACATGCGCTACTGGCAGGTCAGGCTGAACAGGACGCAATCCATTGAAGTCATAAACCATCCATTCCTGTTCGGGCTTCTGCCAATACAGAGGCGCTTCTGCATTTGTTTCCTGCACCCAACTCCATCCGTCGGAATGCCATAAATCAAACCGTAGATACCCACCGTCTTCTATAAAAGCCTGGTACTCACGGTTAGTGACCAGAGAGCGACGTATTTCAAAATCTTCGATGTACTGCTTGTGTGCTCCATGTTCGTTATCAAACGAAAACCCTTTATGACTGGCCGGGACACCCACCGAATAAACACCACCTCCCACGGCAGCCCATTGCTCTGTTAACTCGGAGGCGAAAGCCTGAGCCGATCGCAGTTCAGGTACTTCCAGAGGTGGGTATAAGGGGTTATGGCCAAGGATGTATTTAATATCCGTAATCAGCAGTTCCTGGTGCTGTTGCTCGTGATTCAGGCCCAGTACCACCAATGCTTCGAGCTCAGGGGAGAGTTCGTTACGCTCCAGAAACTGAGCCATGGCATCATCAACGTAACTCCGGTACGCGTAGACTTCATCGACCGTTGGACGGCTCAGGTTTCCCCGGTCTGCTCTCGGTACGCGCTCGCCAACCGTTTCGTAGTAACTGTTAAACAGATACCCCCACGCCGGATGAAATACCTGATAGCCGGAAGAGTGCGGTGAAAGAATAAAGGTCTCAAAGAACCAAGTGGTATGAGCGAGATGCCATTTCGGCGGGCTCACATCCACAACAGGCTGAACAACATAGTCTTCAGCCGAGAGATTCCGGCATATCGACTCAGAGGCAGCCCGGACCAGGCGATATTGATTCAACAGGTCTGACATCAGTTCTTCATCCAGACAGCATTTACGAACCAGCCCTTGCTATCCAGACAGTGTTTTACTGGTGAAAATCCGGTTGTCACAGCAAGATCATCGACCTCTGTCAGACTGAATTTGCGCGAAACCTCCATAAACACAGGCTCGTGGTTCTCGAATGATATCGAGCGCCCTGCAATGCTCACTGTCTGGTTTTTCTGACTGATAAGATAGCTCTGACATGCGCCACTGACAGGGTTGTAGGTCTGAAAGTGTTCAAAGTTTTCTAACCGGAAATCGGCACCTAATTCACCGTTAATACGGCGGAGTAAATTCAGATTGAATTCCCGTGTCAGCCCGTCGCTGTCGTCGTATGCTTTTAATATCGTGCGGGGGTCTTTTTTAAGATCAAAGCCTGTAATTAGTAAATCACCCGGGTGCATGTGCTCGCCAAGACGCAGGCAGAATGTGTGGCAGTCCTCGACGGGCATGTTTCCGATGTTAGAGCCGAGAAACAGTACAACTTTGCGACGTTGAGAAAACCGGTCAATTTCCCCTAACGCAGCAAAGTAATCGCCTTCGAACGGGTGAATATCGACATCTGAAACATTCTGCTGAATACCCGCGCACAACACATCGAGAATGTGACCAGAAATATCGACCGGTAAGTATCGGAAGTCAGCACTCGCTTCTGACAGGTACCGCAGCAAATGACGTGTCTTTATTCCGTCACCGGCCCCAAGTTCTACAAGGTCAAATCCGGCTCCGTCGATATTCAACTCGGACACCAGCTCGTTCGCTTTTTCGCGAAACACTTCCATTTCACAACGGGTCAGATAGTAGTCGTCACAACGCATAATACGTTGGAATAAGTGATCTCCGGCTTCATCGTAGAAGTATTTGGATGACAATGACTTCTGAGGCTGACTAAGCCCACGCAGAACATCGTTAAGAAAAGTTGTATTGACCGGCGCGTTATCTGCTTCCTGCACGTGCGCCAGAACTGAGTGTGTACCAGACATAGTATCCCTGCCTATTCAGAGTGGCATCGCTACAGAACTCAGCTGCCACTGTCATTATTCTATAGAACCCGAAGGCCATTTCGTCAGTACTGCTAATGTCACCCTATGCCAAGGGTCTGAACAATGCAGCTACTTGGCCGAACCTGATACGCCAAACCAGCTATTCGACCAGAGGTCAGGGATACCAGTGAACTATGACAGTTTTACGTATGTCGGGACTTTTGCTGGGTTTGATTGCCATCAGTGGCACAGGAGGGACAAAGACAGGCTTTATTCCGGCTTGAAGCGGGGATCTGGTCGAGAGCGTGCTGACTGATTGTCTCAGTCATACACCAGCATAGAGTATCGAAAGAGCCCGCAGCGGCGGGCTGACAGTGGTTGTCAGCGCCGCACAGCGGGCAGCTGTGCTCAGGCCGAGGTGAAGAGGCATGCGAATTATGAGAGGTATGCGATTCAGTCATACCCCAGAGCATACCTCAGAAGTTCACGGCCAGACCAACACCAAGAGCATCCAGTTCTACATCATCGTCGTCGATGTAGTTCATATATTCTGCGTTAATTTCTAATCGCTCATTGATGTTGAAGTCTGCGCCAATACCCATAGAAAGGCCCATTTCATCGTCAGAATCACTGAAGACGCCATTGTCATAGCTGTAATCCGCACGGGTCAGACCGACGATAGCGTATGGAAAAAATACGTCAGATAAGGCAATACCACCACGGACATAACCGCCCAGCAGGCTGTCCAGCTCCACGCCATCGTCATCAAGGCCAAAACCAGCACGAACTTCACCGGAAAAGTTCTCATTGATGTACATGCCAAAACGACCGTATGGCATGGTGACGTCATTGTCGTCTCCCAGCTCTGCCATTCCCAGACCACCACCGGCATACATTGCACGATCCGCCATTACCGGAGCGGCACAGGCGCCAGCGATACCAAGAATTGCCATTTTCTTTGTCAGTGTGTTCATGACCATTTTCATAAAAACATCTCCGTAATAAAAAACGAGTACGTAATCGGAGAGCTCATATCGAAAATAGTTCGAATTATATTTTTTGAATTTTAAGGAACTATATTTGGCTTGAATCAGCACGCATAAAAAAAGCCACTAAGACTTCATGTCTTGCGGCTTTTTCCCTCTTTTTCAGAGGAAGGCCACTTTACGGTGGCCAGGGTGCTTTAATTAAAATCAGTTACGAATCAGGTGATCGAATGCGCCAAGCGCGGCCGTTGCACCGGCCCCCATCGAGATGATGATCTGCTTGTACGGTACATTCGTACAGTCACCCGCGGCAAATATGCCCGGAATACTGGTTTGCCCGTGGTCATCAATCACCACTTCGCCGCGTTCAGTCAGTGTCACTGTGTCCTTAAGGAACTCAGTGTTTGGCACCAGACCGATCTGTACGAAGATACCAGCGAGCTCGACGATATGAGTTTCGTCTGTTTCGCGGTCTTTATACTGCAGACCGGTAACACGCTGACCATCGCCCAGTACTTCTGTGGTCATTGCCTGTTTGATGATTTCAACATTCGGCAGAGATTCTGCTTTCTTCACCAGTACGGCATCCGCACGCAGTGTGTCTGAAAACTCAAGTACAGTTACATGCTCAACGATACCTGCGAGATCAATTGCAGCTTCAATACCTGAGTTACCACCACCAATCACAGCCACTTTTTTGCCTTTGAACAGAGGACCGTCACAGTGTGGACAGTACGCCACACCTTTATTACGGTATTCCTGCTCACCCGGAACGTTCATCTCTCTCCAGCGAGCGCCTGTAGCCAGAATCACTGACTTGCCACTGAGCACAGCGCCATTCGACAGCTCAACTTCGGTCAGGCCGCTGTCTGTTTTACGAACACCAACGGCTTTCTGGGCCTTCATCACATCAACGTCATATTCTTTGACATGCTCTTCGAGGTGCGCCACCAACTTCGGACCTTCGGTGTAAGGTACAGAGATGAAGTTCTCAATTCCCACAGTGTCTGAGACCTGCCCACCAAAGCGGTCTGCAACGACACCGGTACGGATACCCTTACGAGCCGCATAAATTGCTGCAGACGCGCCTGCAGGGCCACCACCGACAACAAGAACGTCGAAGGGGTCTTTGTCTTTCAGTGCAGCGGCGGCTTTCTCGTCGGCATCGTCATCAACCAGGTTGATGATGTCTGCCAGAGTCTGCTTACCGTTCGCCAGTGGCTCACCATTCAGGTACAGCGCAGGCACCGCCATGATGTCTTTACTGGTCACTTCTTCCTGGAATACACCGCCATCAATCATGGTTGCGGTAATGTTCGGATTCAGAGCCGCCATCAGGTTAATCGACTGAACGACATCCGGGCAGTTGTGGCACGAAAGCGACACGTACACTTCAAAGTTCAGCTCTTTAGTCAGTGCCTTCGCCTGATCCTGTAATGCCTGGTCTTCCTTCGATGGGTGGCTACCTGCCTGCAGCAGTGCAAGGACCAGAGACGTAAACTCATGGCCCAGAGGAATACCCGCGAAGAATACACGCGGAGCGTTGTCTTCTTTCGCAATCGCCATCACCGGTGCACGACCATTAATTTTGTCTTCAGTCGTGCTGACAGAAATCTTATCGTTCAGCTCTGCGATCTCACGCGCCAGCTCTTCCAGTTCATTCGACTTAGGCGAACCATCCACAGCGACCAGCAGTGAAATTGGGTTACGCAGGTTATCAAGGTATGCGCCCAGCTGTTGTTTCATGTTTGCATCAAGCATGATGGTTTCCTTTATGTTGATTCGGCTTCTGGCTGCTACTTATATGGTGCCGGAAGCGCCTTAATTCAAAGTACAGGATTATAGTAGCGCCTCAGTATTGATAAGATAAATCAATCTTTTCTAAGAGGGTGATAGGTATTAGCTAAAGCCCGACCATAGTTATAACCTATAGTGCGATTTAAACTAGCATGACGGGAGCACAAGGTGATGATCCCGCTCAAGACCAGAGAAGTTAAGGAGTGACTGTGAAGAATGGTCGTTTGAGAAAGAAGCTTAACCAGCCTATTCAAGAAATCGGGGTCTTGGGAAAGCAGCGATCCCTCAGGTTTATCGTGTGGTTTGGCCTGGGAGCAACGGGCATGTTCTGGGTTGTACTCTGTTATCACTTGGGGTGGGCAACTGGTAGCAAAGCTGCTCTGGTTTTGATTGCACTCGTGGCACTTTCTTTCTTAACTATTTTCCTAACTGTGCCCCGAAGTGGGGTCAGATTTCAGGTATTTTCAGACGATAAAAAACACAGCAGGAAGAGGTAGAACCCGAGGTTTAACTGCAACCTATGGCGGCGCTAACATCCATCTTACGGTGCAGGACTCTGATAACAAAGATACCTGGTGGATCAAGCTCATAATAGACAACGTGGCTCCTGCAAGGATACTTCCGCAAGTTCTCTGCAATGTAGTCACAGTGACTACCAAGGGAAGGATTGTTAGCCAGGAGGTTAAAGGCCTCATCAACTAGTCTGAGATATTCTCGCCGTTGCTGACCTCCCCAAGTTCTCTCTGTGTATGCAGCGATCTCCCGAAGATCATTCATGGCTGCATTTGAAATCCTGAATCCATTCACTTGTAAGCGTTCCCTGCTTAGTTATCAAATTCCTGCATCAGAGCACTGTAGCTGTATTGAGCAACACCGCTCTCCTTGCCTTCTGAAATCAACTTTCTCAATGTTGCCAACTTCTGCTCATCATCCTCAAGCTTGCGCAAACCCGCTCGAATGACCTCACTGACCGAGCCATAACGCCCGCTCTGTACTTGCTCAGCCACAAAATTATCGAAATGATCACCCAAGGTGACACTTGTATTCTTCGGCATGCCCACACCTCCAATACCAAATATAGGTATATATTGGTATTTAGTTCCTGCGATGTCAAAAGCGCAAAGAAAAACCCCAGCCGAAGCTGAGGTTTTCATCGTACATCTGAGCGTTGGCGAGGAAGGCTGTGCAAGGCAAAAGCCAGTTGAGGAAGCGGAGTTTAGTTAGCCTAAATGAGCATTCCGAAACTGGCTTTTAACGCCGCGCAGGCAACGCAGCTAGCTCAGAAGTCAGATTTAGATCTTGCCAACCAGATCCAGTGAAGGAGCCAGAGTCTCGTCGCCTTCTTTCCACTTAGCAGGGCAAACCTGGCCTGGGTTGTTGCGAACGTACTGAGCTGCTTTCACTTTACGCATCAGGTCGTCAGCGTCACGGCCGATACCTTCAGCAGTAATTTCCATTGCCTGGATAACACCGTCTGGATCGATCAGGAAAGTAGCACGGTCTGCCAGACCCTGGCCTGGACGCATTACACCGAAGTTGTTGGTGATAGTGCCGTTCTGGTCGCCCAGCATGTAGTACTTGATCTTACCGATGGTTTCAGAAGCATCGTGCCATGCTTTGTGTACGAAGTGAGTATCGGTAGAAACAGAGAACACCTCTACGCCCAGCTTCTGCAATTCTTCGTATTTGTCAGCCACATCACCCAGTTCAGTTGGGCAAACGAAAGTGAAGTCAGCTGGGTAGAAGAAGAAGATAGCCCACTTACCTTTTACGTCAGCGTCAGTTACGTCAACGAATTCGCCATCTTTGAATGCAGTTGCGCTAAATGGCTTAATTTCTGTATCGATCATGATGTTTCTCCATTAGGTTTATGTTTGAACGAGTTCCATACTAGAAGCATGGAGCTTATACGTTAAATTGATCTTTTCAAACCATCTGATAGCAATAGCCTATCAAGCTACCAACACAGGATTACCCTTGTGTGACACCCTGTGCGGCAGTCTCTCTGCGTGAGAGTTCCGCAGGCATGCTTTCGAGGTGCAATGTCCTTGTCGGAAAGGCACAGTCAGCACCACTCTCATGGATGATATCCATTATTTTGAGCAGTACGTCTTGCTTCACCTCATGGTAATGCACCCAGTCAGTAGTCTTAGTGAAGGTGTAAATAAAGAAATCAAGGCTCGACGCACCAAACGCATTAAAATTTACAATCATGGTCTGATCCTGATCGATCTCACCATGCTGGCGCAGCATGTCGCGTACTTTTTCCATGATGCCCCGTACGACTTGCGCATCCTGATAGCGCACACCAATGGTTTCATAGATGCGACGATTCAGCATCCGTGACGGGTTCTCTACTGAGATACTGGTGAACACAGAGTTAGGGACATACAGCGGACGCTTATCGAATGTACGTATGCGGGTCACGCGAAAGCCGATGCTTTCGACCGTACCTTCAATTGAACGATCCGGTGAACGTATCCAGTCACCTACCTTGAATGGCTTATCGAGATAGATAATCAGCGAACCGAAGAAGTTCGCCAGCAGATCTTTCGCCGCCAGACCAACAATCAGGCCGCCCATACCACCGAAGGCAAGAATCCCCGAGATTGAAATCCCCAACAACTGAAAAACCGGCAGTATGATGAGTATGGTCACGGCGAGCTTAGCCAGTTTGCCGACCAGCTGAACCGTCGTCGGGTCCATGCCACCTTCGAGTTGTTTTTCTTCGACGCGGTTAATTAAGCGCCACATGGCCCAGGCGGCAAGAATAATCAGCGATAACTGGCGCACCACCGAGATGCTGCCCTGCACTTCTTTATCGTAATACGCGGCGGTGATGTCTCCGGCCCAGGTCAGGCCAACCGCGACAATCATCCAGTTAACTGGCACTGCAATCGCATTGATGACCACGTCGTCCCAGTGGTTCTCCGTGCTTGCGACAAGCTGTACCAGACGTTTGCGCAACATGCGCCAGAAAAGGCCTGCTATCAGTGTCAGAGTCAGAGCGATACCGACATTCCAGAACCATTCGTAGTCCTGACCCGCCAGTTCGTTCCACCAGCTCATGTATATTTCCATTACTTTGTATTCCTGACTTATCCGGACGTTTTACCCGAGGCACCACCACGCTGGCGCACCGCTTCGAACAGACAGACACCGGTTGCTACTGACACATTCAGTGAGCTGACCTCACCGGCCATGGGGATCTTCACAAGGTGGTCGCAATGCTCTCGCGTCAGGCGACGCATGCCCGGGCCTTCAGCGCCCATGACCAACGCCAGAGGGCCTTTGCAGTCCTGCTGGTAAATCGTGGTGGTTGCTTCGCCCGCCGTACCAATAATCCAGATGCCACGCTCCTGCAGGTCTTTCATGGTCCGCGCCAGGTTCGTTACCTGAATATACGGCACTGCTTCTGCAGCGCCACAAGCGACTTTAGCAGCCACTGCCGTCAACGGTGCCGACTTGTCTTTCGGAGCGATGACCAGATGAATACCTGCCGCATCGGCGGTACGTAATACGGCCCCCAGGTTATGAGGGTCAGTCACGCCATCGAGAATCAATACAAACGGGTCGCCAGTGATGTTATCGAGGATATCCGGCAGGTGTTTTTCTGACTTCCCCTGCACGGGTTTTCTCAGTGCCACAATACCCTGATGGTTGCCTTCCGCCTTCTGGTTAAGCAACCCCTTATCGGCTTCCATGACGGACAAGCCTTCGGCCTCTGCCAGATCGAGGATTTTCTGCATTTTTGCATCAACCCGACCTTTCTGAACCCAGATTTCCACCACTTGACCAGGGGATCGTTGCAGCAGTGTTGTAACGGCGTGGATGCCGTAAACCGATTCAAGCTTCATTTATTTTTTCTTACGTGGATTCTTCTTAGCGGTCGATTTAGAAGCAGCTTTGCCCGATGCTCCTGCACTTTTCTTAGCGTTCAGCTTCTGGCGTTTACTGGGCTTTTTCTTCGATGTTTTTTTGCTGTCGGCCCTGGTCGAGCCCGGTCCGCCTGATTTACCTGAACCGGCTTTCTTTTTACCCGGATTCATCAGCTCTTCTTTGGTCATGCCCTTTTTCTCGCCCGCCTTGCCACCAGCAGGGCGCTTGCGCGGTAAGCGAGCGGGTTTCGGCATATCCAGGCTATCAGCACTCCGTCCGGCATTAACAGGCGCGGTAGTTAATTCGAAGTCGACCTTGCGATCATCCAGATCAACGCCAACCACTTTCACCCAGATGTTGTCACCGAGACGGAAGCTGCGACGCGTGCGCTCGCCGATAAGACGATGCTTAACCGCATCGAACTGATAGAAATCATTCTGCAGTGTGCTGACATGCACGAGGCCTTCGACGTAAACATTTTTAAGTTCAACGAATAAACCGAACCCTGTTACGGCAGAAATAACACCTTCAAAATCTTCACCCACTTTGTCGCGGATATATTCACACTTCAGGAAGTCGGTGACATCACGGGTAGCATCGTCTGCGCGGCGCTCGGCCATAGAGCAGTGCTCGCCCATATTGACCATGGCCTGCAGGTCGTATGGATAAATCGTACGTTTGGCCATGTTCTTCGTGCCTTCTGCGCGAAGTACGTGCTTACACTCCTGCTCACTGCGGATAACGCTGCGGATACCGCGATGAACCAGAAGGTCCGGGTAGCGACGGATCGGTGACGTAAAGTGCGTGTACGCTTTGTACGCCAGACCAAAGTGACCTTCGTTCTCAGGCTCGTACTTCGCCTGACTGAGTGAGCGCAGTAGCACCGTCTGTATTAAGTGCGAATCCGGGCGCTTTTCAATCTGGCTGAGCAGCGTCTGGTAATCCTTAGGCGCAGGATCTTTACCGTTTGGCATCGTCAGCCCCATTTCACCGAGGAAAGCGCCGAGGTTTTCGAGCTTCTCTGAACTTGGGCCTTTGTGAACGCGGTACAGTGCCGGAATCTCATAACGAGTGAAGAAATCAGCCGCACAGACGTTCGCCGCCAACATGCACTCTTCAATCAGCATGTGTGCGTGATGGCGCTCGGTCGGTACAATTTCCTGAATCTTGCGTTCTGCATCGAACACGATACGGGTTTCGACCGAATCAAAATCCATCGCACCACGGACTTCACGCTGCTCGCGGAGAATATGAAATAAGCGATACAACTCATCGACGTGAGGCACGACATCGGCGTAATGTTCACGCCATTGGGCCTGAGTCTCTTTGTCGGCATCCGGATTAATCATGTCCCAGACTTTGTTGTACGTCAGGCGGGCATGGGAGTGAATAATCCCTTCCATAAACTTGTAGCCTGAAATACGCCCGGCTTTGGAGATGGTCATTTCACAGACCATGGTCAGGCGGTCGACGTGCGGGTTCAGAGAACACAAACCATTGGACAGTTTCTCTGGCAGCATCGGTACAACGAAGCCCGGAAAATACACCGACGTCGCGCGCTGATACGCCTCATTATCGAGGGGAGATTTCACCTTCACATAATGCGAGACATCGGCAATGGCCACCCATAAGCGCCAGCCACCAGTGTTCTTGTTGCGCTCGCAGTACACAGCATCGTCGAAGTCGCGGGCGTCTTCACCGTCAATAGTGACGAATGGCAGATGACGTAGATCGATGCGGTTTTTCTTGTCTGCTGCTTTTACCTGATCCGGAATTTTCTTAGTTTCAGCCTCGACTTCCTCTGGCCATTCGTGAGGAATATTGTGGCTTCGGATCGCCACGTCGATTTCCATACCCGGCGCAAGATGTTCGCCCAGTACCTCAATGACTTCCCCCACCGGCAGACCTTTCGGTGACGGCTGACGGGTAATATTCGCCACAACGAACTGACCGTGCTCCGCACCGTTACGGCCATCCGCCGGAATCAGAACTTCCATCGAAATGCGTTTGTTGTCGGGTTGTAGAATGCCCACGCCCGACTCTTCGAAGTAACGCCCAACGATCTGCTGCGTGTTGCGCTGTAAAACCTCAACGATCTTACCTTCCGGGCGACCACGACGATCCAGCCCCAGAATCTGCACAGCGACCTTGTCCCCATGGAAAACCTTCCGCATCTGTCGATTCGACAGATAGACGTCATCACCTTCGTCACGCAGCACAAAACCGAAACCATCACGATGCCCCATGACGGTGCCCTGTACCAGGTCGACCTTTTTCATCGGCATAAACTGATTACGACGGTTGCTGATCAGCTGGCCATCCCGGCACATGGCAATCAGACGACGACGCACTGCTTCAACGCGATCTTCGTCGGTCTCCCCAAGTACTTCACAGACTTCAGGGTGCGTCAGGGGGCTGGGCGCTTCTTCAAGCACCATCAAGAGTGCGTCGCGGCTCGCCACCGGGTTGTCGTATTTTTCAGCCTCAGCGGCAGCATTCGGGTCTTTGAAGGTTTTTGTCTTCTTGGTATCGCTCAAGCGATCACTCCTGGAAGGAAAAGTTTGGGTCAGTATACAGCACGGGCGCAGTGTTCAAAGGCCCCATGCAGGCACAGAAGGCTCAACGAGCTACGTCCGGGTTCATAACGCCTTGAAATTGATCTGTGAGGATTCACGACTCTTACCCGCAGCTTCCAGCCGGTCAAGGTAGTCCTGCCAGAGCGTATCCTGGTTGAGACACAGATGGTGCAGATACTTCCAGTCGTAAAGCCCGGAGTCATGTCCATCGTCGAAAGTCAGCTTGAGTGCATAGTTACCGGCTGGCTCCATGCTCAGCAAACCGACGTCTTTCTTGCCAAACTGCAGCACTTCATTGCCGACACCATGCCCACGCACTTCGGCTGACGGTGACAGCACACGCAGCATTTCAAAGCTGAGCTCGTACTCAACACCGGCGTAAGTCAATGCAACGCAGCGACTGGATTTCTTTACTTTGATGGCTTCAGGGACCACATAGACTCCAAATTACAATTTAACCAGCAGACCTGGTTTCAACTTCTATACTCATTTCAATTCCTAAGTTTACTATCCCGGAGATGCTACGCCATGACATTTCTGCGAAACCTGTCCATTCGCGCCCGCTTATGGCTGATAATGGCCGCTGCACGGATCTGTATCCTACTCCTCGAAGCAAAAGCACTGAGAAGTCAGTACGATGTTATGTTCGCTGCCGAATACACCGCCAAAGAAAACACCGCTAAGTCACTCGTGAACAGTGCCCATAGCCTGCTGGAACGCTATCAACGCATGGTTCGGGAAGGCGTATTAAGTGAAGAAGGTGCCAAAGAGGCTGCACTGGATGCTCTGCGTTCACTTCGCGATGGTAATATCTATTTCTGGGTGCACGACCGCTCCCCGGTTGCGTCACACCATGAGTAGTATTGCCAAAGGAGACGGTGATCTTACCCAACGGATTCCAATCACTGGCGAGGAAGAAATCACACGACTTAGTCAATCCTTCAATCAGTTTATCAGTCAGATTCACGACATTATCCGTGAAAGTGTGAATGCCACCAACGAAGTCGCATCACTGGGACGTGAGATCGCGGCAATGGGCTCAGAGACACGAAAACTGAATGCCGAACAGATGCAGGAAAGCGACCACGTCGCCACAGGCGCAACCGAGATGAGTCAGACCATTCAGGAAATTGCTGATAACGCCGACAAGGCCGCTGATGCCGTGAAAAATGCAGCAACAGACTGTCTGAGCAGATTGCTCGTTTCAGAATATAGATAACGAAAAAGCCCCCGTTTAAACGGGGGCTTTTTTTATAAGTGCTGCATTATCAGAGAATAAACTTACTCAAATCCTGATCCTGTGCCAGAGCACCCAGCTTCTGATCGACGTAAGCTCCGTCAATGGTCACTTGTTCGGTCAGGTCCGTTGCGTCAAACGACACACTCTCGAGCAGGCGTTCCATCAGTGTATGCAGGCGGCGGGCGCCGATGTTCTCGGTGCTCTCGTTGACCTGATAAGCGATCTCCGCCAGGCGTTTAATACCATCCGCAGTGAAGTCGATGTCCAACCCTTCGGTCTTCATCAGCGCTTTGTACTGCACTGTTAAAGACGCGTTAGGCTCGGTCAGAATGCGTTCAAAATCGTGCGGAGTGAGCGCCTCAAGCTCAACACGGATAGGCAGACGGCCCTGAAGCTCGGGAATCAGATCCGAAGGCCGTGCAAGATGGAACGCGCCCGAGGCAACAAACAGAATATGGTCTGTTTTCACCATACCGTGCTTGGTGCTGACAGTGCAGCCTTCGATCAACGGTAGGAGGTCGCGCTGCACCCCTTCGCGGGATACATCGCCACCAGAACCGCTGTCCTGACGCTTAGCGACTTTATCGATTTCATCAATAAAGACGATACCGTTCTGTTCGACCAACTCCAGCGCACGGACTTTCAGCTCTTCCATGTTCAGTAGGTTGCCGGCTTCCTCATCGCAGATCTGCTTAAAGGCATCCGCAATTTTCATCTTACGCTTGGACTTTTTATCACCGCCCAGGTTGGCAAACATGTTCTGCAACTGGCTGGTCATCTCTTCCATACCTGGAGGTGTCATGATTTCTACACCGGCAGTATTCACCTGAGCGACATCGATCTCGATTTCTTTATCATCAAGGTCACCGTTGCGCAGTTTACGACGGAAAACCTGGCGCGCGGAGCTGTCTTCCTGCTTAGGTTCTTCGGTCGTGTCCCAGCTGGTAGAGGATCGGGCCGGTGGCAGCAACACATCGAGAATGCGCTCTTCAGCGAGTTCTTCGGCGCGGGTGCGTACCTTTTTCATTTCCTGCTCACGCAGAAGCTTGATCCCAGTTTCGACTAAATCACGGATAATGGATTCTACGTCCTTACCCACGTAACCCACTTCAGTAAACTTGGTGGCTTCCACTTTGATAAAAGGCGCATTCGCAAGCTTAGCCAGACGGCGGGCAATCTCAGTTTTACCCACACCGGTCGGGCCAATCATCAGAATATTCTTTGGCGTGACTTCATCACGCAGCTCTGGCTCAAGCTGCATACGGCGCCAACGATTACGCAGGGCAATAGCCACAGAGCGTTTGGCATCATTCTGACCGATGATGTGTTGATCCAGTGCGTGGACGATTTCGCGAGGTGTCATCTGGCTCATGCATTTGCTCCTGAAGTGTCGCCGGTTACATCGCTCTCTTTCAGCGACTCAATGGTCAGGTTGGTATTGGTGAACACGCAGATTTCGCCAGCAATATTAAGGCTCTTCTCGACGATATCACGAGCGCCAAGCTCGGTGTTTTCCAACAAGGCACGAGCCGAAGCCAATGCATAATTACCACCTGATCCAACACCGATCAGGTCATCCTCGGGCTGCAGTACGTCGCCATTGCCGGTAATAATCAGAGAGGCGGTGTGGTCTGCCACGGCCAGAATAGCTTCGAGCTTGCGCAGAGCACGGTCTGAGCGCCACTCTTTTGCCAGCTCAACGGCTGCACGGGTCAACTGACCACCATGCTGCTGCAGCTGGGCTTCAAACTTTTCAAACAGGGTAAAAGCGTCAGCAGTGCCACCAGCGAAACCTGCGAGGACTTTACCGTCGTATAAGCGGCGGACTTTGCGGGCATTGCCTTTCATTACGGTATTGCCCAGTGAAACCTGACCGTCGCCTCCAATGACGACTTCGTCGCCACGGCGCACGGATACAATCGTTGTCATGACTCTGTACCTTGTGTCTCAGATGTAAATGATGTGTCGCTTTCGGTACAGATGGGGGCAGAAACCGGCATTTCAAGTAGAAGATCTGCCGGTAACCGTTAGACAGGTCACCGTGCCTGGTTGATCGCGTTGCAGAGTAGCGCCAGGCCTTCCGTCGCCCGCGGGCCAGAACGCAGCAGCGCTGAGCTGTTTACCGGAATAAGGTGCCCCTCCCTGACAGCAGCGACGGATGGCCATTCGCTCCACAAAGCCTCTTTCGAGTTCACCACGTTCGTGTGGCTCGACATAATGATGACCTCAGGGTCGCGGGCAATCACACTCTCAAAAGCCACAACGGGGTAGTGTGACGGTGCTTTGCCAAACACATTGTCACCGCCGCAATCTTTGATCAGAGCATCGACCCAGCTGCCTTGCCCGACCGTGCGCAATGGCTCGTAAGATAACTGGTAAAAAACCCGGACAGGATCGGCATTGGCGAACTGATGCTTTAGTGCGCTGTAGCGGTCACGAAAACGACCTGCCGCTTCTTTCCCAGCCTGAGGTTCTCCAACGGCGCTACCCAAACGCTCCATATCATCAGCTACGGCATCCATCGTTTTGGGGTCGATGTAAAGAACATTCACCCCAAGCGCTTCAAGCTTCTGAAGATCAGATTCTTTATTGCCACTCTTCCATGCCACGACAATATCGGGCTGTAACGCGATAAGCGCCTCGATATTAATACCGGCGTAACTACCAATACGCGGAATAGCTTTTGCCGCTTCAGGGAAGTCTGCCCACTCGACGGTACCCACAACCCTTTTACCAAGACCCATTTCAAACAGCATCTCGGTCGAAGACGGGGACAGGGCAACGATTCGCTCTATCGGTTTCGATGCTACTGCGAAACACGCACACAGCATCAATGCGAAAGCAAAGAAGCAGCGGATCACCAATCCACACCTTTACGGGCTTTTATTCCCGCGCGATATGCGTGCTTCTCATCTTTTACTTCGCTGACGGTATCTGCCAGGTCTCGTAGTTCTTTGATTGCGCCACGCCCGGTAACAACAACACTTTGATTTTCAGGACGATTACGGATGGCGTTCAACACCTCTTCTTTATTGAGGTAATCGTAACCGAGCATGTAAGTCAGCTCATCGAGCAGAACAACGTGGTACTGAGGGTCAGCAAGGTATTCCTTAGCGTGCGCCCAGACCTCTTCTGCTGCGGCAATATCAGACGTTCGGTCCTGTGTTTCCCAGGTAAAGCCTGTGCCCATGACGGCGAAAGGTACGCCATTATTCTCAAGCAGGTTTCTTTCACCACAGTCCCACTGCCCCTTAATAAACTGAACAACCGCCGCTTTGTATCCGTGGCCTACAGCGCGTGCAACCGTACCGAAGCCAGAGGTTGATTTACCTTTGCCATTGCCTGTTACCACGATCACGATACCGCGCTCTTCTGTCGCTTTCGCAATACTGGCATCAACCTTTTCTTTTTGTTTCTGCGCTTTCTTTTTATGGCGTTCCTGCTTCAACTCTTCTTCTGACTTCGACATTACCTGACCTCGTATATTTGATAATTTCTATTTTTAAAAAATGATCTGTGACAGCTGCCCTACTGAATGATATCCAACAGGTCGTCCATATCGATATGCTCTTCATAAATATCAGCGATACGTTCAATTTCACGTTCACGCAGTGCTTGCCAATCTTCTGCCGTTCCCGGTGAACCAGATACCCACTCAAGAATAAACTCACAGGTTTCCGGGTGGTCAAATAGGCCATGAACATAAGTCCCCATCACCTGGCCATCGCCAGATATGGCACCGTCAGTGTATGAATTTCCCTGCTGATCGGTCAGACAGCAAAAGGGAGTCTGCAGGCCTGCCCCTTCACTGATACCACAGTGAATTTCATACCCTTTGATCTTATTCCCGGAGTTACTCAGCACACCGTCTACGTTCTTAAGCTGCTTTTCTGCGGTGAGTCGAGTACTGACATCAAGTAAACCAAGACCTTCGGACTCTGTGATCGTGCCCTCGACCTGCTCCGGGTCAGAAATTTTCTGACCCAACATCTGAAAACCACCGCAGACACCGAGCACTTTGCCACCGTAGCGCAGGTGCTTAAGAATCTGTCGATCGAACCCCTGCTCCCTCAGGTAAGCCAGATCAGCCTGAACACTCTTACTGCCCGGAAGGATAATGAGGTCAGCGCCCGACAGGTCACCACCAGCAGTGACATACTCAAGCACAACGCCAGAATGCTGAAGTAGCGGTTCGAAGTCGGTGTGATTGCTGATACGTGGCAGCACCGGCACCTTAATAACAATGCGCTGTTGGTCTGACTGATTAAGATTTTCTTCATGCAGAGCCCGGTTTATTCCGTCTTCAGCATCAAGACGCAGATCCATAATGTACGGCAGTACTCCCAGTACAGGTTTCTCACTGTAGTCTTCCAGCCAGTCGAGGCCGTCCTGGAGTAACTCGATCCGGCCGCGGAATTTATTGATCAGAAAGCCCTTAATTCTTGCCTGTTCACTGGCCGCAAGAATATTTACCGTACCTGTAAGATGCGCAAACACACCGCCGCGATCGATATCCGATATCAGAACGACAGGACAATCTACCGCCTCGGCAAAGCCCATGTTGGCAATATCATTTTTGCGAAGATTCACTTCTGCCGGACTGCCTGCGCCCTCAACAATCACCACATCGTACTGTTCTTTGAGTCGCTGAAATGCCGCTAAGACATGGTCAAATGCGAGCTCTTTAATGTTGCCAAAACGTCGTGCGTCGAGCTCGCTGACGGCCTTACCATTAATAATGACCTGAGAGCGCATATCCGAATTCGGCTTCAACAATACCGGGTTGAAGTCCGTCGACAGAGGCAAACCACAGGCTTCGGCCTGAAGCGCCTGAGCCCGCCCGATTTCTCCGCCATCGTTCGTTACCGCACTGTTCAATGCCATGTTCTGAGGCTTAAATGGCGCCACCGAAATACCCCAGCGCTTAAGTATCCGACATAGCGCGGTCACACACAGGCTCTTGCCAGCATCAGACGTTGTGCCCTGAACCATCAGGCAGCCTTTTACCGGCAACGAAGTATGAGCATCAGCCATGAAGCAGTACTCCATTACGTTTTAATGCCAGTGGGCACCCGGAAACGACCAGAGTAACGTCATCGGCGATGGCGGCTACGGCCTGATTCAGCCACCCTGCCTCATCAGCGAACCGGCGGCTTAATTCACCAAGGGGAACAATGCCGCTCCCCACCTCATTGGTGACAATAAAAATATCCTGCCCTGGTACTTCCGAGGCTTTTTTCAGTGCGCTCAGCAATTCGGATTTTTCCTGCTCAAAGTCGGGCCAACGCTGTTCATTGCAGAGCCAGTTAGTGAGGTATAACGTCAGGCAGTCAATCAGGAGCGTTGACGACGACACACTCACGACCGAGGACAGCTCAAAAGGCTCCTCAACCAGCGCCCAGTGCGCCGGTCGATCTTTCTTGTGACGCTGAATGCGCGCCGCCATTTCGTCGTCTCCCGGTGTCGCTGTCGCCACATAGGTAATCTCAGCCCGCTCATTAGCAAGCTGTTCGGCATAACGACTTTTTCCGGATCGGGCTCCGCCCGTCACTAAGTGAATCAAGAGAAGCTCCCGCTCAGAGCCAGTAACGAGAGATAAATAGCCAGTTCACTGACCTGCTGAACTGCTCCTAAGGCATCGCCGGTAAACCCGCCAATCTGACGCTTAAGAAATACGTACGCAACGCCTGCCAACACGAGTAAGACGAACAGAATAATGAACGGGTTGTTGATAAACATAAGCGCGATTAAACCTGTGATTATCGCAATAGCCGTATCCGCACCCGAGCCTGACTCAGCCAAAGGCTTGGCTTTTGAGGTATCAACGTCAGAGACATAAGACATAGCAGCGATAAATACTGTCGGAATAATTCGACTCAAAGGATGCGCGACCAGAAGTGCCAGAACCGGGTTGATCAACTGGGATAAAACAACGAATTTCAGCGTAAGTGACACCCATAGAGCCGCAGCGCCGTACGTGCCGATGCGGGAGTCTTTCATAATGCTTAGCTTCTGCTCGCGGGTCCATCCGCCGCCCAGCCCATCACAGGTGTCTGCCAGACCATCTTCATGAAAGCAACCGGTAAGCAGCAGGCTGATTGCAATGGAAATCAAGACAGCAACATTCTGAGGAAAGACCAACATCAACAACCACAGAGCCGTCGCACACAGAGCGCCGATCAGCCATCCAACTGCCGGAAAATAACGGCTGGCGCGGTTAAGGCTCGCCTGACTGAACTCGACCGAGGCCGGTACCGGTATTCGCGTAAAAAAGGCCACGGCAATCCACCACAGGTTCAGCTGTTCACTCAACCTGTTCATACCGCAGTGACACCTGCATCATCAAAGCTCGCCATGTAATTGTAAAAAGACTGCGCCGACTGCAATAGCGGGTACGCCAGCGCTGCGCCGGTTCCTTCTCCCAGTCGCAATCCAAGATCCAGTAACGGCTTAGCATCGAGAGCCTCCAGGATCAGAGTGTGAGCCTGCTCTTCTGAGTGGTGACAGAAGACCATATAATCCCGTACCTGCGGGGCTATTCTGACCGCCGCCAGCGCCGCTACTGACGCGATAAATCCATCAACCATAATGACACATTGCTTCTCAGCCGCGGCCAACATAGCACCGGTGATCTGGACAATTTCGAAGCCACCGAGAGAAGCCAGAATATTCATCGTATCGTCAGGTTCAGGCGTCGACTGATGACGCTCGAGTGCCTCAGCGATGAGCGATTTTTTGCGTTCAAAGGCATCATCATCAATGCCTGTACCACGACCACAAGTCTCTTCTACTGAACGCCCAAGAATAGCAGCGAGCACCGCCGATGCCGCCGACGTATTACCAATTCCCATCTCACCAAACGCAAAAACATTACTGCTTTCTGCGATTCGCTGACGCACTATTTCAGCCCCCAGTACTAGTCCTGATTCTGCGGTTTCGCGTGCCATTGCCGGCGCTTTAGCAATATTCTTAGTGCCCGCTCCCAGGCGCTGATTTATAACGCGGCTACTCTCAACGGCATTAAGGATGCCTGCATCAATAACGTACAAAGCCATGCTGGCAACCTGACAGAAACAGTTCACTGCCGCACCGCCATTAATAAAATTCTTAACCATCTGCTGCGTCACCGCAGGAGGCGCAATACTCACCCCCTCTTCTGCAATGCCATGATCTGCTGCAAATACCAACATGGCAGGCTTATGCAGTCGGATCTTTTCGACACCGGTGATCGCTGCCAGCTGAGCCGCTAATGATTCAAGCTGCCCCAGACTGCCGGGCGGCTTGGTTTTCATATCAATACGCTGCTGAATGGCAGCATCCCTTGAGCGGGACACCGGAGAAACGGAAAACATAACACCTGCCATCAACGACTCTGTCGTTGCTTAAGAATAATAAAAAAGAAAAGACTGCCGAGCGCGGATGTCACAATACCAACGGGCAGAACCTGATCCTGAAGTAAAGAGTGAGCCAGGACATCCACCCAGATCATAAAGGTCGCACCAACCAACAGAGACATCAGCAGTACCCTGTGCAGCTGCCCGCCGACGAGCAACCGCACTATATGGGGAATCATCAACCCAACAAATCCGATGCCGCCGACCTCTGCAACCAGAATCGCCGTTACTGCCGAGCACACCAGCAACATCCCCAACCGCAACTTATGTACAGGCACACCTAGCGTAGCGGCACTTTCTTCGCCCAGCTGCATCACGACGAGCCAGCGCGAAAATATGAAAAACAGACCACTGCCAAGCACCACAGCCAAAAGAGGCAAAATAAGATCAGCCCAGTTGCTGCCCGAAAAACTGCCCATCAGCCAGAACAATAATGTAGCTGCAGTTTCTGGCGTTGAGTAATAAATCACAAGGCTGGTAAATGCACTGAGCATAAAAGAAACTGCCACCCCGGAAAGCAGCAGCTTTTCGACCTGAACCGCTGATTTCCCAGCAAGCGTCAACATCAGAAAAACAGACAGCGCTCCGCCCGCAAGCGCCCCGGTGGTCACGTTAAATACGACACTCAGGCCCGTCGCCGCCAGAAACCCAGAAAAGGCCCCAGTGAAAGCAGACATGGCCAGCACCGCACCTAGAGCGGCCCCGGATGAAATACCAAACAAATACGGATCAGCCAGCGGATTACGGGTTACTGATTGCAGAATAGCGCCAGTAATCGACAGACCAGCGCCCGTTAGTAAAGCCATAAAAATCCGCGGCAGGCGAATATCCGTAAGAATCTGCTGTTCGATCGGCGACAACGCACAATCATTCGTCCATGGACAGATAATGACGCCCTGAAAGACATTCAGAAGCGACAGATCAAAGGCGCCTTGTGCCGCCGCACCAATCACCGAAAGGCAAAGCACAGAAAAAGTTATTGCAACAGTTAACCCGTACGGCATTTTCATTCCCTGCGCTCTCCAGCTGATCCGGGAGCAATAGTCCGACTCGGAGGCATATCGTAGGCAATACGAATACGGCGTTCATGGGTATAAGTGTTACGGATCACAGCAACATCTGCGGCAACCTGAAATACATCCTGAATTAATTCGCTGGTAAGCACCTGGAAGGGTTCACCGTTGGCCACCAGCTGACCTTTATTCAATACCAGCAATTGATCACAGTAAGCCGCGGCCATGTTCAGATCATGAATGGTAAGAAGTACCGTAACACCCAATGACCGGACCAGGCTTAGCGTCTCTATCTGATGCTGAATATCGAGGTGGTTGGTAGGTTCGTCTAAAAGAAGAATCTGAGGTTGTTGTACCAGTGCGCGGGCGATCAACACCCGCTGCTTCTCTCCACCTGAAAGAGAGCCGAAATCACGATCAATAAAACGCGTCAGATCGAGGTCGGCTGCTATCCCTTCTATTAACCGGGTGTCATCTTTGCTGGTAAACGACAGCAGTGGCTTACGAGGCGTCAGGCCGGTTGCAAGAACTTCGCGCACGGTCACCTCGAAAGGCAGTGCCGATTCCTGCAGCACAACCGCGATTTTACAGGCTCGCTCGCGTCTGCTCATCAGGTGTACCGGGTGCCCGGCAATCATCACCTGCCCCGCCAGCGAGGCCGGTTGATCGTAGCGATGGCAATAGATTGCTCTGAGTAACGACGATTTACCTGCACCATTCGGCCCGACAATACCAACCAGGCTACCGCATTCCACAGCGAACGAAATATCCCGCAGAATAGCGTTCGTAGCTTTCGCACCGATAGTCAGCGATAAGTGCTCAACAGCGATATACGCGAGTTCAGCATCGCCAGAGGTGTAGCTGTTGTTTGAGGACTGATTCACCATGGGTATCCGCGCATCGGTACAAATATTGTCACGCTAATCGTCACATTATGGGCGGAATACGGATGATGGACGCACTTCGGGAACGCAGCCTAAGCCGCCCGAACAGAGAGCTCATCATCGAGTAACCCGCTCGATCATAGAAATTGGTTTGCACGTCCGGGAGGCAATCTGGCTGACAGTCGACCGGATAAAAGCCACTGTTTACAGTTGCGGGCACAGCCCCGGATTTTCACCGGGTTCCCCTCCTGAGACTGGCAAGACAAATTTGCCAGTCCGGACAGGGGTGGATTATCGCACAGAGGCGCCAGCGTTGCAGTAAACACGCGGATACCGGATACTTCGCGCCTTAATGATCACAGTTAACCACACCATACACAGACTACGGAAACGCTCATGATTGTCGCCAAAGATACGGTTGTTCAGCTGCATTACACCCTTAAAGATGCCGATGGCAAACAGATTGAGTCCACTGCGGGCCATGATCCGATTGCCTACCTGCAGGGCCACAACAACATGATCCCGGGCTTTGAAGAAGCTGTCGAAGGCAAGCAGGCCGGAGACAAGCTCGAAATCACTGTAACACCAGAAAATGGCTACGGTCACCGCGTTGAAGGTTCGGTGCAGCGCGTCCCAGTCAAGCACCTGCAGGGCTCAAAGAAATGGAGCAAAGGCATGGTCGCTTCTGTACACACAGATCAGGGCGAGCGTCAGGTGACCATCGTAAAGGTCGGTCGTTTCATGGCAGACGTTGACACTAATCACCCATTTGCCGGAAAAACCTTACATTTTGACGTCGAGATTCTGGAAGTTCGTGCAGCGACTGCAGAAGAGCTTGATCACGGCCACGCCCACGGCATTGGCGGGCATCAGCACTGATTCTGACTCAGATCACAAGTGGTGAGAGTAGCCGTCTGAGTGCGGTAGTATTTTAATATTGCTTCGGCTATTCTCGAACGAGTCTTTTGAAAATACCTGTAGGAGATTAAGGATGAATATCCGTCACCTGTTTACTGCCGCTGCCGCCACTCTGCTGGTTGCGTGTTCCTCTAACGAACCGGCACCTCAAGTTGCTGAGTGTGTCTTCGCCGATGGCAGCATGCAGCCTGCTCCTGCGTGGGTCTGTGGTGCCCCTGTTGATGGCGTCGACCTGACCGCCGTCGGTTACGCCGATAAATCTGCCGCTGGCGCAAACTTCATGAAGCAAATGGCAGCGACTGCCGCGCGCGTTGAACTTGCTCAGACCATGCAGGTAGAAGTTCAGAACATGATCAAACAGTACGCCGAAACCACGGGTACAGCGGACGACGAAACAGTTGATCAGGTAAACTCTGTGACAACCAAACAGATCACCAAGCAGACACTGACTGGCAGCAAGATCTTCCGTCAGATGCCTACGCCTAGCGGCGGCATGGTGGTTCTCGTTGGTCTCGACGCCGACACCGTTAACCAGTTGGCAGAAGAGGCCCTGAAAACCTCAATGAACAACGAGAAAGCTCTGTGGCAGAAGTTTCAGGCTCAGAAGTCTTTCGACGAAATGCGCGAAGAAATGCTGAACATGAACTGAGTCAGCTCAGCGTATGATATCCAGACCGGTACCGGGGTAACTCTGTACCGGTTTTTTGTTTTGGGGGAGATCCAATGAAACATCTTATCCGTTGCACCCTGATAGCCAGCGGTGTCGTCGCCAGCGCAGCTACTCTTTCTGTCGTCGCGAACCCAGGTATGAGCGATTACGAACGCTGGCGCGCCACGACTCAGCAAGAATTTCAGAGCTATCTCGACGAAAACGACAAAGCCTTTATCGGATTTCTGAAGCAGCGTTGGGAACCCGTCGATACCGAATCAGGCGAGGAAGAAGATAAGGCCCCAAAACCCACAAACATCCCAAAAGCACCGCCGATTTATTCGCCTGTTGATGCGCCAGAAGAGAAGCCTAAAGACATAGCAACCGAACCTACGCCAGTCGTAAGTGTGCCTGTTCCGACGCCAACGCACTTGCCCGACAACACAACGCCAGAGCAAACGCCGGTCAAAGTGGCACCCCAGCCACAAATTAAAGGCCCTGCCGCCAGTATTAACTTTTATGGTCACGCTTTACGCCTGCCCTACAACAAAGCCATGCCACGTGCATTTTCATCCAGGCCCTCCTCCGACGCTATAGCCTCAGCGTGGGAAGCGTTAGCACGGAGTGATTTCAAACCCGCCTTAGAGCAGCTCAATGCCACTAAGACGTCTCTGTCCCTCAGCGACTGGGCAACAGCACGGCTTGTATCAGACTACTCTGAGGCCGTAGCGGGAAATGCCGACAGCCGCATTATGTTGAGCTGGTTTATGCTCGTAAAACTTGGCTATGACGCCCGCCTTGCCTACAACGACCGCCTTTACCTGTTAATGCCTGCTGACGACGATGTGTATGGCGTCACCTATTTTACTCTCAGTGGTGAACGCTACTACGCCCTGCCACTCAATGGTGATGTACGAATCGCAGGAAAGGTCTACACCTACGGCAAGCAGCACGAGACAGCGTCACGTGCGGTGGCCTTCAAAATGCCTGAGCGCTTTAATGGTGCGGGAGATATCCGCAAGCGGACGCTCAGTTATGAGGAAGGCGAAGAAACAGTGAATGTTGTCGTCAGCTACCCAACGGAGCAGATCCGTTATCTGGATTCCATGCCCCAGCTGAACCTGCCACGCTATCCGATTCTGGATCTGCCCGCTGCGACACGGGCCGAGCTCACTAGACAACTGAAGCCATTGTTACAGGGGCACTCTGAAGAAGTCGCGGTAAACCGCCTGCTTAACTTTGTCCAGAACGCCTTTCAGTATCAGACCGACGAGCAGCAGTTTAATACTGAGAACTACCTGTTCCCACTTGAAACCCTGCACTATGCAGCCTCAGACTGCGAAGACAGAGCCGCACTGTTCTCGCTACTGGTGCACGACCTGCTGGGCCTGCCCGTCGTACTGTTGGATTATCCGGGGCATGTGGCCGCAGCCGTTGAATTTACAGGTCAGGTGAAAGGCAACGCAGTCGTTTATAATGGCCGCCAGTACACAGTCACTGACCCGACCTATATTAACGCGCGTGCAGGAATGACCATGCCGCAATTCGCCGGTCAGTCACCTGACGTAGTAGAAGTATTTTAAGGAGGCCTTCATGGCTTTGCAGATCGCCATTGTTCCTGTCACTGCTTTTGAGCAGAACTGCACTGTTCTGATGTGTGACAACACCAAAGAAGCCGCCATCGTAGACCCCGGCGGTGAAATTAATAAAATCAAAGCGCAGATTGAGAAAATGGGGGCGACCCCCACCAAAATTCTGCTGACGCATGCACACATTGACCATGCTGGAGGCACCGCAGTCTTAGCGCGCGACCTCGGCCTCCCTATTATTGGTCCTCATAAGGAAGACGACTTCTGGATTCAATCGTTGCCGCAGCAATCTATGATGTTCGGATTTCCCAACGTTGAGTCATTTACGCCGGATCAATGGCTGAACGATGGCGATACGGTCACAGTGGGTGACGTGACACTTGAGGTTATCCATGCGCCCGGCCACACACCAGGGCATGTTGTCTTCTTCGATAAAGACAGCAAAAAAGCCTTAGTCGGCGACGTTATTTTTAACGGGTCGATTGGTCGTACTGACTTTCCAAAAGGAAATTTCGACGAACTGGTTTCGTCCATCCGCGAGAAGCTGTTTCCGCTGGGCGACGATATTGAATTTATTTGTGGGCACGGCCCGAATTCAACCTTCGGCCACGAACGTCAGCACAATCCTTTTGTCTCTGACCATCGCGGCTAAGTACTTATCTTTATTCAGGGCGACGTTGCTGCAGGTTTCTTCCTGAGCTCCGAAGTCTGAATAGCCGCCAGTTTCTGAACTCGCTGGCGGCTTTCTTCCAATGCGATATCCATTTGTTCGTCATACATCTCCAACCAGGTACGCGAGCCCGGCATCATTTTCGCGAGATCACGCATCCCCTGTTTTAACGCACTGAGATGCGTCTGATAGCTCTGCTCCTGATCGAGAAGAATTTCTTTAAAGCCAGACGCCTGACTGGTGTCCATAATCATACGGTATTGCACCAGTGATTTTTCAAACGCCGCCATCTGAATGCGCAACGCTTCATTTTCTTTTGTCACCAGTTCCAGCTCTGCGGCCTTAGCGTAGGCGACGTCTTCTTTCAGTAACGAAACAATGCCCAATGTAGACAACGCTGATAACCCAACGACCGAGAGCACAATAAGTACAATCACAACCTTTCGATTGAAAGACACCGTTCGCTCCAGCAGCGCGATACGCTGCCCCTCACTGAGATCAAACTCTTTTTCGTCTTCCATTGGAGGCTCCATAACCCAACTGCTTTACCTGACTTTTAAGCATAGCAGCCGCTGGAAGAATTGCCCGGCATGGGCTAACTGACCCCGATAGGTCATCCAGACAGAGCACTCACACAACCCGCCGGAGGTAACGGCCAAGCGTTGATTGAAATTGTTTAAACCAGCGCTCTGCACTCTCTGACTGAGATGTACCGGGGGCGAAGTGAAAGTCACCAACAAGAGTATCAATACGAAACGACCAGGACTTCTGACCAGCCACCAGCCTTATCTGTTCGGGCTGACTTGTATCGTAGAAAAATTCTCCGTCGTCAGCCTCGAACAGAGCGCTGAACATCAGCTTCCCTGTTCTATGAATATCGCGAGAGTGGCGGACGACGAACTCATCGCCCTCAAGCTCGCCGATGTCCGTAATAAACTCTTCCGCTGATCTGTTTAACACAGCACCCATGTAATCACCCGCAAGGATAAGCGCTCCCTGTAATTCGCGGCTGGCACCGGTCGTCAGGTCTTCTTCACCGATCAATTCCAGACCGACGAATAAACCCGGCACACTGTTTAACAAGCGCCAGTCTTCAACATAGGCGCCGCTTGGCGCGAACTCCATCATGCAATTGCCCACACGCCTTAGCTCTGCGGGCTCGGGCCAACGGTTTTCACTCAGCGAAGACACGCCTCCCTGCCAGTCGAGCAGGTTATGTTGCCAGACACTGTGCGCGTACCAGCCTTCGTAATCCGCCTTATTTTCAGGCTCCGCCTGCTGTTCGTATTCGAGTGGCAAACGTAGATCTATCGTCAGCGCTCCAGACTGAAGCCAGAACACCCGTGTGTCTGTATCAGTTAACCCATTAGCAAAACTGATGCACCGCCGCCTGAAAGCACCGCACATCCACTCAGGAACCGAGTTCCTTGGCCAGACGGCGCCCTGCCCGCAAGCGATATCCACCAGGCTTTCTATCCATCGTTTCCGTTTCATGAAGCCTGCTCCTTGCGGCCAAAGCCAAGGTCGGGTTGTGTTTCAGGACGTTCTATTTCGCCCAGCCGTAGTCGCTTCTGAAGGTAGTCAAATGTATCGATGGTCTGAGCGTACAAGTGATCACCGCACCTGACCGGCTGATACTGTTTCTCAGCCCCTTCACAAGGGGCCATCACAGGCTCAATGACCGTATCGTAATCGCAGGTACAGAAGAGCGGGAATGCGTAACGCTCCTCTTTCACTTTACGCACCCTGTGAGTCGTTGCTCTAAAATGGCCGTTACTCAGTATTTCCATCATGTCGCCAATATTAACGACAAAACATCCGGGGATGACGGGAGCATCAATCCAGCGCCCTTCACCATTCAACACTTCAAGGCCATCGGCGGTGGGTAGCAGTAAGGTGAAGCATTCGTAATCCGTATGCGCACCAATGCCCTGGGTGTCTTGCACGCCCGGGTCGTAAGGGTAATGAATCAAGCGCAATTGATTCGGTGGACGAATCAGCTTGCCATCGAAGAAGGTCTCCTCCTGCCCTAGTGCAAGAGCAAAGCCCCTGAACAGAACCTTTGCGAGCTCGGTTCCGTGGCCGTAGTAACAACTCACTTTCGCTTTGAAATCGGCATCGTCTGGCCAGAGCGTTGGGCCAAGCATCGGCCTCCGATACCTGAGATCACTCAGGTCGTAGTTAACATCATACGCCTCTTTATGATCCCGGGGTTTATTCACGTCTGAACTTGAGCCCGGGCTATAGAAGACTTCTTCGCCCTCTGGAACGTAACCACTGTGGTTCTGCGACAAACCGATGTAATTCTGCATCTTCTGTTCGTATGGCTGAGCAAAATACTGCTTTGCAGACGCGACCAGATCGTCGGTCGCTGTCCCGGGAATGCGATGTCCGCAGACATAGAAAAAACCAACGTCTCTTGCGGCATCGCGGATATTGTCTGCAACCGCCTGACGCTCAGCAGGCACAGCGGAGTACAAACCTGAAATATCAATCACAGGGATGGATGAGAATCGACGGAGGGGGGGTTGCTTGTGTGGGTTGGTGCGGCTTTGCATATCAGTCTCCCATAGGCTTCAGGATGACTGGCCGTCCAGTGGTGTTCAGCAGAATGCTGGCCGGGCCGTCCCGACTGCATTTCAGAGTATCAAATCAGTAGGCTCAGAGACCAGAGCGCAAAGTGGTCAGTAAGCGCTTACAGAAGGTGGCTAACGAAAAGATGGATACAGAAGAAATAGCAGGCACAAAAAAGCCCGCAGAAGCGGGCTTTTTCAGAACGCGTCGATTACTTCTTACCGCCGAAGCCACCGAAACGCTTCTGGAACTTGTCGATACGACCGCCAGTATCCAGAACTTTCTGCTTACCAGTGTAGAACGGGTGGCATGCAGAACATACGTCCAGGTACATAGTGCCTGGCTTGGTCGAGCGAGTCTTAACTACGTTACCGCAAGAGCAGGTTGCTTCCAGGGTAGCGTACTCAGGATGAATACCGTCTTTCATAAATCACCTCACAGTCTTCGCGCCGCCACATCCCGGGGACCACTTTCTTCGCCTGATCTCTCAGGCTGGGCCCAATATCGGTATGCACCGCGCTACTGGCTTGTTATAGATACAATATGCCCTTGCAAGGGCAATAAGGACGCGCATAATACCAGAGCATTCCGTATCAGCAAGCTTTTTCATGTCCTTTTATGTTGTCGACGTCGCTCTGCCCGTCCCCCTGTTACGCACCTTCGATTACCTGCCGGTAGAGGGTGACGCCCGAGAAAACTACCAACCCGGTCAGCGGGTTCGTGCAGACTTTGGCAGACAGCTGCTCACTGGCATTGTCTTGGGCACTCGTGACAGCAGTGAAGTTCCCACGAATAAGCTCAAACCTTTGTTAGCACGCTTGGATGACGCACCGTTACTGGCTCCGCGTGACCTCAGTCTTGCCCGCTGGATGTCAGATTACTATCACCACAGCCTGGGTGACGTGCTCGAACACTGGATACCAACCATGCTGCGGCGCGGAGCCGGACTGAACGAAGCCGATGAGAGCGGTTGGCAACGTATCGCCTCACCCAATACAGAGCCAGCACTCAAAGGCAGCAAGCAGCTGGCATTGTGGCAGCAGTTTCAGCGACAGGAATACATTGCTCATCGATTTCTGACAGCTCAGGGCTTTTCGCTGGCCCAGTGCCGTAAGCTGGCCGAACTCGGATTAATCGAGGAACAGACGCGACTGCCAGTCCCTGCACTACCTGAATCCGTCCGACCGGCATTGCAGCTAAATGACGAGCAAGCATCGGCGGTGAAAAAAGTCTCTGACGTACTGGGGAAATTTAAGGCCTGTCTGCTTGAAGGCGTGACGGGCTCAGGCAAAACTGAAGTCTATCTCCAGCTTATCGATAAGGTAATAAAACAGGGAAAACAGGCGCTGCTGCTGGTGCCTGAAATCGGCCTGACACCGCAGACCGTGCGCCGCTTTCAGGAACGTTTTAATGTGCCCGTCGCACTGCTTCACTCGGGTCTGAATGATCGTGAACGACTGCAAGGCTGGCGACAGGCGCGTGAAGGTCAGGCGCGGATTCTGATCGGTACCCGTTCAGCGGTGTTTACCCCCCTGCCGGACCTGGGCCTGATTATTCTCGACGAAGAGCACGACGGCTCCTTTAAACAGCAGGATGGCCTGCGCTACTCGGCGAGGGATTTTGCACTCGTGCGTGCCCATCAGGCTCAGGTACCTGTCTTGCTTGGCTCTGCAACGCCGTCGCTGGAGAGTCTGCATAACGCATTAACAGGCAAATACCTGCATTTAAAACTGACCCGTCGTGCCGGAAATGCCAGACCACCGGGCATGAAGCTCCACAGTATTCTGCATCAACCTCTGGTGCACGGCTTTGCCGAACCAGTACTCAGCGCCATGCAGCAACACCTGAATCGCGGCAAGCAGGTCTTGGTATTCTTAAACCGTCGTGGCTTTGCCCCCTTATTAGCGTGCAAACAATGCGGTTGGAATGCAGAGTGTCGACGCTGCGATGCGCGCATGACACTGCACCAATATCCTCCGCACCTGCATTGCCACCACTGCGACTATCAGCAACCCGTGCCGAAAGTGTGCCCGGAGTGTCACTCGCCGGATATTGAACCCATCGGTCAGGGCACTGAACGCATTGAAGACCATCTGTCCGTGTTATTTCCGCAAACACCCGTAAAGCGCGTTGACCGTGATACCGTGCGTACGAAGCAGGCGTTCGATGATTTATTTGAAGAAATTCATACTGGTGATCCGTGCATTCTGGTCGGTACGCAAATGCTGGCCAAAGGCCATCACTTTCCCGATGTCACACTGGTGGTAATACTCGACAGCGATGCTGGATTATTCAGTGCGGATTTCCGGGGAATGGAACACTCGGCGCAGTTAATTAAGCAGGTCGCCGGACGTGCTGGCCGGGCAGAGTCTCCCGGCGATGTCTGGATTCAGACCCTCTATGCCGACCACCCGCAACTCAACCTGTTAATCGATGACGGTTATCACGCGCTGGCACTCTCGATATTGCGCGAGCGCTTAGATCAGCAACTGCCGCCATACTCGCACATGGCCATGCTACGCAGCGAATGTGAAGACAGAGCGACGGCTCAACGCTTTCTCGAACAGGCCCGGCACATACTGCAACACTGGTTAAAACAATACGGCCAGAAAGACGCCCCCGTCACACTGCTCGGCCCGGTGCCTGCAATTATGGAACGCCGAAACGGTCGTTACCGTTTTCAGCTACAGGTGTTCTGCAGCGAGCGTAAGGCCTTGCACCAGACGCTCGATGCGGCATTGAAACAACTTCAGGAATTAAAAGGCTTCAACAAAGTACGCTGGCACATCGATGTTGATCCGCTGGATACACTCTGATTAAAGCCCTTAGAAGCTACTGAATAACATAGAAGCCTGAGGAATAGAGTGTAATAGGTAATATCTCCAGCGGAAAGATCGCAACCCTAAGGTGCAACGGTGATACAAACGAATCAGTTGAGATCTTATTATTCAAGACACCACACACAATCACACTTGCCGATAAATTGCCGATCCTTGCCTATTACTACAATCAACAACAGAGAGCCTCAACCCTGCCCTCAAGCCAGTGCTAATATAAAGAGACCTAATCGAAAGCAGCCGACAGGGCGAGCGAATGTCCACAAACACCTCAATAAGTAGTTCAGATAGCGCCTTGGACAACAAGCTAAGCGGCCTCATTGCCAGCCTTATCGGACAGAAAGCCCGCATAGATACCGATGTACCAGGACTGAGTCTTCACCGCTGGACCGAACCCACCGACCCTACCAGTTATATGCTAGCTCCGAGCATTTGCCTGATCGGCCAGGGACGTAAACGCTTATTCCTTGGAGAAGAGACCTTCATCTACGACGCCGAGCACTTCCTGATAACCTCAGTTGAGCTTCCTGTCGTCACGCAAATTATTGAAGCCTCACCCGAGAAGCCCTATCTGGGCCTGACCATGGAACTCGACCTTCGCCTGATTTCACAACTAATGATAGATAATCAGATAACGCCGGATAAGAAACAGACAGACCGCTGCGGAATCGGAGTCAGCCGGGTGCCCGGAAATTTGAATGATGCCTTCTGCAGACTTCTTAGTCTTGCGAGTCAGCCAGAAGATATCGTGCCTCTCGCCCCCCTTATTCGGCAAGAAATTTTCTATAGATTACTGAAAAGCGACCAAGGCCCACGCTTACGCGCTATTACCTCGAACGCCAACCATGGCTACCAGATTGCCCGCACCATCGAATGGATGAAAGAAAACTTCAGTAAGCCAGTAAAAGTCGAAGACCTGGCGAATAACTCGGGAATGAGCGTCTCTGCATTTCATAACCACTTTCGCAGTATGACTGCGATGAGCCCACTGCAATTTCAGAAGAAAATGCGGCTCAATGAAGCGCGTCGACTAATGCTGGCAGAACACCTCGATGCATCAAAAGCGGCCTTTGAGGTCGGCTATGAAAGCCCCTCACAATTCAGCCGAGAATATAGCCGTCTGTTTGGGGCGCCGCCGATGAAAGATATTCGCCAGCTTTCACAGAGGGTGTAGTAGTGTGCTAGTTAAAACCCTTCAATACCAGGGCGGAGCAACTTACTTACCGCGAGTGACGGCAGGCTGCGCCGGATTCTGCAAACCTTCGCCAAACGAAATAACTTTAATATTGTCCGCGTTGTCAGGGCCGAGTGATAAAACAACGTGGTTGGTATCCCCCGCCTATGCCTGTATTACTGCGATAGAACACCAGATCACCACGGCGAAGGCGCCAGTAGGTGCCTGAAAACGGGAAATCAGGCCAATCATTCCAGACCTTAGTCCAGGTGGCTTCAAAGCTCTCAGCGTTTCTGACAAGTGATTTCCTTTCCTTATTAAACTAACGCTCGGCCTTTGGGCGGGCGCTTTTTGCGCGTCCCGCCGCGCTTTTCAGGGTCCAGTTGAACACTTTGTCAGGCTAATTGTGAGCATACAAGCTAGAAGACCAAAATTATTTACCAGCTTCTGCAATAATCTCAAAATTATGAATGTTGTTTAGAACACCGTTATCCCAGCCGCCAACGACAAGATCATCCGCTTGGGCCTTGAGGGCAGCAGCAACTTTCCCGGCAAAGTGAGCTTCTCTTCCACCCTCATCGGTAAAGGTATCAAAAATACCAAAAGTGTTGCTATCTAATTTAAGTGATGTCCATAACAACGTTTTTGGTTCAGTTTGTGCGACAACAGATGCGGCTCCGATTAATAGCTGCTGTAATTCTTGCTCTTTTCCTGGTTGGGCTTTTAACACTATATAAGTTGCGCTTGTAGCATTTTCTAAGTCTGTGTCAGGTTCTTTATAGGATAAAATGCTAAAGTTAGAAATATTAGCAACAACCCCCTTATCCCAACCATGCGCTACGAGCGTATCTGCATTGGTATTTAATGCGGCTGCTACTTTCCCTGCAAAGTGCTCTGACCGGCCCGCTTCATTTGGAAAAAAATCAAAAATTCCGAAACTGCCATCGTTTTTTTTAAGCGCATACCAATACAAGGTATTGGGTTCAGTTTGCGCGACCAATGTTGCGCCTTCCTTTAGAAAAGCAGTTAGCTCTTTGTCTTGTCCAGACTTAGCCTCAAATGGAATATAGGTTGCTTCTTTCATGATAGTCTCCTGTTTTGGTACTTCTGAGCGTGATATAGACGCATTCATTAAAATGAATAGAAATACAGTTAGATAAATACTTGCTTTACGCATAGGATTGAAAATTTTCATAAATTCCCCTTACGTTGAAATCGAGGTGCCATTGTAGGGTTTGGCTCAGCTTGACCAGTAGTGACAAAAAAGACACCATACATGCAATATCTGCCATTGTTTTTTGGAGTGTATGAATGACGACAATTGTGATTCTTTCAGTGAATAACGCCTTACCATCAGGGCTTATGGGCATGGTTGATATCTTTGCATTAAGTGGTTTGCATTTTGTGCAGAAGTCTGGAGATGGAGCACTTTCGAAGGTGGACTGGCACCCAAACGTGATTTTGGCGAATCATGATGGGCAGCCGATAACTGACGGGCATGGGCGTAATTTTGAGGTCGACTCTGATTTTGCTTCAATTAAGCATTGCGATGCAGTGTTGGTACCTGGGTTTATTCCAAATGGTCAAGGACACCCACCGAAAACCACTACAGATATGCTTACCTGCTCATGGTTGGCTACACAATATAAAAAAGGAGCGCTCATGTGTGGCTCTTGTAGCGGTGTATTTGCACTTGGAGAGGCGGGCTTACTTAATAACCGAAAATGCACTACCACGTGGTGGTTACATGATGAATTAAAGCAACGATTCCCAAAGGCGAATGCGGTATGGGCAAGTGAATTAATTGATGATAACGGTATCATCACTGCTGGTGGCCCCCTTTCCTGGGTTACCATTGCATTGCATGTAGTGAAAAAGCTTGCTGGTATTGAAACGGCGAAGGTTGTGGCTGATTTTTCTGTCGTTGATGCGATACCAAAATCTCAAAACCTGTATGTGCCGGAGGGGTATCAGGCTTCAAACAATCCATTCCTTGCAAAAGCGGAATATACCATTCGTAAAGCACACTACCAAACCATGAGCGCTGGTGATTTGGCAAAAATAATGGCTGTATCTGAACGTACGCTAAATCGTAAGTTAAAAGAGTTAACCGGAGAAACCCCCAAAGCCTTTATTGACGGGGTTAGAATAAGCCATGCTTGCACATTGTTAGCAACCACCAATACGTCCGTAAAGGAAATCGCCCTTTCTCTGGGTTATACGGACGATAGCGTATTTCGTCGTCTCTTTAAGAAGAAAATGAAAATGACACCTTCCAACTATCAGCAACAAAGACGCAATAATGAAAGTTAAGCTTTTAGCCTAACGCTGAGCTTTGCGGCAATTTTGGAGCCGCGAAGCGGTGGAAAAATTGTCCGGCAACAGCGGCTGGTTATGCATTATTCGTAGTGGCTCCAGAGTCTGAGGACTTTCACCACTTGCTCGTCCTCCAGTACTTGGTAGACCAGGCGATGCTGAATATTAATGCGACGCGAATAGGCCCCCGCAAGATCACCAATTAGCTTCTCAAACGGAGGCGGCTTGCGATAAGGATCTTCCGCTATTAGCGCTAACAGTTCCTGGGCTTTTGGTTTGAGGCCGCTGGAGGCCAACTTTTTTGCATCTTTCTGGGCCTGCTTGGTGTAAACCAACTTCCATGTCACCAGTCCAGCTCCTCATCGCATGCATCCACGGGGGTATCCATCCCTTCCCGAATAGACCCCCGCATACCGGGTACGGAGAGCAGATAAAGTGTTTCTTGAATAGCAGACCAGTCTTCTTCGGATACCAGAACAGCTTTATTCCGCTTACCCATGATGACGATTGGTTGGTGGGACTCGGCGGTCTCGTCAATCAACCGATAAAGGTTGCTGCGCGCCTCAGTTGCAGTGATTCCGGTCATAACGCACCTCTTGCGTGTTTAACTTTTCACCAAGTGTACGCCTCTCGGTACGTACGTCAAGACGAACGCCCTGTATAACGCCCCGCTAGACGGCGAGCGAAGCGAGTCCTAGTGAAGGCCACGCTTTTCTTGTGGCCGTAACGAATTTCAGCGGCTTGTATGGTTCAATTTCATTGTTAACCGCTATTCCCTCGACAGTT
>NZ_CFHJLR010000015.1:0-91057 GCF_984348125.1 Thalassolituus sp.
ACACTCGGAGTCAGGCTTTTTCATTTGCTGTCCCAAAACTGTGGGACAGCAGTGGGCCATTGGCCGGTTTTTTTGTTTACGGTGATGGCTTATGCCATACCGAACAGCACCTCTGCATTCAGACCGTGCTTTTCAAATACCTCACGCAGACGCTTCAGTGCTTCTACCTGAATCTGACGCACACGCTCACGGGTGAGTCCGATTTCGCGGCCTACATCTTCCAGTGTGCTGGGCTCATAGCCACGCAGACCAAAACGACGTGAGAGTACTTCTCGCTGCTTTTCAGGCAGTTCTTCGATCCACTGTGACAGGTTGCTCTGTATATCGTCGTTCTGCAGCTCTGTACCCGGATCTTCCATACGCTCATCAGCGATGGTGTCGAGAATCGACTTATCAGAATTCGGGCCCAGTGGGGTATCAACCGAAGTAACACGCTCATTCAGCTTCAGCATGCGCTTAACGTCAGCGACCGGCTTATCGAGCAGTTCTGCGATGTCTTCTGCCGTCGGCTCGTGATCAAGCTTCTGAGCCAGCTCACGGGCAGCACGCAGATAGACGTTCAGTTCTTTTACTACGTGAATCGGCAGACGAATGGTGCGAGTCTGGTTCATAATTGCACGTTCGATGGTCTGACGAATCCACCAGGTTGCGTAAGTCGAGAAGCGGAAGCCACGTTCCGGATCAAACTTCTCTACTGCGCGGATCAAACCCAGGTTACCTTCTTCAATCAGATCAAGAAGAGAAAGACCACGGTTAACGTAACGACGTGAGATCTTCACCACCAGACGGAGGTTACTTTCGATCATGCGTCGGCGGCCCATTTCGTCACCTTTACGAGCCAGGCGAGCGTAGTGCACTTCCTCTTCGGCAGACAACAGCGGAGAGAAACCAATCTCATTGAGATACATCTGGGTGGCATCAAGAGTTTTCCCGGATGTGTCCGCAGCAAACCTTTCCTGGCCGCTTTCTTCAGTAGATTCATCAGCAGAGGCTGTTTCTACGTCATCGAACACTTCTTCACTAATATCGCGTTGCTGTACTGCCATGTTTAGTCCCACCTTTGGGTTGGTCATCCTGAACCTGAACCGAAACAGGTTTTGTGCCAGAACGACTGTTTACTTTTTATCCACCCCCTCTGCGCTTAGGCAGATACTTCAGTGGATTGACCGGCTTGCCGTTTTCCCGGATCTCAAAGTGAAGTTTCACTTTGTCGGTACCAGTAGATCCTTTTTCGGCAATTTTTCCGCCCGCTTTAATTTCTTGGCCTTCGCTGACGGTGATGCGGCTGGCGTGGGCGTATGCACTCAGGAACTTTTCGTTGTGCCGGATGATGACAAGGTTGCCGTATCCCCGGAGTCCGGTGCCTGCGTAAACCACTGTCCCCGCCGCTGCTGCCAAAATAGATTCCCCCATCGACCCGGCAAGATCAATCCCCTTGTTGACGGGCTTTCTGGTCGAAAATCGACCAATTATTTTGCCATCAGAGGGCCACTGCCACCCTGAAACCGGCCCGGTCGGCACCGGTTTTGGCGATATCTGACCATTTTTAGGTTTCGCTACTTTCGGCTGTACCGCTGTAGGCGGTGAATTTGACGGGTTTCTGACAGTGACACGCGGCGCGCGGGCGGCTTCTGCGGCGGTATAGTCGATGTCAATTTTCTGTCCAGGGTAAATCGTGTGTGGGGAAGAAATGGAGTTAGCGTTCGCCAACTCGCGATAGTCCAGTCCATAGCGCCATGCAATGGAATATAACGTCTCACCTTCGCGAACGAGATGAAAACCTGACGCCGTTTTGTCTCTGCCGAATTTTTGATCAACTGAGACGAAGCCACCGCCAGATGTACAAGCAGTAACTATCGTTGAGGTTATGACTAATATGACAAGCCGGGCAGTTTTCATAGGTTCTGACAAGTTTACGACTTTTTGACACCCGATAGTGACGACTTTCCGCCCATGTAACGGTTTGCAACCTTTGCAACTCAGGTGAATAAAAAACGTATTTTATAATTCCAAAGTATTCTAAAAAATAGAGGGATTTTTTTATCCGTAGCCACTGTATACAGGATTTCAAACCTGTTTTTCAAAGAAAAGAAGTGACTCAACAGTCGTTCATTTTACTTTTCCGCAGAATTATTACTTCCGAAGCGTTCAAGCCCAATAACAAGAATGGCCCCTGCGAACACCAAAATAACCGAAGCCACTAAGGTTTCATCAAATACCGGAAGTGCCATCTGCTGCACGAAAGGAATCTCTTCACCTTTACTGTTGATCCGCGTCGACAGGGTTTCTTTCCATGGCCAGACCTTTACTAATGATCCGACCATAAAACCCGTCAGAAGTGCGAGCACTACGGACGCATAGTGGTGTAGAAGCCAACTCAACAAACGGGAAAAAAGGAGTAATCCAAGGCCAGCGCCTGCGGCAAAGGTCAGCAGCACCGGCAAATCAAACCCCTTAATAGCGGCAATAACCGGTGTATAAAGCCCCATTAGCAGCAGGATAAAGCTGCCGGATATTCCGGGGAGAATCATGGCGCAGATCGCGATACTGCCAGCGGCAAAGACAATTGGCAGCGTGACTGCAGTTTCGGTCGGCGAGGCAAGGCTGATGAAGGCGGCGATGATGGCCCCAGCCACCAGCATGGCAATTTCTTTCACGCGCCATTGTGGAATCGTACGACCAATATGCACGCAGGAGGCGATGATTAATCCGAAGAAAAATGACCACAACATAACCGGATGCGTCATTAACAAGTGATGTATCACCTTTGCCAGGCTAATGATGGCAGTCAGAATGCCCGTACCTAACGCCAGCAGAAAGATTCCATCAATATGAGCCCAGGCAGACTTGAAACCCTCGGCTCTGAGTTTCTTTAAGGCCTCCAGGTTCACGCTGGAAATAGCATCCAGTAATCGGGTATAGATGCCGGTGATAAATGCGATAGTGCCTCCCGAAACGCCAGGAACAACATCCGCCGCCCCCATTGCCATACCCTTAAGAAATATTTTCAGATGCTCCATCATGTCTCCGTTGCTGCGCAGCGCATGCGCGAGTTTCGTTAATGTAGATCAGGTTGCCGATCGTGTTACAGATAAAGAAAAGGACGCCGTAGCGTCCTCTTGTTACTTCTGAACTCCGGGAAGGAAAGGTACGAAACGTACCGTCTCCAGAGTCTTTCGTGCGAAGTGATCACCGCGTCGGGTGATCAGCACCAGCTTCTGCTCTTTGCCACCGACCGGGATGACCATACGTCCACCATCAGCGAGCTGTGCCAGTAAGGATTCAGGCACCTCTTCCGGCGCAGCAGCAGCAAGAATACCATCGTAAGGCCCATGCTCTGGCCACCCCCAGGTGCCATCAGATAAGGCAAGGTGCACATTGTCGTAGCCCAGGCTTTGCAGACGCTCAACGGCCCGATTGTGCAGTGGTTCGATACGTTCGACACTATATAATGTTCTGACAAGCGGGCTGAGCACGGCTGTCTGGTAACCCGAGCCGGTACCAATTTCCAGCACCCGTTCCAACGGCCCGTTCGCCAGCAGTGTTTCTGTCATGCGTGCAACCGTATAAGGCTGACTGATGGTCTGGCCGTTGCCGATGGGCAAAGCAGTATCTTCATACGCGCGGTGCGCGAGCGCTTCGTCGACGAAAAGGTGTCTTGGAGTTGTGGCAATGACATTCAGCACTTCTTCGTTTCTGATGCCGGCTTCCTGTAAACGCTGCACCAGACGGTTGCGGGTGCGTTGCGAGGTCATTCCTATGCCAGATAAGTAGTGTTCGTTCACCTTGCTTCCTGCACTCTCACTTCTCAAAATATTCCGACATCGGAACCAACATGCTATGTAGCGTCATATCGATCTGAATCGGGGTGATCGAGACCCGCCCCTGCTCAATCGCATAAAAATCAGTACCCGGCCCGGCATCAGCAACGTCGCCCGCCGCCGAGATCCAGAATAATTCTTTGCCACGAGGGTTGGTTGTTTTAACCGGATTATCCGCTTTATTTCGGTGCCCCAGACGAGTCACCTCAACACCGGTAATGTCCTCGTACGGTAGATCCGGAACGTTCACATTAATCACGGCGTTGCGCGGCAAGGCCAGCGATTCTAGCTGCGGCAGAATATCGATCAGTACCCGACCAGCTGTTTCAAAGTGAGTCTTTCCACATAAAGAAACCGCAATCGGCGTGCGCTTCAGAAAACGACCTTCGGTGGCCGCTGCGACCGTACCACTATAGAGAACGTCGTCCCCCAGATTGGCGCCGCTGTTGATGCCTGCAATCACCCGTTCGCACGTGTCCGCATGAAATTCGTTGAGAGCCAGGTGCACCGCATCGGTCGGGGTGCCATCAACACTATGAAAACCGTTCTCATGGTGAATGACCTGCAGGGGCCGGTCGAGCGTCAGAGAGTTACTTGCGCCACTACGGTCACGGTCTGGCGCACTGACGCGAATATCGTAGCCCGCCGCAGACAACGTCCTGGCCAGCATCTTCAAGCCGGGCGCATGAACACCGTCATCATTGGAAAGCAGCAGAGTCATCAGGGTACATACCTTTCAGGTTCAGTTGTTTCTATGCATTCACGAATAAGTGATGTCGCATAATAACCGGCAGGCAGTGAAAATGTGAGTAGTAAATGCGACTCTTCTGGCCAGCTCCAGGTCATATTACCGGGCATTGCTGCCAACGCACGGCGATCCTGATTCAGACCAGAGAATTCAAGCCCCTCACAGAGTTCAGGATGTTGTGCAGCAATCTCCGATTCAAGCGCCAGAGCGTCATCGGTAGTTGTCAGCCGCCCTCGTCCCCACATAGGTCCTGTTGCGACACCTTCATCCGTCAGGATATCGCCAGTCAGGCTCTGCCCCCACAACCCAGAACGTATTCTGGCGGCGAGAACTTCGTTAAACAGGAAAGACCGGACCGAAGACAGATAGATGCCTTTCTTCTTTTTATTACGCACGCGAATTTCACGCTTCAGCATCGCCATGCCATTTGCCACGTTGTCCCCTGCCAGACCAAACCGCTGGGGGCCAAAATAGTTCGGGACGCCATACTGTTGAACCAACGACAGATTACGCTCGATGGCAGTACGGTCTCCTTTGACTTCACGTAAAAGTATCTGAAAATGATTACCGAGCAGGTCTCCAGGGCGCAGCTTTTTTATATGCCGAGCCTGACTTATTACACGAAACTCAGGGTGTTCGAGTGCTGTAAAGTCTGGCGCCTCTGTTTTAGGCATCCACACAGTGAACCACTGACGCGTTTCTGCGTATCGGTCTTTCAGGCCTGCATAACCCACATCCAGCTCGCGAACACCGGCGAATTCAGCAATCTGAGCGGCCACAAACTGCGTATTCGCCCCATCTTTGGCGACATCAAGCCAGACATGCTCTCCTTCGCCCGACGGCAACCCAAGAGGAATCTCTGTGACCACAAAGTCACTGTTCTCCTGCTTTAATACGGCCGTAGCTCCTGTCGCTTCGTACGCGGATGGCCACTCCGGTAATACTGAATAATCCTGCATTATTGCGTCTCACTATTCAGCAACAGAGCTACCGCGTGAACGGCAATACCCTCTTTACGACCGACATAACCGAGCTTTTCAGTTGTGGTGGCCTTCACATTGACGTCGTCGATTCTGACCTGAAGATCTGCAGCGATTACGGCGCGCATATCAGCGATATGAGGGGCCATCTTTGGTGCTTGCGCGATGATGGTGACATCAACATTACCCACGCGATAACCTTTGTCAGCCACCAGAGAAACAACATGACGCAGCAGCATGCGACTGTCAGCGCCCTTCCATTGTTCATCCGTATCCGGGAAGTGTTGGCCGATATCCCCCAGTGCCGCCGCGCCCAGCAGCGCATCAGCCAATGCATGTAATGCAACATCACCATCGGAGTGCGCTTTAAGGCCGTGCGAGTGAGGAATTTTCATACCTCCAAGCGTAATAAAATCGCCTTCATCAAAAGCGTGTACGTCAAAACCGTGTCCGATGCGCATGGCCTGTTCCTGAATTAGTTGCTCATTAATGTTGCGATAAAAAAAGTTCTGCCAGTGCCAGATCTTCCGGCCTGGTAACTTTGATATTGTCTGCCCGGCCCGAGACTAAGCGCGGACGGCCACCAGCATATTCGATTGCAGACGCCTCATCTGTCACTTCAAAACCGTCCGCTAGTGCTCGCTCGAGTGCAGTTCTTAACTCACCCAGACGAAACACTTGTGGGGTAAGCGCGTGCCAGAGCTGGTCACGCTCTACCGTATGATCAATCACCACCGAGCCATCTGCCTGAAGTGTGCCCCGTTTCATGGTATCTCGCGTTGGCGACGCCAGAATGGCCCCGCTGTCACCAAGCCCATCAAACAGAAGATCAAGATCACTGTGTCGTAGACAGGGGCGGGCAATATCATGCACGGCTACCCAGTCAGTGTCCGAAGCTATCCCCTCAAGTGCGCATAAACCGTTAAGTACCGAGTGACAACGCTCGCTACCGCCTTCCGCCCTGATCACATCAGAATGGCTGGCAAATTGACTGTCTGGCCAATAGGGGTCGTCCTCAGAAAGCACGACCACTGCCTTTTCAATAGAAGGGTAAGAAAGTACACACTCAAGGGTATGATCGAGAAGGAAGCGGCCTTTCAGAGGAAGGTACTGTTTTGGCCGGTCGGCCTGCATGCGGCTGCCTACACCAGCAGCCGGGAGCACTGCCCAGATAGAGTCGCTCATGAATCGGGTTCTGCAAATAAGATAAAGGTCTCGCCATCTTTAACCAGCCCCAGTTCCTCGCGGGCAGTCTCTTCCAGCAAGGCATCGCCGGTGCGTAGATCCATCACCTGATTCAACAAGGCATGATTCTCTGAAGACTGTTTATCGTTGGATGTCTGCAACTGATCTATCTGACGCTCAAGCGCGCGATTAGCAATCACGCCGCTGTCATCGAACCACAGGCGGTACTGCAGCACGATCAGCAGAAAAATGCCTACCGCAGTCCAGAAATGTGTAGCTCGGAATGCCATGTAAAAGGTGCTCCAGGTCGGAGAAGACCAGACGTTGAGAATGGCCACATAGTAAACCAGCGGGACAGCTTGACCAAACCGAACAATAAAAAAAGCGGGCCTGAGCCCGCTCTCCATCGAAACACAGTTAACCTGTACTCAATCAAATCACTCCACGCCTGATCCGCGCTTATCATTTAGCAGCAGCGCATCCAGTCCGGAACTATCACCAATCGCGATCGCAGTTTTCACGTCACCGGCCGCAAATGGCAATGAATCAAGACCTGAAATAGCGGGGCTGGTGGTATCATCGGCGGCGATGTCTACCGTATAGGTGGCTGGTGACAGAGCGACGTACCCAGTGTCCTGACCTTGTTCAACATCCGCAAACGTTGGTGATTGCGGTTGAGTCATACCGTTTTCATAGACAAAAATATCCACAGGGTCGGCAGCGGTTGCAGAGGAGGCATGAACCAGACGAACGTAACCATTCGAGGCATCTTCCGCTGCACGGGTATCGGTAAGTACTATCAGCTGCGCATCCGTTACTGCTCCGGAGTCTCCCGATGCGATGACTGTGTAAGACTCACCGCGCTCCAGAGTCAGATCTCCGCTCAGGTTCGCCAAAGCATTACCAAGCCCCTGATCATCTGCAGCAATAGCAACACTGACCGTACCCGGATCGAGCACCGTGTATCCATTTACTGATTGGTAAGTAAACCCATCAATGAATAACTCGCCATTAGCGAAAACATCAACATCAATGTCGTCAACGGCATGAACGACCCGCAGCTCTGCGCTATTGTCCAACACCGTGGTTGCACCAGAGTCAGACCAAGCAATTAAGGACACAGGTGAACGGCCTTTGATGCTGTTAACAGCTACAAGCGCGATATCCCCTGCGACATTAAGCTCTCCAGATGCGTAAACCAGCTCTTCGGATTCATCTCCACCAATGAAGACCTCGTAATCTCCTGCCGCGACGGCTTCAAGCGTTGCGTTCGCTTCGAACGGTACCCCATCCAAGGCCGGTGTATCCGCACTAGTATCCGGATCGTCTCCCGGTGCAGTCACAAAAATATCGACATCATCAGCAACCGTCGCGGCGTGGACGACGGTTACGTCAGCATCCCCGTCTGTGTATGTTGCGGTGTCATCGATAACCTTGAGATCAAGCTCGGCCACATCATTGATGGCGATTACTGAGTAGTAACCGTTATCCATGAGATCAACCTCTGTACTGAACGCTACGGTTTCAGTGCCAGCGACCAGAATTTCTACTGTTGTCAGGCCATCCTCAATCTCAAGGTAGCCGGTACCCTGCTGAAAACTGACGTCGCGCAGGACAACATCGCCATTGAGCGCAACATCCACGTTGGGAGCATCCGCCGATGCATGTAAAACCCGAAGGTAGGCCTGATCATCGTTACTGTCATCGCCACCACAGGCGGCCAGCGCGGCCGCAATTGTGGTCAGTGCCAGAGGCTTAATGTAATTCATAGTCTCTTCTGATTAGGTTAGCTTGCCATATACAAGGTATATACAATATATATACACACAAATTAACAAAGATAGCCCCAGAGTGCCTGAACTGACAATTGATTACATTTCTGGAAAGAAATTCGACGAAGTGGCACTTATCAAGCCAGATAACCGAGAAATACTTTCAGAGGGCCTGCGCAAACCAGGCGAGGGACAAGCCGTAGGAAAACAGAGGCAGATAACTGGAGCTACCTGCCTGAAAGGCATGGATTAGCGAGGGGCTACTTTCTTGCCACTGTAGTATCGGGAGTGAGCATCACGCGCGTCGCTCTTGACCTGGTCGGTAGTGTCGTCGGTGATCTCGTAGATAACCTCAAAGGTCTCGGGGTCAGCGCCTTCGACCAGTTCGATACGGGAATAGGGTACGTAAAACACCTGATCAGCGTCACGATAATAGAGATCTTCAACTATACGAAAAGACGAGGGCTCCGCCGCCGGAACGTCTAACGGTTGGCCCCTTGAGTAGAAGCGATGTTTGTCATAAGCCAGCTGATCAAAAATATGAGCAAACGAAGTTGAATCAGACTCTGGAATCGCTTTCGCGTTGTAGTAGACAGTACCGTTCGCTACGGAGTAGCCCTCATTCTTTATGCCAATGATGAGGTTGTAGCAAAAATAAATTATCCCTGCGTTGAGTAGAAGAAAGGCTGTAGTCGTGCCTATCAGGAAGTAATTACTGTTGAGCCCCCAAAAGGCCGTACCGGTATAACTCAAAACAGCAAAGATCCAGATGGGGTAAGAGTTCAATATCATGAGCTGAACCATCAAACTCATATTATTTGATGCCCCAGGGCCACCCATTCCCATTACAGAAACAACCAATACCATAGGCCAGAAGCCCACAACAAAGGTGACCAGAATGTTTCCAAGTAGTCCCATAGCTTACCAGCTCCATCCATCGTCGGAATCTGGCGCTTCAGGAACAGCTTTACCTTCTTTATCAATTTCTTTTTCTTCACGCTTCGATGGGTAGAAACCCAGAGGTGGAAGCTCTGACTCAGGGATGCCTTTGGTTGGAATGATTTGGATGCGTGAAAGGTAATCAATAAAGAACGGCATAAGATGTTCTTTGAGACCTTCGGGTGGGGGAGTATCACGAGGCCAGCAGGAGTCAGCGTCAAAAAGAACAATCAGAATCAGTGTATCGGACAACTCGGTAAACGCATTGTCCCAGCGGCCATAAATACCTGACTCTGAATAGGCCCATAAGCGATTATTAACACGATATATTGAGAATTCTTCTGCCTTTCTAGGAGTTAGATCATAGGGCTCCCTGTCCTCACTGGATTTCCACCTTTCATAGAACTTCAATGAATTATTACGGAGAGCTTTAACATCTTCCCACTTACGTTTATCCATAAGTAGCTCAGATTTAGGCCATATCTGAACATTTACTGAACACAACCAATTTGGGTGCTCTTTCATGAAATCATCATTCAGGAGAGAAAATCTTGTACGTAAGGGAACAATCTCCCCCGTATAGTCGGGATTGTAAATCAAGCCCTGATCAATCCCTTCAAAGTGAAAGACATACTTATCGGTATAGCTCGCTTCATCTTCACAATGAAACACCATCCGCGCATCGTTCACTTGTATGCAGTAAGTAGCCGTATTTTCAGTGAGGCTTACCTTGGGGAAGTTCATAAATATCGTTCCTTTATCTCAGACAGTTAGTTGAGCGCCAAAACCCCACCGAGCCCACGCCATAAATCAGCAAAGGTAATATTTGGGGTTTTCTTCTTTAACTCACGATATTTATTAAAAGCGGTAATTGTATCTTCACTTGTCGAACCAGTATCGAACCTTTGATAAATACTGGAGGGTGCTGTTTCATAGCTGCTATTCAGGTTCGCAACCCCGCCAAGATCCTGTACTGACTTCTCTAGTTGGCTATAAGGGCTGTGAGGTGCAATAATTTCAAAGGTAAATTTTGACAGCGATATATTCCCCGCTTTCCCTAGCTTTCCAAGAGCATCAAGCAAAAGCTTAGAAGCATCAGCGTAGCAATATACGGTATATGACTTCTGAGCAACGCTTTTACTATCCCAGCGATTGATATTGACAGTTTTTGTCAGGATATCAGCAAGATCATCAGGGCTTAGAACCTTAAATCGCTTTTCCGGTGTATCATATTCAGCACCATTATTTATGACCGCTAACGGGCAATGATATAGATTAAAATCTGTTTTGAATGTTGACTGAGAGCTAGCCTCTAAAAATTTTATTGCTAATTGATCGAGTTTCATCAAACCTGAACTGGTTGCCTGAGACCCCATGCGTAATATATTGGTAGACAAAGTCCCCTGAGACTCCTCCTTGGCTACCCAACGGCCAACGTCATAGTTCATATGGAAAAGTCCGGTAACAGCAGTTTCAGAGTTTTTCTGAAAACGCTTAATATCATGGATATATACTCCAGGGCCCCGGCTGTTTTCAGTGCTTTCGGCCTGTAGAATGCGATAAAACACCCGAACACATCTCTGATCGACACTACCAATATCAGAGTAGAACTCAGCCGCATCTCCAACAGCCTGGCCAGATTTGACACCACCAGCACCTGAAGATAGGTCCTGTTGAATCTGCAGGGCAAGCTTCCTACCAATCTCACATGTAGGATCAATACACTCAGTAAACGTTGCTAACAGAGAAGGATCTATATAAACGGGGCGTCCAACATTTTCTTTAGCCATCGATGAATAAACTAAATAGTTGGAGAGGGGTACAGCGGCCATCGAGCTTCCTTTGCAATGCAGTTCCTTTATTGGCCGACAGGATAAACGATTGGCTTGTTAAATCAATCAATACAGGCCAGACCTGAGACTTACTTCCGGGGTGGTATTGCGTAACTGCCTACCGCATGTGCGACGGGTTCCTGATCCCCTTCGGAGTAAATAGAAACCTCTCCCACCACTAAGGCCTTGCCGACTTTCATCAGAGTACATTCTGCGATGATGTCGCGGTCTGAAGCCGGTTTCCGCAAGAAGTTAAAGTTCAGGCTCGTTGTAACCGCCATCGCAACCAAGCCCAGCTCGGCCAGTATGGCGACGTACAAAGCGGCATCGGCAACCTCCATTAATACTGGCCCCGATACCGTGCCTCCCGGCCTGAGGTGTGCCTCGGTGATACGCTTTCGAATCGTGGCCGAGCGGCTGCCCAGTACTTCGATCTTAAAATCCGCTTGCGGAAATTCTGTTGCAAAGAAATGCTCCAGCTCTGCCTTGCTCGCCATATATCTACCTCTCAGAACACTTTGTACCAGCATTCTTCTATGACTGGTGCCAGTTACATCATAGCTTTAGGATAGAAGGTATTGAAACCGGGAAGGCACGACCATGAGCATACTTCTGAAAGGTAAAACGAAGGATCTTGATGGCTTCAGTGTTACTCGCATCCTGCCGCATGCAGAGAAGCATATGGTCGGCCCCTTCGTATTTCTGGATCACATGGGGCCTGCGCACTTTGCCGCAGGTGAGGGCATCGACGTAAGACCTCACCCACACATCGGGCTGGCGACGCTGACCTATCTTACAGAAGGCTCGATACTTCACCGGGATAGTCTCGGCAACAACATGGAGATTCTACCGGGTGACGTAAACTGGATGACCGCTGGCCGGGGCATCGTGCACTCCGAACGTGAAACTCACGAAACGAAAGCCAGCGACCATGCGCTCAATGGGCTTCAGTGCTGGGTGGCGCTGCCTGAGAAGTTTGCTGAGATTGAACCTGCTTTCACTCACCACAAAAAATGCCAGCTACCTCAGTTCAATAAAGAAGGTGTCTTTGCCAGGCTGATCGCTGGGGATGCCATGGGCATGACCTCGCCGATCCGCACCTACTCCCCTATGTTCTTTCTGGATGTCATTTTTAGCGCCGGTAGCACTTTCAAGCGCCCGAATCCGGATCAGGAATGCGCATTGTATGTCATCGAGGGGGAGGTGCTGGTCGGCTCAGAACGCTACCAACAAGGAGACTTTGTTCTCCTGTCTCCAGACGAATCTGTCTCGAGTAACGCCTACGCCCGGACCATATTCTTAGGTGGCGAGCAATGGTCTCAACATCCACACATGTACTGGAATTTCGTGTCGTTCAGCAAAGAACGGATTGAACAGGCTAAACAAGACTGGCAGGAGCAGCGCTTCCCGGATATTCCCGGAGACAACCAGGAATTTACGCCACTGCCCTGACAAGAGGCAGGAAGGAAGTAAGAAGGATCAGGCGCTCTGCTCCCGCTCAGAGCGCAGCTTGTCTCTCACACCCATGAGCACTTTGCCGAAGTTGTTCTTTCCTCGCATATCACGGCCACTGCCCCAGAAATAATCGTAACCACTCAGCTCCGCGATTCGCAGCTCGCCCGTTTCTAACAGTTGTTCGGCAATATCACGATGAGTGCGGCACTTAATGTAGGTGCCACGGGTCATAACTACCGTGCTGGTCTTCTTCCAATCCTTGCGACGCTTTGGCTTACGGCTCTTACCTAGTTTCGCTGCCTCCTCGGCAGTCTTCGCCTGACGGATTTTCTCGCGGTGAGCCTCGTCTTCGAACTTCATTGCCTGATAATAGTGCTCAACACTCGGCCATTCTGCGCCATCCAGCTCAAAGGCAAATAAGGCATACGACGACAGCGGCTGCTGAGTATCACTACGGTTTAACGTGAAAAGTTCTTCATTTTTGTGTTCAAACAACATGTTGGAATCCGGCGACAGGCTTTCGCTCAATTTACCAGACAATTCCTTGGCGTACATCAAAGCAGCCTCCGCTATCTGTGCTTTCCGACCTCGTTACTTGGTCAAACAGGAAGCCTTAGACTAGTATTAAGTCACCTGAATAACAGACACCGCTATGACTACGGATTCGAATACATTGAAGGAACCCGGCCTGATTGCCATTTCTAACCCCATGGATTGGAAAGCCATTGACCGTTTTATCCTTCTCGCAAGCCTGGTGCTCCTCGCACCACTGTCTTTTGGTGTCAGTATGTGGGCAACCAATATCCTGGCCCCTGAGTGGTTGAACCAGACGTTGGTGATGATGCTCAGTGTTCTGTATGTGATGCATATTGCGGTTATGGGAAGCTTCATAATTACCGCTATAAAACTAAGAAAGTATACACATGACTGGCCCCTGTTTGAGAATGCCATCATAAGTAGTTTTCTGGTTACCGTGATGACCACGGGATACCTGACGGGCACTCACTTGTCTGAGGCCCTCCTGATTATATTTCTCGGTGTCATCATTACCTGCACACTCGCCGATGTGAATAAAATCAAGTTTTGCTTCTGGATCGTTGTTCCCATTCTTATCCTGATGTCGGCACTCGATTACAGCGAAGCCGTTCCTTATGCCATGCTACTTGAGCGATCACCTTACGCAGAGGATGGTCGCCCTCTTGAGGGCTGGATGATGGTAAGGATGACCGTCGCCGTCATCCTTGCACCGCTTATCTATCTCTGCATTCTGGCCATGAAGCGCTGGACCGAACGTGAAAGCCTGTATCTGGAAATGTCGACAATCGACGGCCTGACCCGACTCTCAAACCGCAACTCTCTTATCAGCAGAGGACAGGAAGAAATCCGTCGTGCCCGGGCTTCAGACGCCATGCCCCCGCTGTCATGCATCATGATCGACCTTGATCACTTTAAACAGATCAACGATACCTGGGGACACCATGCCGGTGACGAGGTGCTGGTCGCCGCATCCAAAGTGATGATGGACAGTGCCCGGCCAAATGATGAAGTCGGTCGTTATGGCGGTGAAGAGTTTGCGGTGCTTCTGCCCGGCACAACTCTTCTGCAAGCGAAGCTGATCGCTGAACGTATCCGCAAGAGGATCAGTAATATGAATGTAGAGGTTGAGGGCCAGAAGATTGATGTGACCGCAAGCTTCGGCGTCGCCTGTTACCCCTCCCCTGATGTTGAAGCGATGAGCGACCTGCTGAAAACGGCAGACAAAGCATTGTACGAAGCCAAGGAAACCGGGCGGAATAAAGTGGTTACGGCGTAAACTTCTCCCAGGTGGTATCAGCTATTACTTAGCCTGTTTAAAGCCTTGTCAGCCTCATCGAGAAAATCAATAAAGTCTGTCAGATGATTATCAAGAACGGAAATTACGATATCCAGGTTCAACTTCTGATAATCATGAACAGCAATATTGCGAAGCCCGACCATTTTCTGCATTTTCAACGATATTGCTGACGATAAATGCCCTATTTTTCAAGCAAGGCGAAGCTGTCGCGACTCGATTGTGGAACACCTAAGCGACCATGTTTAATCACTGTATTGGCAACATCAATGCAAGCTTCACAGGCTCGCTGAAGATTCAGTATCACTGAGTCCTGCTTGGTAAAGCTGCCTCGCAGAGTTGCTTCATCCGCATACTCTTCACGAATACGAGCAATACAACGTTCGACAGTTGCACGCTTATTCAAGATAACGTCATTCATTGCGTTCATATGCCTTTAAGATGTCAGCGCGGGATTCCTGAAGATGGCCATACTGAGTCATAGTGGATGCTGCAAATAGATCCGCCTCCAGCGATTCTCCGAAGAGCAAACGTCCATTCATCACTATCTGCATCTTGAGTACCGTGCTCGCTTCCTTCAGGTCAACGAGATCAACATCCTGGCCAAGCTCGGCAGCTAACTCTTCGGCGATGTGCCAACGACTGACGTTATCCAGATTAACACCCGCCAGAAAGGCGATATCCCAATCACTGTCAGGGCGGGCATCACCACTCGCCTGCGATCCGAACAGGTACAGCAAACGCAAGCCGGACAGGCGCTTGGAGCAGTATTCAAGGATATGAGATTCGGTTGGGGACATCAGACTCTCCAGTGTTACTCAGAGGGTAGCGCTGGAGGGGAAGTGAGGCAAGATAGTAGTGGTCGAGTCGAAATACGACTGAGGGTTACCCCAAAAAATACAATCTCACTTTGAGAAACGCTGATTTTCCGATGGATACTTAGAAAATAAAAACGCCGCTAAAAAGCGGCGTTTTTTAACTCACTCAACCGATAAACGGTGTCGCAAGCTGGTAATCACATTGCAAGCGCAGTAGCGATTTTTAAGACCATCCGAGCGCAGCAGGTAGCAAAAGCGTCAGGAGCGATGGCTGAGCGCACTAGCTTTTTACTGGCCCTTAATTTCAGAACGGCCTTTATACGGCGCTTTCGCACCCAGCTGCTCTTCAATACGCAGCAGACGGTTGTACTTAGCAACGCGGTCTGAACGGCACAGTGAACCAGTTTTGATCTGGCCAGCTGCGGTACCTACCGCCAGGTCAGCGATGGTCGCGTCTTCAGTTTCACCTGAACGGTGAGAGATCACAGCGGTGTAGCCTGCGTCTTTCGCCATTTTGATCGCATCCAGAGTTTCAGATAGTGAGCCGATCTGGTTGAACTTGATCAGGATAGAGTTGGCGATATCTTTTTCGATACCTTCTTTCAGGATCTTGGTGTTGGTTACGAACAGGTCGTCGCCTACCAGCTGTACTTTAGCGCCCAGTTTTTCAGTCTGGTATTTCCAGCCAGCCCAGTCAGATTCGTCCTGACCGTCTTCGATAGACACGATTGGGTACTGGTCGCACAGTTCTGCCAGGTAGTCAGAGAATTCTTCAGCAGAGAATACTTTGCCTTCGCCTTTCAGGTCGTACTTGCCGTCTTTGTAGAATTCAGAAGACGCACAGTCCAGAGCAAGTGTGACGTTCTTGTCCAGCTCGTAGCCAGCGTTAGATACGGCTTCTTTGATCGCAGCCAGTGCATCGGCGTTAGACGCCAGGTTTGGTGCGAAACCACCTTCGTCACCAACGGCAGTGTTCAGGCCCTGAGAAGACAGTACTTTCTTCAGAGCGTGGAAGATTTCTGCGCCACAACGCAGTGCTTCAGCAAAAGTAGGTGCGCCAACTGGCTGTACCATGAATTCCTGAATATCAACGTTGTTGTCTGCGTGCTCACCACCGTTGATGATGTTCATCATTGGTACTGGCATAGAGTAAACGCCTGGGGTGCCGTTGATGTCTGCGATGTGTTCGTACAGCTCAACGCCTTTTGCAGCCGCAGCGGCTTTGGCAGCAGCCAGTGACACAGCCAGGATGGCGTTTGCACCCATGTTAGCTTTGTTGTCAGTGCCGTCGATCTCGAGCATTTTGTTGTCGAGGGCGCGCTGGTCCAGTGCGTCCATACCGATCAGTGCTGGCTTGATGGTGTCGTTTACATTAGCAACGGCTTTCAGTACGCCTTTGCCCAGGTAACGGCTTTTATCGCCATCACGCAGTTCCAGTGCTTCGCGGGTACCGGTAGATGCGCCGCTTGGAGCACATGCTGTACCGAAGAAACCACCTTCCAGAGTGACGTCTGCTTCGATGGTTGGGTTGCCACGTGAATCCAGCACTTCGCGCGCTTTGATATCAACGATTTTAGCCATTTCAATCTCCTGAAATTAACGCGGCCTTCGCTGTTTATGCGAAGGCCGATCACAAGGTTTAAATTTAAAACTTATTTATTGTTCAAAGCCGCTTTTATAAAGGCTGAGAACAGGCCATGGCCGTCGCGCGGTGTCGATGTAAATTCCGGATGGAACTGACACGCCACAAACCATGGGTGATCTGGTACTTCCACAACTTCTACCAGCTCGCCATCAACAGAGCGACCAGCAATACGCAAGCCCGCTTTCTCAAGCTCTGGAACCAGTGAAGAGTTCACTTCGAAACGATGACGATGACGTTCGGTGATGACGTCGCTGCCATATGCCTGAGCAGTCGTTGAACCTTCGGTCAGGACACATTCCTGACCACCAAGACGCATGGTACCGCCGAGGTCAGAGTTCTCGTCACGGGTTTCAACATTACCCGATGCATCCTGCCATTCGGTGATCAGGCCAATTACTGGGTGTTCGGTATCGCGACTAAACTCGGTCGACTGCGCGTCTTTCCAACCCACGACATTACGTGCGAATTCAATCACGGCGACCTGCATACCCAGACAGATACCCAGGTACGGAATTTTGTTTTCACGGGCGTGCTGAACCGTGCGGATCTTGCCCTCCACACCACGGTTACCAAAACCACCCGGAACCAGGATGGCATCGACCCCGGCGAGCACCTCGACACCTTTACGCTCAACGTCTTCGGCGTCGATGTAACGGATGTTCACTTTGGCGCGGTGGTGAATGCCAGCATGATCAATCGCTTCGATCAGAGACTTATAGGCATCCAGCAAGTCCATGTACTTACCGACCATCGCGATCGTCACTTCTTTCTCTGGGTTGAGCTTGGCGTCTGCCACGTCATCCCATTCAGACAGGTCGGCTTCTTTGCATGACAGGTCGAACTTCTCAACGATCAGATCATCGAGGCCCGCTTCGTGCAGCATACGAGGAATCTTGTAAATCGTATCCGCATCTTCCAGAGGAACAACGGCACGCTCTTCAACGTTGGTGAAGAGTGCAATCTTGCGCAATGAAGAAGCATCGATCTTGTGATCTGAGCGGCAGATCAGTACATCTGGCTGCAGACCAATGGTGCGCATCTCTTTTACAGAGTGCTGAGTTGGCTTGGTCTTAGTTTCACCAGCAGTCGCGATATACGGCACCAGTGTCAGGTGTAGAGACAATGCGCGCTTTGAGCCCAGCTCGACTTTCATCTGACGCACGGCTTCAAGGAATGGCTGGGATTCGATATCACCCACTGTGCCACCGATCTCAACCAGCGCTACGTCAGAACCTTCGCCACCTTCCAGAACACGACGCTTAATTTCGTCAGTGATATGAGGAATAACCTGAACAGTACCACCTAGATAGTCACCACGACGTTCTTTCGCCAACACGTCGGTGTAGATACGACCAGTGGTGAAGTTGTTACGACGAGACATGGTCGTGCGAATGAAACGCTCATAATGTCCGAGGTCGAGGTCGGTTTCCGCGCCGTCATCGGTCACGAAGACCTCACCGTGCTGGAACGGGCTCATGGTACCCGGATCAACGTTGATGTACGGATCAAGCTTGAGCATAGTGACCTTAAGGCCACGGGCTTCCAAAATGGCAGCCAGAGATGCAGAAGCGATGCCTTTCCCCAAAGAAGAAACAACACCACCCGTGACAAAGATAAAACGTGTCATAGAAGGTCCGCGAGCAGAGATGAAAAATTTGTTACGGAGCGGGCCAGCTTCCACTGAATTCATGCAACGAATCCCGATGAAATCGGCGCTTGAAGCGCACTTGGGCCACTCTCTCAAGATGGGAGGGCAGTTTACCCGAAAGCACCTCGAGGGTAAATCAATGGAGTGCTTTTCTTTACCTGTCAGCTCTGCTAACTTGAGCTCTCGTTATGTAAAGACTCTGGATTCAAAAGTCCGATGATCAACAAGCCGAAAGCTCTAGCGCATATCCGACTGTCTGCCCTGATGTGGTGGATGGCGTCTACTCGCGCAGCGCTCCGGTTCTGAGTCACACATACCGGTTTCGGCTGCGAAGAGCAGCAGAAACCTTCTTCCCGATTTCTCTCTTCTTCCGCAGCCTCTGATCCACCTGACATATAGGATGAATAATGATGGCTGCCAGCCTCACAAGTGCGGAAAAAAATCTCAGAGTCGGCTTAACCCTGGCGTTCACAGCTGCGTTTCTGTTTTCCACCAAGCCAATCATCATTAAGTGGCTTTACAGCCTTGGCATGTCAGCGCTTCCGCTCATGGGGCTACGCATGTTGGTCGCCTTCCCTGTGTATCTTATTATCGGCTTCTATCTCTGGAACAGAATGGAGTCCAAACCGAGTGGTACCAATTTACTAAGAGCATCTGCTGTCGGTTTGCTGGGGTATTACCTTGCATCACTGCTTGATTTATCGGGTTTAGAATATGTCAGTGCCCAACTAGAGCGCCTGATGTTGTACGCCTATCCCAGCATGGTGATCATCATTGGCGCTCTGTTCTTTGGAGCAAAGGTCAGCCGCTCGGTGATTCCTGCGCTACTGCTTACGTACGCGGGGCTCGGAGTCATGTATGGACATGACCTTCAGATTGCCCCTCCGGGCACAAGCAATGCGGATATCACCAAAGGCACCCTGCTGATTATTGGCAGTGCGCTGTCGTTTTCGCTGTTCATTCTGTTCAGTAAGCGCGGTATTGCTGAGTTAGGGAGCCTGTTCTTCACCTGCGTGTCGATGGCCTCTGCGACACTGGCTACGCTGGTTCACTACGTCATCACCGAAGGAATAAGCCTTCCAGACATGGATGCAACTCGCTGGTCTGGCACTCTGCTGTTAGCACTGCTCGCGACGGTTGTTCCTTCTTTTATGGTCAGTGAGGCCATTAAAAGAATTGGCCCCGCCAAAGCCAGCGTGTCGGGCACTATTGGCCCGGTGATGACGACGATCATGGCCATCCTGTTTCTGGGAGAACCGTTCGGCTGGGCAGCCGTCGTTGGAATGACCCTGGTTATGATTGGCGTGTCCCGCCTGAAATAAGCTTTTCCGGATCGCCCTATCTTTTCAGGACAAAACGGGCGGTCCTCTCCTCCCACACTGATTTTTCTATACAAACTGCTACACTTGTATAAGTCCTGCATCTGAAAAAGCAGGAATTAATAAATACCTATCTTAAACACAGCTAGCCAGGAGCTATCCATGACGAAGTCTGTTGCCTTTAAGGTATCAGCGCTGACCGCAGCCGCGATACTGTCTACCGCCGCACACGCGAGCCCTAACCTCTCTGGTGGAGTTTGGTTTAACTACCAGTACGCTCAGAATGATAAAGCACAACAGGAATCCTGGGGGGTCATCGACAGCGAAGCCCTGATTCTGTACGCCGACGGCAATGTGCCTGATACCCCGTGGACTTACTCTGCGGAGACCCGCATTGGTCCGGGCAGTTTTACAGACGCAAACAACAACAGCACCGGTAGCCAGTTTGGAATTCACAAAGCCTGGGTTGGCTACCAGTTTGAAGACGGTCCTATGATCACCATTGGTAAAAGCCAGGTGCCATTCGCCTGGAAAACCTACAACTTCTGGCCAGGCGATATGCTGCTCGCAGGATACGGCGATCAGATGGATGTCGGTGTAAAAGTATCCCAAACACTGGGCGCACTGCACTATGACGCTGCCTTGTACCTTGCGGATGACTGGTCAACCAGCACCGACACCATGGACGACAATGGCCACTGGGGCAGTAAAAGTACTTACCGCAAAGTGCAGACTTTTGTCGGTAATCTGAGCTATGCCCTCAACGATATTTCTAAAGTCGGTGTTTCTGCGCAAAGCGGTGGCCTGCAGGAACTGGTCAGCGATGACGGTGAAGTCTCCGGTGACCACAATGCTGCAGCGCTTTATTACACCCTGAATCTGGGTGGCCTCTGGGCAAAAGCCTCTTACATCACTACCGAGCGTAACCTACCGAATGAAGTCGCAGACGTTACTATTGAAAACGATCGCTATGCACTTTCGGCCGGTTTGAATACCGGAAAGTGGTCCTTTTATGCGGATCTCACCTATGCCCAGCCTGACACGGATGGCAATGATGCCGACACCGTTCGCGCCTTTGCACCTGGCCTCAGCTATGACTATGGGCCAGGCTGGATGTACCTCGAATACCTGACTCAAGACGGATACGTTGATCGTAATGGCCGCATACAAGACCAATACTTTAACGAAAATGGTAACCCTACTGGTCCTGGTGATTTCGATGCCCTGTACGCCACTATCGACTTCTACTTCTGATCCTGTACTGTGATTCACTGCTACCGCAGTAACAAAGCCCACCTCAATGGTGGGCTTTTTTAATGGCGGGCTTTTTTGTTTTTGATTAGTGCACCAGCGCTGTATGCTGGATAATAAAGCTCATGGAAGATAGAACGTGAACGTCACGCCAGCTCTCTCTGCGTTAAGCCTAATCACCTGCATCGTCGGCTGCTCAGAACCCGTACCTGACATAGAGATACCAGATACCGGGGTGGCCATTATTGTCGAGGCTAGTCTCACGAACGGCGATACCGATGCCAGTGTCGCCGCAGCCGTTTACGACTCAGGACAACCGGCCCCTATGGTTGGTGGCAATTTGCTGGAAGTCACCTCGGAGAGCGTCGCGGCTATCCTTTCCGGTATCGATGAACGCGACAATTTCTACTCCGGACAAATAGGTATCCCGAACCCAGACACAGATACCATCAAGGTAGCGATAGTTCACCGACCTCAGGAAACCCGTCAGGAGCGCTGGTATCCGACAGAGGATATATTAGTCGACCCTGGCCCAGGTGAGTTCGAGGGCTTCGAAGCCACTCTTCTGTTACCGGCTGCCGTCGAAATCACAGCACCGCAGCCAGGCCTGAGCTATTCAAGCCGCGACGATATTATTCCACTCGAGTGGACAGGTATCTCTGCCGATGACTTCAAACTAGTGACCTACAACCGCTGCCGATCCACTACCGATAGTGATGACCTTAGCTGGGTTTACACTTCGCAGATTGAAGACGATCAACAGGAGGATATCCGCGTTGGCGATATTATTCCCGCCACGGGTGTGCTTGAAACGTCAGCGAATCTCGGAGACGTAGTGACAGGCTTTGTTCAATTCTTTATCGAAGCCACCCTCAGTGCTGCGACCCTGGGTTTGTATGAGCCGACTGAAATCAACTTCGATGAATTCGAACTTGATTACTGCACCATTCAACTGTCACTCGTGCGTCAGCGGCAGGGCCAGATCGGCGAAGATTTCAGTGGCGGCAGTATCACCGGTAGCCGTAGTGATAACCTTCAGGTGGAGTATCGTCCATGAAGCCTTTCTCCGTTTCTACGAAACTCATCAGTCTCGCAGTTCTACTTCTCACCTGCTCTCTGGCGAACAGCGAGCCTTACCCTACGACCAAGAACAGCCTGTTATCCCGCTTGTCTGTAATACCCCACATCGGTATCTCACAAGCGGATATAGAGACGGACAGTGCAATAAACGCTTCGAACCAGCCGGAGTTTGATTCCAATTTAAATTATGGACTGGCTTTGGAATATTCAGCTCTTTCCTGGCTCAAGCTTGAAGTGGATTACACCCGTCACCGCGAATCCGAAACAAATAAGCAGCGGGATATCGCAGGCGAGTATAAAAACAGTCTGACCTCTGACATTGTCGCGCTGGGTTTGCAGGTTGAGACCTTTCAATACAATAGAACCAGGCTATATGTGAAAGGTGGCGGACTGATCTATAACACCCAACTAACGGTAAAAGAATACTTTGATGACGTATACCCATCAGGTGAGGCCTCAGCCAGTGACCGCGGCCAGGGGTATTACGCTGGGATCAGCCTGTATCACCCTCTGGATGATGACATTAAGTTCATGCTATCAATCAATCATCAACGACTGAACGACGTATTCTCCGACACAAGACGAGCATTCGATATCCGCTACAACAGTCTGATGTTAGGCTTAGCATTCTGACCTTTACCAAACACAGGAAGTAAAACCATGGCCGCTGGCAGCCTACTCGCGTTACTCGATGATATTGCTACCGTATTGGACGATGTTGCTGTTATGTCCAAAGTTGCGGCGAAGAAAACCAGTGGCGTTCTGGGTGATGATTTAGCTCTGAATGCGCAGCAGGTGACAGGTATTCGTGCAGAGCGAGAACTCCCCGTCGTATGGGCTGTTACCAAAGGCTCACTTTTAAACAAACTTATTCTCGTCCCTGCAGCCTTACTGATCAGTGCATTCTTACCGCAGGCCATCGCCTGGCTTCTGATGATAGGTGGAGCCTATTTGTGCTACGAAGGCGTCGAAAAGCTGATGCACAAATTCTTTCATAAAAAAGCGGAAGAACATCAGGCAAGAGTTGAAGCCATCAACAACCCGGAAACGGACATGGTAGCGTTTGAAAAAGAAAAGATTAAAGGCGCCATCCGGACCGACTTTATTCTTTCGGCAGAAATTATAGTAATTTCTCTTGGCACTATGGCCAGCGCTGCCCTCTTTACACAGATAATTGCGTTGTCACTACTCGCTATTCTATTTACCTTCGGTGTCTATGGGCTGGTCGCTGGTATCGTCAAGCTTGATGATGCTGGCCTCTGGCTAACCGAACAAAAAGAAGCCCGCCTGGGCATGTTCAAAGAAACCCTCGGACGATTCTTACTAGGACTGGCGCCCCGCCTGATGCGTTTTCTCTCAATTGCCGGCACCATCGCCATGTTTCTGGTCGGGGGTGGTATTATTGCCCATCATATCCCCGCGATTGAACACTTTACGCATGATATTGCTAAATCGGCGTCTTACCTGGCGATTCCCTCTGCTGAGCTGATCTCCGGGATGACGGTCAACCTGATCACTGGTATTGCTATCGGTGTCATACTGGTCATACCGGTACAGCTATTAAATAAACTGCGCGGTTAATCGACTGTATAAAAAGCTGGATGATATTTAAACCGGGTTATCGATATCGATAAATACAACATCCAGATCAAATTCATCGGCGAGATACTCACCCACCGCTTTGGCGCCATAGCGTTCAGTTGCGTGATGTCCGGCACTGAAAAAGTGCGTGCCTGTTTCTCGTGCCAGGTGAACCGCTGGTTCATTCACTTCACCAGTAATATAGGCATCAACACCCGCATCAATGGCCTTCTGAAGGTAGCCTTGCGCGCCTCCAGTACACCAGGCGACCGTTTCGATCGTATCGCCAGACTCTCCGATGTGCAGAGGCTCTCTCTGCAGACATTGTGCAATCCAAGCACTCAGTTCACCGCCCGTCATCGGTCTTGGCAAACGACCGATATTACCCGGCACGGATGGGTCAGACTCATCCAGAGGGCCGTCGACCTGAATCCCCAGAACATCCGCAAGCTGAATGTTATTGCCGTATATCGGGTGCATATCTAACGGAAGGTGGTAAGCAATCAGGTTTATATCATTAAGCAGAAGCGCTTTAATCCGCTCTTTCTTGATCCCAGTAATGCATTCGTCCTCACCTTTCCAGAAGTAGCCATGGTGCACAAAAATCGCATCTGCCTCTTCAGCGATAGCAGCTTCTATCAAGGCCTGATTTGCGGTCACTCCCGTCACGACTTTCTGGATGGTTTCGTTACCTGATACCTGCAATCCGTTCGGACAATAGTCGCGGATTTTGCGGCTTTGCAGAATATGATCAAGATGAGAAATAAGCTCTTTACGTGTAACCGCCATAGTCGTGCCATCCAAAAGTTTGTAACATGTCAGCTCATTGATCTTAGAGAGATTGCGGAGCGCTGACAAATGTCTCCAACGCAGACATTCGCATTGCGGATATTGTTCCCTGCAGCCATCGGAGGCCTTATTGCCACTCTGATACTGTTGATCGCACCCGAGTGGGTATTGCCTCAGGTCGCGACTCCTGTTCAGGAACCACAACCGCAGCAACATGTCGCATCAAATGTACCAGCGATGCAGGGCCCGGTAAGTTATGCGGATGCCGTTAATGCAGCCGCACCTGCCGTGGTGAATATCTATACCCGCAAGGTCGTGAAGCGACGCACAAATCCGCTATTGAATGACCCAGCTCTACGACGCTTCTTCGGCGAATCAGAACAACCCAGTGACCGCATGCAAAGCAGCCTCGGCTCGGGCGTGATTATGTCCAATGAAGGTCATATCATCACCAACTTCCACGTGATCGAAGGGGCGGATGAAATCACGGTTGCACTGTTCGATGGCAGGGATGAAGAAGCCACACTGGTCGGTAGCGACCCTGAGTCCGACCTCGCGGTTTTACAGATCAACCTTCCTGACGATATTGCCCCGGCAACCATTACCAACGTTGATGGTCATGACGTCGGTGACGTTGTACTGGCTATCGGCAACCCATTTGGTGTCGGCCAGACAGTTACGATGGGGATCATCTCGGCCAAAGGCCGTAACCGCCTCGGGCTCAACACTTACGAAGACTACATCCAGACCGATGCAGCCATTAACCCGGGTAATTCGGGCGGCGCGCTGATCAACGCCTACGGCGAACTCGTTGGCATCAATACCGCCATTTTCACCCAGTCTGGCGGCAGTGAAGGCATAGGCTTTGCGATACCTGCTGATATCGCCCACAGAACCATGGCTGACATTGCACGTTACGGTACAACGATCCGTGGTTGGCTGGGCATTGAAGTACAGGAAGCTTCGCCAGAATTGCTCAAATCACTGAAGCTTCCAGAGAAATTAACCGGACTTTTGGTCACGGGTGTATTTCCTGAAGGGCCAGCAGAACAGGCTGGGCTGGCAGCGGGTGATATTATCATCGGTCTAAATGGTGATAGTGCGAACAACGCCGTCGATGCCATGAACCGGATTGCCAGCCTCAGGCCCGGCGATAAAATATCTGTAGAATTTCTGCGCAGTGGAGAGCAGCTGTCGACCACAGCGTTTGCTGGTCTAAGAGACCAGCCAGAAAACTGATCTTGCGTAAACCTGAAGCTGCCTTCTCAAGCAGCCAGGACTTTCTCGAGCGCAGCATAAAGCGCAATATTCTCTTCAGGCGCTCCCACTGTAAAACGTAGCGTTTTCGCTAACAATGGGTGAGCACCATCGGTGCACTTGATCAGAATATTTTCCTGCTTTAATGCCTCAAATATATTGCGGGCTACTTTACCCTCTGGCACACGTGCCAGAATAAAATTCGCCTCTGAATCAAACGCAGAAAAGCCAAGCTCTGAGAGCTTCCCGTGCATTTTTTCACGCTCTGATTTTAATACATCACACTGCTGCATCAGTACATCGTAATGTTTTAATGCGAATGCCGCAGACGCCTGCGTGAGCACATTAATGTTGTAAGGCATGCGAATTTTATCCAGCTCTGACAACCACTCTTTACGACCAAACAGCATGCCCAAACGCAGACCAGCCAGCCCGACTTTCGACAGCGTGCGCATGACCAGCACGTTATCAAAACGGTCCAGCCAGCTCAGATGATTGCGACTGGAAAAGGGTAGATACGCTTCATCCAATACGACCAGACCTTTATGATCCGCCGTATTACTCGCCTCAATAATGGCGACCAGATCGTCTTCTGCCCATAAATTACCGGTCGGATTATTAGGTTGTGCCAGAAAAATCAGCGCCGGTTTTTTCTCGTTAATCGCCGCCAGCATGGCATCCCGATTCAGAGAAAAATCATCGTTTAATGGCACACCGCAATAATCAATACCCACAAAGGTCGCGATCATCTTATACATTACAAACCCGGGTTCAGGCGCCAGAGCACAAGCCTCCGGCTGAGCAACCGCCATCGCCAGTAGCTGAATAATTTCATCCGAGCCATTACCCAAAAGCACCTCATATTTATCCGGCACCTGCATCGCCTCACGCAGACCTGCGACAACCTCCGGGGCGACGGGGTTTGGATAACGGTTGAGGGCGCAATCGGCGAGCAGTGACTGCCACTCAGAGATCATATCCTCCGGCCAGCGAAATGGATTCTCCATAGCGTCCAGCTTAATCATGCCCTCGGCCTTACCGACGGGGTACGCCTGTAAGGCGCGGATTTCGGGGCGAATGAGTTGTTCAACTAGTGCGTTGACGGACATATTGATGGCCTTGACTGAATCAGAGAATTTAGTGAGCGCATTATACATTTATCGGCGCCGCCGAGGGTATTGGCCACCTGCGGTGGGCGAGCTTCTTTGGCTGCCGCCAGGCCTTTGTTTTTTCTGCAAGGGGCGGGCCCCTTCCGATCCTCAAGGTTTACAGCTGCCTTCGGCAGGAGGTCACTTCTAGCTGCCGCCGGGTCTATATGCCCTTGTTGGGGGACCTTGTCCCCCGGGCGGGCGGCCCATCCCCCTGCTTTCGCGCTTTCTGGGCCGTATATCCGATATTTACTGGCTTTTCCGGCAACCGGCTCCGGCGGGCATCCATGCCCGTATGGAGCCTCGCTCGGCATCCTGCCTCACGTTGCCTACAAAGCTGGCGTAAATACCGGCGGCCCCAGAGGCGCATTACCTCCCCTCAAAACCCTCTTTCAAAATGAAAAAGGACATCGCCGCGAAGCGCTGATGAAACCCGGCTTGTGATGACCCCGCAGGATCGTAGATAACGATGGGTGCTAACCGGCAGGACGCCGGTTAAGCCTGCGCGCGGCCATGGATGGCCGCTGCAGGCGTGCCTCAATCGGTATCAAGAGACAAGGATCAGGACATCACGCCGGAAAGGGGGATCGGAAGGGGCCCGCCCCTTGCAGAAAAACTACGACTTGGCGGCAGCTAAAAAAGTCTCCCTGCCGAAGGCAGCTAATCCCAACAAGGGCATAGGAACTCGGCGGCAGCCAAAAAAACCTCCCTGCCGAAGGCAGCTATAAACCTTGAGGATCAACAGCAAGCCAAAACAAAAAAAAGCCCGGCATCGCCGGGCTCTTCAAAGCAAAAAAAACGTCAGTCTTTAATCCGATACTCCGCCGATCTCGCGTGAGCAGTCAAAAACTCCCCGCGCGCCAGCACAGATGCCACTTTCCCCATCTCAGACGCACCGTCTGCAGAGAATTTCACCAGCGATGAACGCTTCTGGAAGTCATACACACCCAACGGTGATGAGAAGCGTGCCGTACCTGATGTCGGCAATACGTGGTTTGGCCCGGCACAGTAGTCGCCAAGGGCTTCCGCGGTGTAGCGTCCCATAAAGATGGCGCCCGCGTGGCGGATACCCGGCAGCCAGCTATCCGGGTCTTCGACTGACAGCTCAAGGTGCTCCGGCGCAATCCGATTGATCAGGTTCAATGCGTCTTCTTTACCCGACGCAAGAATCATCGCGCCGCGGTCACTGAGTGACTTACGGATAATCTCTTCGCGCTCCATGGTTGGCAGCAGCTTTTCGATACTGGCCTGTACCTGATCAAGGAAGTTTTCATCCATCGCAACCAGAATAGACTGTGCGTCTTCATCGTGCTCGGCCTGTGAAAACAGGTCCATCGCAATCCAGTCCGGATCGGTATCACCATCACACACGACAAGGATCTCAGACGGGCCTGCGATCATATCAATGCCGACCTGACCAAACACCATACGCTTGGCAGTCGCCACAAAGATGTTCCCCGGGCCCACAATTTTATCGACGCCCGGAACAGTCTCAGTGCCGTACGCGAGTGCAGCGACAGCCTGCGCACCGCCCACGGTAAATACCCGTGACACACCAGCGGCTGCCGCAGCGGCCAGTACCAGCTGATTAAGCTGACCATCAGGGGTCGGTACCACCATGATGATTTCAGATACGCCGGCGACGTGAGCAGGAATAGCATTCATCAATACCGAGGAAGGATAAGCGGCCTTACCGCCCGGCACGTAAATGCCAACGCGATCCATCGGTGTGACCTTTTGACCCAGCACAGTGCCGTCAGCTTCGGTGTACTGCCACGAATCCTGCTTCTGCTTTTCGTGATAGTCGCGCACACGGTCGGCTGCTGTGATCAGAGCCGTGCGCTGCTTTTCGTCGAGACCGTCTAACGCCGCCTGCAACTGCTCCTGAGTCAGTTCAAGGTCAGCCATGGTGCTGGCACTGGTGCGGTCGAATTTGTTGGTGTATTCAATCAGGGCTTCATCACCGCGACTGCGAACATCATTGACGATATTAGTCACGGCTTCCTGCACGCCTGAATCAGACACAGCTTCCCAGGCGAGAAGTTCATCCATCTGTGCTGCAAAATCTGACTGATCCGAACGGAAACGACGGATTTCAATACTCATACCGGTGCTCCTCAGGCGTTACGCTGACGCTCAACGGCGGCAGCCATCTGATCAATAATGGGTTGGATCTGGTCATATTTTACTTTCATTGAGGCACGCGATGCGACCAGTCGTGAGCTGATTGGAGCAATCAGTTCGCACGGCTCCAGGCCGTTTGCCTTGAGGGTATTACCGGTATCGACAATATCCACGATCAGATCCGCCAGCCCCATGATTGGCGCCAGCTCCATTCCACCGTAAAGCTTAATAATATCGACCTGACGGCCCTGCTCGGCAAAGTAGCGTTTCGCCACGTTGACGAACTTGGTCGCTACTTTTAAGCGCCCGGCTGGCAATTCTGCATCTTTAAGCGCAGCCGTCATCAGACGACAGGTCGCGATGTTCAGATCCAGTGGCTCACACAGGTTGGTGCTGTTGTATTCCATCAATACGTCTTTACCGGCAACGCCTAGATCCGCCGCACCGTATTCCACGTAGGTCGGGACGTCGGTCGCACGAATGACCACCAGCTTGATGTGCTCATGATTAGTGTCGAAGATCAGCTTCCGACTTTTCTTCAGATCTTCAGCCGGATGAATACCTGCTTCCGCCAACAGGGGAAGTGTGTCATCCAGAATGCGCCCTTTTGAGAGAGCAATAGTCAAAGGCTGAGTCATGGTCTTGCTGATCCTCTTTAGTTCACTCGCGTGTCAGTCACGGCTTTCAATAGTGGCCATCAGGCCGGCAGTCGGCGGATATTCGCACCGAGCTGCTGAAACTTTTCTTCAATACATTCGTAACCACGGTCAATATGGTAAATACGGTTCACATCCGTTGCGCCTTCAGCAACCAGTGCCGCAATGACCAGTGACGCCGATGCACGCAGGTCGGTCGCCATGACCGGCGCCGCACTCAGGGTATCTTTACCGACAACCACCGCAGTATTCCCTTCAACACTGATGTCTGCGCCCATACGCACCAGTTCCTGGGCGTGCATAAAGCGGTTTTCAAAAATAGTTTCGATCACGGTGCCCGTACCTTCGGCAACGGCATTCAGCACAACAAACTGTGCCTGCATATCCGTCGGGAACGCTGGGTGCGGTGCCGTGCGGATATTCACCGCTTTCGGGCGCTTGCCGTGCATATCCAGCTCGATCCAGTCATCACCGGTTTTGATCTCGGCGCCCGCTTCCTGCAGCTTATGCAGAACCGCTTCCAGCAGAACCGGATCAGTGTCTTTGCACAGAACACGACCGCCAGTTACGGCCGCGGCCACCAGAAAGGTGCCGGTCTCGATACGATCTGGCAGGACATTAAATTCACAGCCATGCAGTCTTTCGACGCCTTCGATTTCCATGGTGTCGGTGCCTGCGCCGGTAATCTTAGCGCCCATGGCGTTCAGGCAGTTTGCCAGATCGACAACTTCCGGCTCGCGCGCGGCATTTTCGATGACGGTTTTACCGTCGGCGAGTACGGCGGCCATCATAATGTTCTCAGTACCGGTAACCGTCACCGTATCGAGAAAAATATTGGCGCCTTTTAAGCGGCCTTCAGGTGCCCAGGCTTTAACGTAACCTTCAAGCACTTCGACCTTAGCGCCTAATGCTTCCATACCGCGCAGGTGCAGATCCACCGGACGGGAACCAATGGCACAACCACCAGGCAGCGATACCTCTGCTTCGCCATAACGCGCAAGCAGTGGACCAAGCACAAGAATCGATGCACGCATCGTACGCACCAGATCATAAGGCGCGACCAGACTGTTCAGCTCACCACAGACGGTTTCTACCGACATATCTTCATTAATAGCGACACTTACGCCCATACGACCAAGTAACTCGAGCATGGTGGTGATGTCGTGCAGGTGCGGCAGGTTACCGACCTGCATCGGGCCTTCGGCCAGAAGGGTAGCCGCCAGAATAGGCAGGGCCGAGTTCTTTGCGCCGGAAATACGGACTTCGCCGTCGAGGCGGTTTCCGCCCTCGATTCTCAGTTTTTCCATTTCAGGGTCTCACGCTCAGGCTTTTTCAGCAGGCGTATAAGTCTGGATGGACACTGCATGAAGCCGACCATCAACGATATAGGGATTCAGAATTTTGTAGACGAACTGCTGACGCTTCACTGCGTTCAGGCCTTCGAAAACCTCCCCGACACCGGTGATTTCCTTTACGTAGCCGTCAACGACAGACCAGGTAACATCCGGGGCTTCAGCCTGTAACACTTCCAGGATTTCGTTCGGGGTAATATCCGAGGACATATTGTAACTACCACTCAGTTCAGAAAGCGCACAATCATAGCGGATTTAGGCGCTGAACCGAAGTACTGACTTACTCCGGCAGGTCAGAACCTGACAGGACTGGCCCGAAAACCTCATCGAGATCACAGACCTCGATAATGGCAGGCAGGTCCGCCGGCGGATTTTTGATCGTTAGCGCGACCTTGCGGGCCTCGGCAGCGCGGAGCCAATTCAGGATCAGAGCAACGCCTGCACTACTGAAACGGCTCACGGCAGCAAAATCAATAATGACCCTACCATTTGCCTGAGCGATAGCGTCGTGGCCAGGCTTAACCAGGCTGGCTACGGTATGCAGCGTCAGGTCACCTTCGACCCGGATTTCTCCGCTGGCAGCGACCGATAACGAGGGCGCGGTCATTCGCCCTCTGCCTTATTGAACAGGAAGCGGCTGATCAGCTCTTCGAGTACAACAGCAGACTGCGTATCCTGAACCCAGTCACCATCCTGCATGTAGTCAATTTCAGCACCAACGCTGAGACCGATGTACTTTTCACCCAGAAGGCCAGCCGTAAGAATCGACGCACTGGTATCGATGGGCAATGTGTCCATCGACTTGTCTATTTCCATTTCAACCACGGCCGCATACCACTCCTGATCCAGAGTAATATTGGTTACACGGCCAATAGTGACACCCGCCAGCGAGACTTTCGCACGGTCTGTCAGGCCTCCCAGATTCTCGAAGCGCGCCTTGATTGTGTAGGTTTCACCAGCGGCATCCATGGACAGACCGCTGACCCGCAGGGCCATCAACACAAGAGCAACAATGCCCATTACCATAAAGCCGCCGACCATGAGTTCGACATTACGCATACGCATGTTTTACACGCCTCCTAACATGACCGCAGTCAATATAAAATCCAGTCCAAGAATCGCCAGTGATGAGATCACTACCGTTTGTGTTGTTGCCTTACCAATACCTTCGGATGTCGGTGCGGCGTCGTAGCCCTGATAGACGGCAATCCATGTCACCACCACACCAAATACAGCGGCTTTAATCAGCCCCTGAACAACGTCTTCGTAAAACTCAACGGTGTTCGCCATGTTGCTCCAGTAGGCGCCGTCATACAGACCCAGCATATCGACAGCGACAAACGCACCGCCCCAGATACCTACTGTGCTGAATAACAATGCCAGAATCGGAACACTGATAACGCCAGCCCAGAGTCGTGGAGTAATCACACGTTTGAGCGGGTCGACGCCCATCATCTCCATGGCAGACAGCTGCTCAGTGGCTTTCATAAGACCGATTTCTGCGGTCAAGGCTGAGCCTGCCCGCCCGGCAAACAACAGTGCCGCAAGCACCGGGCCGAGTTCACGCAAAAGAGTCAGAGACACCATAGTCCCAAGCGCCGAAACCGAACCAAATTTCACCAGAATGTTGTAGCCCTGCAGAGCAAGCACCATTCCTACAAAGAAACCTGCAACAATAATGATCGACAGTGAACGCACACCAACCGAGTGAATCTGTCGGATCAGATCAAGAAAACCCGCGCTGCCCGGGCCACCCCAGGTCACCGACTGAATAAACAGCATACCGGCCCGACCGATAGACTGGATCGACTGAACGCCGACCTGTCCCAGGCTTCGAACATGCTTAAGCATTATGCCTCTCCCGCAAATAAATCAGCGCGATAGTCATCGGCCGGGTAATGGAATGGCACAGGGCCATCGGGATCACCGTTAAGGAACTGACGTACTTCGGCGTTATCGCCATTTCTGAGTTCATCTGGCGTACCAAAGCCGATGACTTTTCCGCCTGAAACGATGCACAGGTAATCGGCAATCTGACAGGACTCTTCAACGTCGTGAGACACCAGCAAACTGGTCAGCCCGAGCGCTTCATTCAAACCGCGGATCAGGCGCAGAATCATCCCCATAGAAATCGGATCGAGCCCGGTAAACGGCTCGTCATACATAATCAGCTCAGGGTCCATCGCGATAGAGCGCGCTAAGGCAACACGGCGCACCATGCCACCGGACAGCTCCGCCGGAAACAGGTCACGCGCTCCACGCAGGCCTACAGCTTCAAGTTTCATCAGAACCAGATCGCGGATCATGTCATCAGGCAGATCGGTATGGGTGCGTAGCGGGAAAGCGACGTTGTCGAACACATTGAGGTCTGTAAACAGGCCACTGGTCTGAAACAGCATACCCATTTTGTTTTTGCGCAGCTCAAACAGGTCTCCGCGACTCATGGTGCCGACATTACTGCCATCCACCAGCACTTCGCCGGAATCCGCTTTCAGCTGACCACCAATCATGCGTAACAGTGTCGTTTTACCGGTGCCGCTGGGGCCCATGATTGCGGTGATCTTGCCGCGGGGAAAGGCGACGTTCAGACCGTCGTAGATCTTTCGTTTACCACGATAAAAGGTGACATCCTTCACTTCGACGTGGTTATTGCTGTTAGACATCAGGTGACCTGTATTTACCCTGTACTTTAACTGACCGCTAGCATATCGGATTGTTCTGGGCATACCAACGGCAATTCCGCCCGGCAAGCGGAACATCCTGTTGCAATTGCGCCGATTCACCGCTCCGGTACAATGAGCGGCTTAATTTCCTGAGCGTGATCTTTAGCTATGTATCCCGAAATAGGCGCAATCCTCGTTGGCCTGATTTTTCTTGTCTGGAGTGCCGACAAGTTCGTTATCGGCGCCGCGGCCACTGCCCGCCACCTTGGCATGTCTCAGATGCTGGTTGGTCTGACCATTGTCTCTATCGGCACGTCCGCACCGGAGATGTTTGTCTCCGCCATGGCCTCGATCGACGGCGCCGGCAACCTGGCGATCGGTAACGCCATTGGCTCGAACATCACCAACATCGCCCTGGTACTCGGTATTACCGCGCTTGTCGCGCCGATCCCATTACAGAAGGGCCTGCTCAAGAAAGAACTCCCTCTGCTGATGATGATCACCCTGCTCGCAGGTGTCGTTCTGATCGACCTTGAGCTGAATCTGGTCGACGCCCTGATCCTGATCGCAGCCCTGATCTTCGCTCTCTTCCTGATGTTCCAGCAGTCGTCGGATAGCGGCGAATCTGTGATCGACGAAGACGAAGCGGCCGAAATTGAAAGCACACCCACCAGCAAAGCAGTGTTCTGGCTGATCGTTGGTCTGATCACTCTGATGGCCAGTTCGAAAGCTCTGGTCTGGGGTGCGACCGGTATCGCAACGGCCTTTGGTGTGTCTGACCTTGTGATTGGTCTGACTATCGTTGCGATCGGCACCAGCCTGCCCGAGCTTGCAGCGTCCGTCGCCAGTGCTTTAAAAGGCCACCATGACATTGCTATCGGTAATGTCATTGGCTCAAATATTTTCAACCTGCTCGCGGTGATGCCGATCCCGGGGATACTGGCGGTCACCGCCGTTGAACCAATGGCACTTTACCGTGACTACATAGTGATGGCTGGCGTTACCTTTGCCCTGCTGCTGTTCTTTATTATCTGTTATCGCAGAGGGACGCTGGGACGTATCCCAGGCATCATTCTTACTGCCGGCTACCTCGGCTACATGTTCACCTTATTTCTGGCAAATCAAGCATGACTGAATCAACGACTTTTAACTTTATTGACTCCGCACGCCGCACGGTAAAACTCGAACAGGAAGCGGTTGGCCTACTGAGCAACCATCTGGATGAGAATTTCACCCGCGCCTGCCAGTTGATTATTCAGTGCCGTGGTCGAGTTGTAGTAACCGGCATGGGCAAGTCTGGTCACGTTGGCAACAAGATGGCAGCGACACTGGCCAGTACCGGCACTCCTGCTTTTTTCGTTCACCCGGGCGAAGCCAGCCACGGTGACATGGGGATGATCACCGCTGCCGACGTTGTCATTGCATTATCCAACTCTGGTGAAACCAGCGAAGTGACCAGCCTGCTGCCACTGCTGAAGCGTCAGGGTACGCAGCTGATCAGCATGACAGGGAATAAAGAATCCACACTGGCGAAAGCGGCAGACAGCCACCTTTATGCGGGTGTCGATCAGGAAGCCTGCCCTCTTGATCTGGCGCCGACGTCCTCGACGACGTGTGCACTCGTGATGGGCGATGCGCTGGCGATTGCCCTACTGGAAGCAAAAGGGTTCACTGCCGAAGACTTCGCATTTTCTCACCCGGGCGGTAGCCTCGGTCGTCGTCTGCTGTTGAAAGTAGAAAACATCATGCACAGTGGCGAGCAGATTCCAGTTGTCTCTCCGGAAACCTCACTGCCTGAAGCGCTGCTGATCGCCACCTCAAAAGGGCTGGGCATGACCACAGTCGCAGACCCGGACGGCAAGCTCGCCGGTATCTTCACCGATGGTGACCTTCGTCGTGCCATCGACCATGGTGTCGATATCCGTAATGCCACCATCAAAGATGTGATGACGGTTGAATGTAAAACGACCTCACCGGGCATGCTCGCAGCAGAAGCCCTGAAAATCATGGAAGACGGCAAGATCAACGCGCTCGTCGTGCAGGACGAAGGCCGCACCGTCGGTGTTATTAACATGCACGACCTTCTGCGAGCAGGCGTCATCTGATGCGTAAGCGCTATCTACTGCTATTAGTCACCGCATTTTTCGGCGTTGCCTTTCTGGCAGTAGATCGCTACACCCGCGATATTACCGGGCAAACGACCGAACAGGTCGTTCGCGAGCCGGATTATTATGGCGAAGTACTGTTCAGTCGCCGCTACGAAAAAGACGGCTCACTGGCCGATACTTTTTACGCCGCAAAATCAGAGCACTTTCCCGAGGGCGACCTCACCGTATTCAGTGAGCCACGTCTTCTGGTCAGTTCAAAAGACGACTGGGTACTGACCGCTGACGAAGGTGTTATGCGCGGCAACGAACAGGCACTGAAATTATCAGGCAACATATTAATCAGGCCGCTCGACAGCAGTGACCCGATGCGCCTTGAAACCTCAAGGCTGACCTATCATATTGATGACAAGATCGCAGAGACTGATGAGCTGGTTACCATGACGGGTGAAAACAGCCGCATGACTGGCACCGGAATGATGTTTGACGCCACACGTCAGCGCCTCGAACTGAAAACAGGAGTCCGTACGACTTATGAACCTGTTCAATAAACTGGCCGTGATGTCGCTGTCAGTGATCGCAAGCTACACAGTCGCATTGCCGGATGACTGGCAGAAAGAAATGACGATCCTGTCAGATTCTGCAGAGATCGACCGCCGCGCAGGTACAGTTGTGTACGAGGGCAATGTCATTCTTACCCAAGGCACGCTGAAAATAGAAGCCGACCGCCTGATGATTCTGCGCAACGGCGACACCCTCGAAAAAGCCGTCGCAGAAGGCGACCGTGCCCGTTACCAACAGCAGATTGAGGTCGGTAAACCGCTCACCACAGCCCTCGGCAACCGCATCGATTACTACACCAGCGAGCGCCGCATCATTATTACTGGCGATGCTGAACTGGAACAGGAAGGCAATATTTTCAGCGGCGAACGCATCACCTACGACATGGCAACAGAGACCGTGCGTGCTGATGGCACCACCGCCGAGTCGTCGACCGACAGCACAGATGAAGACTCCGGCCGGATCAAAGTCGTTATCCAGCCGCCAAAACCTGAGTCCGAATCTGACTCAGAGTCTGACACGACAGAATCTCCGGAAGCAGCGACAGAATGAAAACACTGAAGGCAGAACATCTGGCCAAAAGTTACGGCGGCCGCGAAGTCGTTAAAGACGTATCTATCCGCGTTGAAAGCGGCCAGATCGTTGGTTTATTGGGCCCTAATGGCGCCGGCAAAACGACCTGTTTCTATATGATTGTTAACCTGGTGCAAGCCGATCGTGGTCGCATCATGATCGACGACGAAGACATCAGCCACCTGCCAATGCACGGCCGTGCCCGCAAAGGCATCGGTTACCTGCCGCAGGAAGCGTCGATTTTCCGCAAGCTCAGTGTTGCAGATAACATCATGGCCATTCTTGAGACCCGTAAAGATCTCAATCGCCAGCAGCGAACTGAACAGCTCGAGCAGCTACTGAACGAATTTCATATTCAACACATCCGCGAAAGCGCCGGCATGGCGCTATCCGGCGGTGAGCGTCGTCGTGTCGAAATTGCCAGAGCGCTGGCTGCAGAGCCCTCGTTCATTCTGCTCGACGAACCCTTTGCTGGTGTAGACCCGATCTCAGTCTCGGACATCATGGATATTATCCGTCAGCTCAAGGCGCGGGGCATCGGCGTACTGATTACCGACCACAACGTGCGTGAGACCCTCGCTATTTGCGAAAAGGCTTTTATCGTTGGTGGTGGCCACATTATCGCCGAAGGCACGGCTGAAGATGTGCTTGCCAATGAGCAGGTGCGCGAAGTCTACCTTGGGGACGATTTCCGTCTTTGAAACTCTGACCGATGTCACGTACTGTAGAGTTATCTATTTACTCTGGTAAGCAAAATAGGTTCCATACACAAGGACTTTGCCTATAATGCTAGGTGCATCAAACAAAAAGATGGTTCGATTTTCAGGTCGTAATTACCGAGTTATATGAAGACATCCCTTCAGATTAAGATGGGCCAGCAGCTGACGATGACGCCTCAGCTGCAACAGGCCATCCGCCTCCTCCAGCTTTCAACGCTGGACCTTCAGCAGGAAATTCAGGAAGCGCTGGATTCCAACCCAATGCTGGAAAGCGAAGAGTTTGATGACAACAGCGACTCAGGCAACGAGTCCGACAACGATTCCCGCAGTTCTGATTCCGATAACAACGACAGAGACAGCCGCGAAGACCGTGAGAGCAGCTCTGACAATCAGGATTACGACAATTCCTACGATGACAATTCCTACGACGATCAGAGCGGCCAGGAATCTCTCGATGAGCAATGGTCGAGCGAGAAACTGCCCGATGACCTGCCTGTAGATAGCCAGTGGGAAGATACCTATCAGGTCAGCGCCGGAGTCGCATCAAGCTCCGGGCCGGTAGACGAAGACTTTGACTACGATTCCCGCTACGCCACCAGCGACAATCTGCAGGATCACCTGCTCTGGCAGCTAAACCTGACCCCAATGTCAGATGCTGACCGCGAAGTTGCGACCATGCTGATTGATGGTGTAGACGATGATGGCTACCTTCACACGACAGTTGAAGACGTCATTGAAGCGATGGACCCGTCACTCGAAATCGAAGAAGAAGAAGTGATGGCAGTTCTTCATCGCCTGCAACAATTTGATCCGGCGGGTGTTTTCTGCCGCGACCTCCGCGAATGCCTGCTTCTGCAACTGCATCAACTGCCTCAGGGCACCCCCTGGCTCACCGAAGCGCAGCTGATCATACGTGATCACATTGACCTGCTCGGTAGTCGCGACTATCAGTCACTGATGCGCCGCACAAAATTGAAGGAAGATGACCTCAAGTCAGTCATGCGACTGATCAAAGAGCTTAACCCGAAGCCGGGTGCAGGCATTGCCTCAGAAGAATCCGAGTACGTTATTCCAGACGTCATCGTCCGCCAGATCAGAGACGAGTGGCGTGTTGAGCTGAATCCAGAGATTGCGCCCAAGCTGCGGGTGAATGCCGACTACGCATCACTGATTCGCCGCTCAGACAGCAGTGCTGACAATACCTTCCTCAAAGATCACCTGCAGGAAGCACGCTGGTTTATTAAAAGTCTGCAAAGTCGCAATGACACTCTGCTCAAAGTCGCAACCAAAATTGTTGAATTCCAGATAGACTTCTTTGAAGAAGGTGATGAAGGCATGAAGCCACTTGTGCTCCATGACATCGCCGAAGCCGTAGGTATGCATGAGTCGACGATCTCTCGGGTAACCACCCAGAAATACATGCATACCCCACGTGGGATTTTTGAGCTTAAATACTTTTTCTCCAGCCACGTCAGCACCGACAGCGGCGGAGAGTGTTCATCGACGGCTATCCGGGCGATGATCAAGAAACTGATCGCGGACGAAAACACGCGTAAGCCACTCAGTGACAACAAGATAGCAACGATGCTCGGTGAAAAGGGCATCAAAGTGGCACGGCGCACGGTAGCGAAATACCGCGAGGCTATGCTGATACCACCATCGAATGAACGTAAGCAGTTGATTTAGAGTCTGTTATATCAATGTGAACAGATTCTGATTCACCTACCGCCAGCGACACAGGAGACTTGGCATGCAAATCAATATCAGTGGTCATCATGTAGAAGTAACGGAAGCGATGCAGGCGCACGTTGAAGATAAAATGTCGAAGCTTACGCGCCATAGCGACAGCATCACCACAGGTCAGATCACGTTGACCGTCGTTAAAGATCGCCAGACGGCCGAAGGGACGATACACATCACAGGTCACGACCTGCACGCGAAAGCAGAAAACGAAGACATGTACACCGCCATTGATCAGATGGTCGACAAACTGGACCGTCAGGTTCTTAAGCACAAAGAGAAGCAGGTCGCGCGCCAACACGGTCAAGGCTGAAGCATGTCTTTGAGTATTGAGGATATCCTCACACCGGAACGGTCCGTCATTGACGTGACCGTTTCCAGTAAGAAAAAACTGTTAGAACAACTTTCATCTCTGGTTGCTGAAGAAATCGGCGATGCCTCCGCAGACGATATCTACGAACGCCTGTTAGCACGCGAGCGCATGGGAAGCACAGGGATAGGAGAAGGTATTGCCATCCCGCACTGCCGGTTGTTGCAGTGCCAGAAAGCGCTGGGCGTTCTTCTGAGATTAAATACCCCGATAGACTATGATTCTATCGATGGTAATCCGGTCGACCTCGTATTTGCTTTGTTAGTCCCCGAGGAAGCAACCGACGAACACCTTCAGATACTGGCGACACTCGCCAGTAACTTTAATCAGGCGGAATATCGCGAAGCTTTGCGCAACGCGCCAGACGCCAAACGTCTTTTCCAGCGAGCGATCGCAGAGCGGTAGTAATCACGGAGTCGAATATGCGCCTGGTAGTCATCAGCGGAAGATCAGGATCGGGGAAGTCGAGTGCGCTGCACGTGCTCGAAGATCTTGGATTCTATTGCATCGACAACCTGCCCATCGGGCTACTGCCTGCCCTTGCCAGTCAGGCTGACGCCAATGACAAGCTGACCCGGGTTGCGGTCAGTATTGATGCTCGCAATCTCTCGGCCACAGAAGAGCCGATAGAGAAGCTACTGCTCGACCTGCCTAATGATCACTATCAGCTTGATGTGGTTTATCTCGACGCCTCTGAAAAAGTTCTGCTACAGCGATTCAGTGCGACACGACGCAAGCACCCGCTGACAACCCACGAGCTGTCACTTGCAGAAGCCATCGATCAGGAGAAAGACCTCCTTGATCCGCTCGCCAACATGGCGGATCTGACATTAGATACAACGCACATGTCAGTTCACGAGTTGCGCAGCATGATTCGCCTGCGGGTTGCAGACCGCCCCAACGGTGAAATGTCGATATTATTTGAATCGTTCGGATTTAAGCATGGTATCCCCACCGACGCAGACTACGTGTTCGATGTGCGCCATCTGCCCAATCCGTACTGGAGTGAAGACCTGCGCAAGCTCACAGGCCTCGACAGCGAAGTACAATTATTCCTGAACAGCTATGACGTCGTCGGTGAAATGCGAAAATCGATCAGCGACTTTCTGGGGCAATGGACTGACCGTCTGATCGAAGCTAACCGCAGCTATATGACGATCGCCATTGGTTGCACCGGCGGTCAGCACAGATCCGTTTATCTGGCTGAGCAACTCGCCACCGAATACCGAATGAAATACCCGAACGTCCAGGTGCGTCATCGTGAACTCGCACGAGCAGCGAACCTGCCTACTCCATAATCCGGACACCGTATGATCCAGAAAAACGTTCTTATAATAAATAAACTCGGCCTGCATGCCCGCGCAGCGGCCAAACTGGTATCTACTGCGTCAGCATTCTCCAGCCAGCTTAAGATTGGCCAGGACGGGCGTATGGTCGACTGCAAAAGCATTATGTCCGTCATGATGCTGGCTGCCAGCAAAGGCACTGAACTGATTCTGACTGCGGAAGGCAGTGACGAAGGAGCTGCCGTCGATGCCATTACCGATCTCATTGATCGTCGCTTCGATGAAGAAGAATAGCCCTCAGGAAAATTTCACGATTATCCCCGCTAAAACAGCTGATTAGGCCCAAAACTGCGAGTACTTTCGTGGTATCAACCGAGCAATCAGGCTAGAATCAGTTAACCCGATTTACTCCGGATTCCGGCCATGGCTCAGCACACAGAAAAGGCAAAAGCAAAACTCCACAGCCTTAATGCTGCCCTGGAAAGTGGTGCCCTGAATAAAGTAGAGCGCATCCTGAATTCTGGTCTCGCGCCTGCCGATATTGCTCACCTGATCGAGTCGTCCCCGCCGAAAGCACGTAAAGTGCTCTGGGATCTGGTCGACAAAGAACTCGAAGGTGAAGTACTCCAGTACTTAAGCGAAGACCTGCAGGCACACTTCCTGTCGGACCTGAGTGCCGAAGAACTGGTCGACATCACTTCAGACCTCGACGCCGATGACGTCGCCGACATCCTGCAGCAACTTCCTGAACGCGTTACCCAGGAAGTACTCGACGCGATGGACCAGCAGGACCGTACCCGTCTTGAACAGGTACTGGGCTACCCGGAGGACAGCGCCGGTGGTCTGATGAACACCGATACGGTGACCATCCGTCCTGACATCACGCTCGAAGTTGTTATGCGTTACCTGCGTCGCCACCCGACGCTGCCAGAAATGACGGATAACCTTCTGGTCGTAAACCGGAACAACGAATTTATTGGCATCCTGACCATCAACAAGCTTCTTGTCAGCGATCCCAACCAGACCGTGCGTGAGGTGATGACCACCGACGCCCGGGTGATCCCTGCCACCATGCAGGACACAGACGTTGCCAAACTGTTCGAACGACACGACCTTGTATCGGCTCCGGTTGTCGATGCAGAGGGCAAACTTATCGGTCGTATCACCATCGATGACGTGGTTGACGTTATCCGGGAAACCGCGGACCACTCGCTGATGAGTTCCGTGGGTCTGGATGAAGAAGAAGATACCTTTGCTCCGGCGCTGAAAACCAGCCGCCGTCGAGCTGTCTGGCTGGGCATTAACCTGCTTACGGCACTGGCTGCCTCCGCCGTCATCGGCCTGTTTGATAAAACCATCGAACAGGTGGTCGCTCTTGCTGTACTGATGCCCATCGTTGCCAGTATGGGCGGCATCGCTGGCAGTCAGGTCCTGACCCTGGTTATTCGCGGGCAGGCACTGGGGCATCTCTCCAGCGCAAACTTCCGCTGGCTGTTTAACCGGGAAATTATCGTCGCAGGCATTAACGGCGTGCTCTGGGCGGCTGTCATCGCGGTCATTACTCTGCTCTGGTTCAACGATCCGGGCATCGCCGCCATTATCGGCGCTGCGATTATCATTAATTTACTGGTCGCTGCAGTCACGGGCGCGGCATTACCACTGATACTCAAAGCCCGTGGCATCGACCCGGCACTCGCCGGTGGCGTAGTACTGACAACCGTCACCGACGTGATCGGCTTCCTGTCATTTCTCGGGCTCGCCACAATCTTCTATCTGTAAGCTGACCAGTCGCTGAGCTGATCACCACTGAATACTCCGGAGTTCTTATGACCCACGAAGACGACGACATCGAATACGAACTGGTCAGTAAGACTGAAATGAAGCGTGAAATGCATCGCTATCAGGAACTCGGAGAAACTCTGTGCAATCTTCCGCCTGCCAAATGGACTGACCTTCCGATTACCGATGTGCTAATGGCCGCGCTGGAAGAGAGCCGTCGTATTAAAAAACACGAAGCCCGCCGCCGTCACTTTCAATACATCGGCAAACTAATGCGCTCTGAAGATATCGACGCGATTCAAGAAGCAATCGATATGCTCGATCCTTCTAGCGAGGCCTTCGGTCGCCGGATAGGCCAGTTGGAGCAGTGGCGTAATCGCCTTATCAATGACGGTAAGGCAATGAATGAATTTCTGGATACCTACCCAGACACAGACCGGCAACAACTACGCAACCTTGTGCGCAATGCGCAGAAAGAAATGCAGGCTGAGCCACCAAAGCCGGGAACGGCATTCAAGAAACTCTTCCAGCTGATAAAAGAAATCGACAGCAACGCCTGAGCTCTTCATCAGGTTATCCCCCCGTCCCTCTTACCCTTATATAAAGATGCGCACTTAGTGCGCATTTTTTGTTTTGCATGCACCTGTCTATCGCACCGTCGTGCACCGCAGGTTCTCCCCGACACTCAATGAGCATCTAACCCCCTGTCTTAAGCCACTGTTTTTATGGGGTTTTATTGACATTTTTTAAACATGGCACGACGGTTGCAAAATCCCTGTTGAGCCAACGGCGGCTCTTAAAAAATTCAGAAAAAATTCGATAACGGCGTCGATACCCATCGGTTAATCACTGACTGGGGCGACGCCGTTTTTCATTTTAAAGCCGATAGAACACCCCCAAATAATGAGGAAATGCTATGTCCTACTTAATGCCTTCTGAGTTCGCCACAAAAATGGTGGATAGCGGTGCAGAAAAGATATTCATGTCGACCAAAGACACGTTGATCCGTGCTTTTATGGCTGGGGCTATTCTGGCTCTGGCTGCTGTATTCGCGATCACCGTCGCCATGAAAAGTGGTTCGCCAATTCTGGGGGCTGTGCTGTTCCCGGTAGGTTTCATCATGCTCTACCTGATGAAGTTCGACCTGCTGACCGGTGTATTCACTCTGGTGCCACTGGCGATTATCGACAAGCGTCCTGGCTGTACCGTTCCGCAGATGCTGCGTAACTGGGGCCTGGTATTCTGCGGCAACCTTGCGGGTGCTCTGTCTGTTGCGGTAATGATCTCTTTCATCCTGACCTATGGCTACAACACTGACGGCGGCGCAATCGCAGCCAAAGTATCAACCATTGGTGAATCACGTACCGTAGGTTATGCATCGCACGGCGTAGACGGCTGGCTGACTATTTTCATCCGCGGCATGCTGTGCAACTGGATGGTATCTATGGGTGTTGTTGGCGCCATGATATCTACTTCTGCGATCTCTAAAATGTTCGCTATGTGGATGCCAATCATGCTGTTCTTCTTCATGGGTTTCGAGCACTCCATCGTCAACATGTTCCTGTTCCCATTCTCAATGATCATGGGCGGTGACTTTACTGTGATGGACTACATCATCTGGAACGAACTGCCTACCGCACTGGGTAACCTTGTCGGTGGTTTTGTGTTCGTCGCTCTGCCACTGTACTTTACACACGTACGTCAGAGTGCCGACCGTACTCTGTAATCGCTACCCTTCGACGGATAGCAATACACTCTGCCTGTGCACCTTGCACAGGCAGATCTGTTTTTTCTGCGAGGCAACACCATGTCAGAGCAGCTGAAAGTCAGCACAGGGCAATGCAGCGATAAAGGCGTCAAAGCCATTAACCAGGACTTTCACGCCGTTCACACACCAACGCTCCCTCTTCTCGAAAGCAAAGGCGTAGCCATGGCTCTCGCCGATGGCATCAGTAGCAGCAACGTCAGTCATGACGCCAGCGCTACCGCTGTTCAGAGCTTTCTCAGTGACTATTTCAGCACCTCAGAAGCATGGACAGTAAAGACCTCGGGGCTAAGGGTACTGGAGGCAACAAACTCATGGCTACATGCACAAGCCAGAAGAAACCTGAGAAGCTACGACCCGAATAAAGGCTATGTCTGCACCTTTAATGGGTTAGTTATTAAATCCCGTACCGCCCACATTTTTCACGTCGGTGACAGCCGTGTTTACCGTGTTGCAGATAAACAGCTGGAACAACTGACCACAGACCATCGTTTTTATACCTCCGAAGACCAAAGCTACCTGACCCGTGCCTTAGGCATGGATACCCAGCTAGAAATTGATTATCTGTCTCTGTCAGTCAATGTCGGTGATATCTTTATCAGTGCTACCGATGGCATTTATGAGTTCGTCAGCGACGAGCTGGTCATCAGTACGATCAATAAATATTCATCGGATCTTGATCGTGCCGCACGAGAAATCCTCGAAGCCGCACGGGATAACAACAGTGACGACAACCTGACGATCCAGATTTTACGTATTGATCACCTGCTTGATCAGAATAAAGAGGATGTTCATCAACAGCTCACCGAACTTCCCTTTCCTCCTTCTCTGAAGGCGCGCGATGAGTTCGACGGCTATAACATTCTGCGCAAGATACACAGCAGCCCACGCAGCCATGTATATCTTGCAAAAGACACAGAGACAGAACAAACGCTGATTCTGAAAACGCCATCCGGTGAGCTGCGTGACAACACGGCGTACCTTGAACGCTTTCTGCTGGAAGACTGGATTGCCAGAAGAATAGACAGCCCTTACGTAGTTCGTCCGGGGCCATCGCATCGGGTGCGCAACTTTATTTACGTCACCACCGAATACATCGAAGGCCAGACACTTGACCAGTGGATGCGTGATCATCCGGAGCCGACCCTCGAACAGGTCCGGGAAATTATGGAACAGGCCGCCCGTGGCGTTCAGGCCTTTCACCGCCTGGAAATGCTGCATCAGGACCTTAAACCCGATAATTTAATGATCGGCAATGATGGCACCGTGCGAATTCTGGACTTTGGCTCGACGCAGGTAGCAGGCATCACCGAAATAGATACACCGCTCGAGCGCCTGACGTTACTTGGCACGGCTCAATACTCCGCCCCGGAATATTTTCTGGGAGCACAGGGCTCTACAGAATCCGATGTGTACGCTCTCGGTGCAATTACTTACGAACTACTGACCGGGCGCTTACCGTACGGCTCAGATGTCGCCCGCATCACCAAACGTAAGGACCTGAATAAACTGCACTACACCTCTGTGCGAAGTTGCGGACGTGCTATTCCCGTCTGGGTTGATGAGGCGATTAAAAAGGCGGTCCACCCTAAACGAGCGATGCGCTACAAAGAACCGGCTGAATTTATTTATGATCTGAGAAATCCGAATTCAGTCTACCTTCAGAAATCACGCCCACCGGTGATGGAGCGAGATCCGGTCAGGTTCTGGCAAGGGGTTTCTTTTATCTTACTGATATTAGTTCTCGGCCTGCTCTACGAACGACTGGTCTGACGATGACATCAAGGCCAGTCGCTTAAAGTACTCACTATGGACGAGTGAGTGGCATTTTCTTTCTGAGGTCTTCCAACACTTTCAGATCCACGTCGGCAACAATCACACCCGGCGACTCATGGAGCATTCCCAGTGATTCACCCCAGGGGTCAATAATCATCGAGTGCCCCCAAGTGCGGCGTTTGTCGTCATGCCAGCCACACTGGTTAGCCGCGAGTACATAACATTGCGTTTCGATGGCCCGGGCCTTCAACAGAATTTCCCAGTGCGCCTCGCCCGTAGTATGTGTAAAGGCGGCTGGCACAAGAATAATATCTGCACCGGCGTCACGCAGAGCCTGATACTGTTCAGGGAAGCGTAGATCAAAACAAATCGTCAGACCGATATTGCCGACAGGTGTTTCGATATTGACGATGTCACTGCCCGAAGAAAAGGTATCAGACTCCCGGTAGCTTCCCTGAGCATCCCCTACGTCGACATCAAATAAATGAATTTTATCGTAGCGTTTAACTAACTCGCCTTCCGGGTTAAACACCAGTGACGCAGAACGAACACGGGCGTCATCACCCGGGGCTGGCTGAGGAACAGCACCAGCCACCAGCCACAACGAATGGGTGGCAGCCTGAGCTGCCAGCCAGTCCAGTGTTGCGCTGTCTTCAGCAAGCTCCTGATAATAATCACTGTTCATGCTCAGGCACATTTCGGGCAGAAGCACGAGATCTGCCCCCTGAGAAGCTGCTTCAGAAATCAACACCGACAGCGCCCGTTTATTCTTTTCCGGATCACTGACGCTGGTGCATTGCACCGCTGCAATTCTGCCTGTCATCAGTCATCTCCTCCCAAGCCAAAAATACTCAGTACGCGATCCATAAAGCCCCGGCTCTTTTTGCCCTCAACGTCATTATCGAAGGCTTTATTCAGTTTTACGTCCGGCTCCTGCCAGGTCCCGGAGATGGTATAACTTGCACTGGTAAAGCGCTCCAATTCGTCACCGATGAGTCGTTCGGTGACGTAGATAGATGCGGCGACGGGTGGTGCAAAACCCGCCAGTACGGCGACCAGAGGTAAGGTATTAGTCACGGGAAAGGTCACCGCCAGCTTCATATCTAGCTCAGTGGTATTCAGGTCTGTCATACCCGAGGTCAGGAATTTACCGCCCGGACCATCAACAGTAATAGGCTCACTTAACGTCAGCACACCCTGCTCGATAGTCGCTGCACCTTTCATGGTATCGAATGCCAGCCCCGAGCCTACAAGGTCAGAAAAGTCGAGACGAAGACGCCGGAAAATAGAATTGAAATTCAATGCACCGAAGGCTTTCAGAGCCGCCGCTCCTTCTGCATTCACACGTCCGTTCGTAATACGGAAATTGGCTTTGCCATTTAACGTTTCGGTGTCAAAACCAGCGGGCGAGCCAATCCAGTCGAGGCTGAATTTGCCAGTGAGTTTATCGCCCTCAACCACAGGTTGCAGACGGAAGGCGCGCTGAATATCGGCGACCTTACTCGCACGGACATCAAACTCCGTCATACGCGTTGCATGCTGACCTTCGCGTAAAACCCAGTCCAGTGTTCCCTGAAGTTTAATCCCCTTCATGTCACTGTCGAGAACCTGCAAGCTCAACCCGGATGGAATCGGACGCGTTGTCGCCTGCCAACGACCAAAGTTACGAGTACCGTAATAAAGCTCCTGAATCGTGATATCCATAGCGCTGACATCTGCCGGGATAAACTCCGCCATCGGGTCTGTACTTTGTGAAGCAGTTGCTGAAGTTTCGGCCGCTGCAGACGCAATCGTTTGTTCAGGCACCGGTTCCTGGGGCTCAGGTACGTGCACAAAGTCCATCAACAGAACCAGAGGATCATTGTCGTCTTCGCGGATAACGACCGTGCCCCGAGCAACTTCATTAGCGAGCTGGATCGTCCACTCACCAAACTCCTGGCCGCCCGAAACACGAGTAGCTCCGATCGGAATATCCCATGCATCGAGTGAGTCGATAGTCAGCTCAACCGAACTGACCGGGTTGGTATTCCCAAGCGTATTTTCAGGAAGCTCGGTCGGTAAACCCTGAGCCAGCGCCCGGGCATCTGCTTTTTCCACCAGCAGCATCATACGATCCCAGACATCCCACCAGTCTGAGACATTCACCGTTCCCGGAACCCGGCCTGTAATATCAATGCCAGGGCTATCATCAATACGCGCTTCGCCACCACCCAGCACCACTTCACCTGTGGTTACACCCGCGTCATCGAGTCGCACCGACGTACTCAGTAAATCGTCATAATTCACTGAAACGTCAATGGTATCTCCCGGTGTCACAAGGGCTGTGAGACGACGCTTATCTTCCGATACTTTACCCATAGGTGCAGGCAGGGAGACCTCTGTGCCCTGCAAGTCGGACTCAATCAGGAGGTTAAACGGATTGTCTTCAGCGGGGTCAATACCCAGGCTGGCGCGATAGCTCAACTGGCCTTTTACCGGGTCGAGTAAAAATAAATCCGCCCATTGTTTAAACGATTGCCAGTCAGCGCTACCAGAGGCATCGCCATCAATCCGATAACTGTCGCCGGTAGCGACCGAATTAATATCCAGCGTAAACTCGCCACCAAAAGTACGTCCACTGAGTTTGTCGGCGAATAAACCGGTATCGGTATCAAACGTCAGCGCACCATTCAGATCGCTGAATTTCAGGTCTGCAGACGTGAGCGTAATGCCGGTATTCTGGAGCACACTGCGCAGCTCAACATCGGGCGTAGCATCTTCGTCACCAAGAATCATCGACAGACTGAGATCGGTTGCTGCTGAGCCTGTAGCCAGCCAATCATCAAGAGATCGATCAATCAGATCCGCCAGTGGTGTCTCCTGCAAATAGAGTAACGCCTCACTGCTGTCACCTTCGATATGACCATTAAGGGATAGCTCGGTACCCGCACGGGTGTCGCGTAATTTAACCCGCGCCCCCGGACTCAGTTGCCCACCCAAAGTGCGCCCTTCATCAATCCATGCATCCAGATCAGGGCTGTCGAGAAATACACGTCCTTTAACACCAGCCACCGAAGGCCAGCCATCCAGATAATCGATGGTGGCGTTATCGGCTTCGAGATAAAGCTGCGTAGTCAGACCGTTGTCTGGAATATCGCCCCCGATAACGCCGTTCAATACAAAGCCGACTTGAGAAGCTGTTCCTCCTCGCAAGGAATCATCGAGCCACTCATTAATGGACGGGTCGAGCATGTCGGGAACCAGGTCTTCCTGTAAGCGGATATCCGCCTTATCAATCCCAAGTATCAAGGCAAGGTGACTTTCTACATCCGTATCGCGTCGCGGCAGGCGAATCGCAAGGTCGCCATGAACACGGGCATCACGCAGTCCGGCGTCGAGGTCGACCAGTCGTAGATTGAAAAGCTCCGGCTGAATATCCCAATAGAAGCTCGCAGAGGCGTCAGTCAGATCCCAGGTCGGATTGTAGACGCCATCAAGGTGCATACTGAGGGAAGGGTCATCAATATGAGCGACGCCACCCTGCGGCTGCAAGTGCAGATGCCCATCGGCACCAGTAAAGGCCGGAATACCAATAAACGCTTTGGTCGAGATGTCGCTCAGGTCTGCCCGGATATCGACACCACGTTCACCTGTCTCAGCCACTTCAGGCACCAGACTGATGCGTACGCTTTCTGCCAATCCTTCAGGTTCAAGGTTCTCGATATACCGGCTGAAACGTTCGGGCAGCAAGTTGTAATCCAGTATGAAATTACTGACGTCCTGAAGGTCGGCACGAGGAATACCTATGTGCCAGCCACGCTCGTCATCGAGTTGAACTGAGCTAAGGCGCAGTTCGTTTAACGGCAGATTCTGCGTGAATTCCTGACGAATGCTCAGGTGCCAGTCTTCATCACTGCGCTCGCCTGAGATTTCCAGCTGCCCGTCTGTCAGCACAAGCTGCTTAGCCGGTGCATCCAACATTAATTCCGGTACTTCACCACGCACATAGATAGAATCGAGGTCGCCATTAGCAATCGACAACCACCCTTCCATACTGCCACGCAATGACGGCAACGAGAGTTCCCGCGGCAGGTCTTCCGGAATCCAGCGGGTCCACTGCTGTTCATCGGCACGCAGATAAATCTGACCTTCCTGATCGTCCCACGGCCACAACGGGCCCTTCAGCTGGGCGCCCACATACACATCGGCAATTTCTTCACGCCCCCAGGCAACGTCACCTTCAAGTGCATGCTGCTCACCCCGGTTACGCCACAACACCTTACGGATCAGGAGCGTTTCCGAACCACTACTGCGGGCATTGGTAATTTCCCAATCACTGAGAATCACAGCCTGCTGATAGCCCAACCATTCAAGCCAGCGCGGTGTCGCTTTTTTATCGGCCTTATCTGTCTTTGGGTCGGTAATATTTGAGGTATTAATTAAGGGCCGCTCACCCAGAAATAACTGGCCGTCTTCATTCTCAGTCAGAGGCGCACGCACGTTTTCGACAAGAATGCGCTTAAAAACGGGGGAGAAATAAAATGCAGTAGCGCTGATATCCAGTTCGGCTTCAATGCGCCCAACACTAAGGGTCTCATCTTCGCCACCCACCTGAATATCTTCCAGACGCACGACCGGTGACAGAAGATTCCAGTCACCTTGAAGAGTACCAACGCTGACGGGCAAGCCTAGCTGCTGTTGCAACAGCGCCTCAAGCTCAGGCTTCTGAGTTTCAATCAGCGGAATTAACTGTCGGCCGAGACTGGTATAAAAGGCGAGCAGCACTGTGGCTACCACCAGAGTTATCCATAACTGAGTCCAGACTGAGCGCAACATCAGTACACCTGTTACTGCAGGACGATGTCGTACTGATCCTGCGTATACTGGGCTTCGACCTGCAACTTAATTGCCTTGCCAATAAACGCTTCAAGATCAGCCATTCCATGACTGTCTTCATCTAACAGGCGATCGACCACCTGCTGACTCGCCAGAACGAGATAAGTCCCTGCTTCGTACGCGCGCTCTTCACGCAGAATTTCACGGAATATTTCATAGCAGACGGTCTCTGCTGTTTTAACCACACCACGACCATCACAGGCCTGGCAGGTTTCCATCAGCATGTGCTCAAGAGACTCACGGGTACGCTTACGCGTCATCTCCACCAGCCCTAATTCAGACACACCGCTGATCTTGGTTTTGGTGTGATCTTTCTCCAGCACCTTCTCGAGCATACGCAGCACCTGACGCTGATGTTCAGTGTCGGTCATATCGATAAAATCGAGAATGATAATGCCGCCCAGGTTACGCAAACGAACCTGACGACCGATGGCGGTTGCCGCTTCAAGATTGGTTTTAAAAATCGTTTCTTCGAGATTACGGCGACCGACAAAACCACCCGTGTTCACATCAATGGTGGTCATGGCTTCCGTCTGATCAATCACCAGATAGCCGCCTGATTTCAGGGGCACTTTGCGTTCAAGGGCACGCTGAATTTCATCTTCCACACTGTAGAGGTCAAAGATCGGACGCGGCCCCGGATAGTATTCGATTTTCTCAGCAACCTCTGGCACATACTGCTGACAGAACTGTTCGATTTTCTGGAACGTCTCGCGGGAGTCAATCAACAGCTTGCTGGTTTCTGGACGGGACAGGTCACGAATCGTCCGCAGCGACAGAGGCAGTTCGTCGTATACAAGGCTGGGTGGCTTGTTGTCCGCGATACGCTCCTGCAGTTTTCGCCACAAGCGACGCAGGTAGCTGGTATCTGCACCGATTTCTTCTTCGCCCACACCTTCGGCCGCGGTACGCAGAATAAATCCGGCCTCCCCGGTGAGGCCCTCGACTTCCATACTGTCTTTCACCAGCTGCTTGAGTCGATCACGCTCACCATTTTCTTCGATTTTCTGCGAAATACCGACATGCACCGAACCCGGCATAAACACCAGATAGCGCGAAGGAATCGAGAGTTGAGTAGTCAAGCGGGCACCTTTGGTACCGATCGGATCTTTTGTCACCTGAACGACCAGCGACTGACCTTCGTGCACCAGCTGGTTAATCGGCGTATTGGCGTCGCCATCACCGATTTCAGCGGCATGAATAAACGCCGCCCTTTCAAGACCGATATCGACAAACGCGGCCTGCATACCCGGCAGTACCCGCACCACCTTGCCCTTGTAGATATTACCTACCAGGCCACGATGATTTTCACGCTCGATAAAGATTTCCTGCAGTACACCGTTTTCCACTACACCGACGCGTGTCTCTGTCGGTGTGACGTTCATTAAAATCTCTGCGTTCACATTCATAATTCTTCTGTATGCCAGACAGGCACATCAAATTCATTTAACAGGGCGGCGGTCTCGGTCAGCGGCAGGCCGACCACGTTGCTATAACTACCAGAAATGCCTGCCACCAGAATGGCGCCCATCCCCTGAATTCCATAACTTCCTGCCTTATCGGCAGGTTCTCCGGTCGCGACATAACGCGCTATTTCTTCATCACTTAATGACCGGAAGGTGACTTCAGTCGCCACACTAATCACTTTCTCTCTGTCGCCCTTAACCACAGCGACGGCACTGAGCACCTGATGAGTCTGACCGGAAAGCCGCTGCAACGTTTCTTCAGCTTCACGATTATTGACAGGTTTTCCGAGAATTTCCCCGGAGAAGATCACACTGGTGTCTGATCCAAGAATCACTTCCTGCGAATGCCCTTCTGCGACTTTTCTGGCTTTCTCCAATGCCATGCGTTCGACATAGGCCACGGCAGGCTCATCAGCAAAAGGAGTTTCATCGATATCCGCCGCCTGAATACGAAAACGTACACCGATCTGCGTCAGCAACTCCCGACGCCTTGGCGATGAAGACGCGAGAATCATGAAGACTCCATGCGTTGCAGCGAGCGATAACCAATCACGTAAACCCAGGGCCAGAGTACGGCCGTGGTCAGAGCCGGAGCGAGCAGCATGATCGGAGTCGCATCTTCGCGCATCACCGCCAGTGACCAGTAATGAATAATCTGCTCTGCCAGTACCATTAAAAAGAGCACAGCGGCCTGCTGGAGCACGTTAAACAGATACATGCGGCGATACAGCAACTGCAGCAAATACACGTGCATCGCCACCAGCAACACATGGAGCCCGAGTAGCGTACCTTTCTCAACATCCAACATCAGGCCCAGCGGTATAGCCAGCCACACGCCAAATACAGAGGGCGCCGCAAGAACAGCAGCCGTCACAACCAGCATTACCCAGGCCGGCTGGAACCAGTCGACCATGGCAGGCAGAGGCAGATGCTCAAGTACAAAAGCCACGAACAGCATGATCATAACGTACACAATACTGTGCAATTTCATTCTTCATTCCTCCACAACTGCTCAGGGGGAACGCGTCCGGCTTCGTCGGTAAACACCAAAAGCAGATGGCGGCTGCGATCGAGCTTTGCCGTCGGTTCTGCCGTCACAGTCGCGAACGACTCACCCGGCGTATTACGAATGCTGCTGACGGTCGCGACCGGATACCCTTTAGGATAACGTCCGCCAAGACCCGAGCTGACCAACATATCACCAACCTTGATATCAGCCGTATTAGGGACATAAATCAGCTCCAGCTCGTTCAGGGCGCCAGTGCCCGTCGCAATCGCACGCACACCATTGCGGTTTACCTGCACGGGTACGGCGTGGTTGGAATCCGCGATCATCAACACCCGCGAAGAAAATGGCAGCACATCAATGACCTGCCCCAGCAGCCCATAAGCATCAAGTACTGGCTGCCCGACAAACACACCGTCGCTGCCGCCTTTATCAATCAGAATCTGCTGAGTGTAAGGGTCAGGATCAACGGCCGTGACCGAAGTAACCAGGACTTTGTCGTCGACCTGGTCGGAAGCCGACAGAAGTTCGCGCAGAGACATGTTCTCCGCCTCAAGAGAGGCCATGCGCTGTGCTTTACGCTCAAGAACAAGGTTTCGTGCAGAGAGGACTTTGTTTTCTTTCAGAAGCTCACGCCGTAACGTCGCATTTTCGCTCATCCATTCGGCTACCGAAAGAGGAATAACCGCCGTCTGACGGGCCGGCGCAATCAGGTAGCCGACACCATAACGCACGGAATCGAGCCAGGAATATTGGTTATCCACCCACATGAGCACAAGGCAAAACACTGCGATCAGGCCGACTCGCTGTCCTTGGAATGGGGGCACCTGAAACTGAGCTTTAATGACGCTGCCTCACTCGTTGAAATATCATGCCCAACTATACCGTCTGGCCCGGATACGGAAAAGAAAAAGGGGCCTGACGGCCCCTTTCTACAGATATATGTGCAAAGAACGCTGCGAATGCATTCTTAACAGGCCCGGAAACCGGATCACTCAAGCGCCGCCATGGCCAACTGCTGCTCGGTCGCGTTCTCCAGGAACTTACCACCACCGCGTGCAACACAGGTCAGCGGGTCATCAGCAACAATCACTGGCAGGCCCGTTTCTTCGCTCAGCAGTTTATCGAGGTCACGCAACAGTGCACCACCGCCGGTCAGAACCATGCCACGCTCAGCAACGTCTGAAGACAGCTCAGGTGGTGATTGCTCAAGCGCACCTTTAACCGCCTGAACGATCTGCGCCAGAGACTCCTGCAGAGCTTCGAGAATTTCGTTTGAATTCAGCGTAAAGCTACGTGGAATACCTTCTGCCAGGTTGCGACCGCGAACATCGATTTCACGGACTTCACCGCCAGGGTAAGCCGTTCCGATTTCCTGCTTGATGCGCTCAGCAGTCGCTTCACCGATCAGACTGCCGTAGTGCTTACGCACGTAAGCCACAATCGCTTCATCGAAGCGGTCACCACCGACTTTCACAGATTCGGCGTAAACCACACCACTCAGAGAAATGATCGCAATCTCAGTAGTACCACCACCGATATCAACAACCATCGAACCGCGTGCTTCATCAACCGGCAGGCCAGCACCAATCGCTGCGGCCATCGGTTCGTAAATCAGATACGCCTTGCTCGCACCGGCATTAATCACGGAATCACGAATCGCACGGCGCTCGACTTTGGTAGCCTGGAACGGCACACACACCACAACACGTGGGCTTGGCGGCATCAGGCTGCGCTCGTGCACCTGCTTGATAAACAGTTCGAGCATTTTTTCAGTGACTTCAAAGTCGGCAATGACGCCGTCTTTGAGCGGGCGAATCGCCTGAATATTTCCGGGCGTACGGCCCAGCATGCGCTTCGCATCGGCACCGACGGCCTGTACTGATTTACCATTAGGCTGAGTCCGGATGGCAACCACTGACGGTTCATTCAGGACAATTCCCTTATCTCTCATGTAAATCAGGGTGTTGGCGGTTCCCAGGTCGATAGACAGATCACTGGAGAACAGGCCACGGAGCTTCTTAAACATCCACCGGGTTCCCGTAAACAAATATGGCAAAAAATTGCCGTAACTCTAGCAATGGCGGGGATTTAGGGCAAGGGACATTTGTGGTAGTCTCGCCCACTTATATATTCGTTCGTATTCATTGGAGTAAACCCATGGCTCTGGATCAGGATCAGGTTCGCAAAATTGCCAGCCTTGCCCGCCTGCAGATCGACGACGGTCAGATAGCCGAATATCAGACCAATCTGACCAATATTCTCGACCTGGTAGACCAGCTTTCTGCTGCCGATACCGATGGTGTCGACCCGATGGCTCACCCGCTTGATGCGGTTCAGCGCCTGCGCGCCGACGTAGTGACCGAAGAAAATCAGCGCGAGAACTTCCAGAAAATTGCACCAGCCACCGAGCAAGGTCACTACCTTGTGCCTCGAGTAGTTGAATAAGGCCCGGCCACTAACTGGGCAGTTGCCTCCAGGACATTGAGAATGCACAACAAAACTATTGCTGAGATTTCACGCGATCTCGCCGCCGGAGAATACTCCAGCACCGAAATCACGACCGACCTGCTGTCGCGGGTTAAAGACCTCGATAAAGGCCTCAACAGCTTTATCACCGTCACCGAAGAACAAGCACTCGCGCAAGCGAAAGCCGCCGATGAGCGCCGTGCCGCGGGTAACGCGACCCCATGGACAGGCGTACCGATGGCGCACAAAGATATTTTCTGCACCAAAGGCGTATTGACCACCTGCGGTTCAAAAATGCTGAGCAACTTTGAAGCCCCCTACGACGCAACCGTGGTCGAGAACTTCAATAACGCCGGCGCCGTTTCACTGGGTAAAACCAACATGGACGAATTCGCCATGGGGTCATCCAACGAAACCTCTTACTTCGGCCCGGTGAAAAACCCATGGGATACCGACCGCGTACCCGGCGGTTCATCCGGTGGTTCGGCCGCAGCCGTTGCAGCTCGTTTAGTACCGGGTGCAACAGCAACCGATACCGGTGGTTCAATCCGTCAGCCTGCTGCCCTCTGTGGTATTACTGGCCTGAAGCCAACCTACGGACGCGTATCTCGCTGGGGCATGATTGCCTTCGCATCCAGCCTTGATCAGGCCGGCACCATGACCCGCACCGTCGAAGACTCCGCCATGATGATGAATGTGATGGCCAGCTTCGATAAGAAAGACTCCACCTGTGTTGAGCGCGACGTGCCGGATTACACCAGCACGCTCAACGACAGCATTGAAGGCATAACCATCGGCCTGCCAACTGAATATTTCCGCGACGACATCAGCGCCGAAATGCAGCAGCAGGTACGCAACGCCATCGCCGAATACGAAAAAATGGGCGCCAAAGTGAAAGAGATTTCACTGCCGAACACCCACCTCTCTGTGCCGACTTACTACGTAGTTGCACCGGCCGAGTGTTCAGCCAACCTGTCTCGTATGGATGGTGTTCGTTTCGGTTATCGCTGCGAAGATCCGAAAGACATCGAAGACCTCTACTGCCGCTCACGTGGTGAAGGCTTCGGTAATGAGGTTAAGCGCCGCATTATGGTCGGTGCCTACGCACTGTCTGCAGGCTTCTACGATGCCTACTACAAAAAAGCGCAACAGGTTCGCCGCCTGATTAAAAATGATTTTGTCGAAGCCTTTAAAGACGTCGACGTCATCATGAGCCCGACCTCACCGACGCCAGCATTTAAGTTTGGTGAGAAAACCGACGACCCAGTCGCCATGTACCTCGAAGATATCTTTACCATCGCAACCAACCTGGCCGGTCTGCCGGGGATGTCTGTGCCATGCGGCCAGGTAAACAACCTGCCAGTGGGCCTGCAACTGATTGGTAACTACTTCGACGAAGCTCGCATCCTGAACGCTGGTCATAAATTCCAGCAAGCGACTGATTGGCACCTGAAAGCTCCACAGGGCATTGAATAAGAGAGGTTTATGATGGAATGGGAAGTCGTAATTGGCCTTGAGATTCATGCTCAGCTGGCCACCAAGTCTAAGATTTTTTCCGGCGCTTCGACCGCATACGGTGCCGAAGCCAACACTCAGGCCTGCGCTGTCGACCTGGGTCTGCCGGGCGTACTGCCGGTATTTAACGAAGAAGCACTGCGCATGGCTGTGAAGTTCGGCCTCGCGATTGATGCCGAAATCGGCCTGAAAAGTGTCTTCGACCGTAAAAACTATTTTTACCCGGATTCACCTAAGGGCTACCAGACGACTCAGCTGCACCACCCGATCGTTGGCATGGGGCACATTGATATCGAACTGGACGACGGCGAAACCCGCCGTATTAACGTAACCCGCGCACACCTCGAAGAAGACGCAGGTAAATCTGTGCACGAAGGCTTCAGCGGTATGTCAGGCATCGACCTGAACCGTGCCGGTACGCCACTGATCGAAATCGTTTCTGAGCCAGAACTGCGTACGGCTAAAGAAGCTGCGGCCTACTTCAAAAAGATGCACAGCATCGTGACCTACTTAGGTGTGTGCGACGGCGACCTGTCGCAAGGCTCCATGCGTTGTGACTGTAACGTATCTCTGCGCCCAAAAGGTCAGGAAGAGTTCGGTACCCGTACCGAAATTAAAAACGTAAACAGCTTCCGTAACGTAGAACGCGCAATCAACGCCGAAATCGAACGTCAGATGGACATCCTCGAAGACGGTGGCGTCATCCTGCAGGAAACCCGCCTGTACGATGCAGACAAAAATGAAACCCGCGCCATGCGCTCTAAAGAAGTAGAGAACGACTACCGCTACTTCCCGTGCCCGGACCTGCTGCCTGTCATCATTGATCAGGAGTACGTCGACGCCGTAAAAGAAACGCTGCCAGAACTGCCTGATGCCAAGAAAGCACGTTTCGAAAACGACCACGGCCTGTCAGACACAGACGCCGCCGTACTGGCCGCCAACCGTGACCTCGCAGACTTCTTTGAAACCGCAGCGAAAATCGCTGGCGACTACAAACTGGCTGCCAACTGGGTACAGGGTGATGTGTCTGCTGCACTGAACCGCCTCGAAGTCGGCATCAACGAACTGAACATCACGGCAGAGCAACTGGGCCGCATTCTGCAATTAATTAAGGACAGCACCCTTAACAACGGTGGCGCGAAAGAAGTCTTTAATGCTCTGGTTGAAGGTAAAGGCGACGATGTGGATAGCCTCGTTGATTCACTCGGCCTGAAACAAGTCTCTGACACCGGCGCGATTGAAGAAATCGTAGCTCAGGTACTGGCCGACAACCCAAAACTGGTGGAAGGCTACCTGGCAACTCCAGAAGAAAAACGCGGTAAAGCCATGGGGCCATTTATTGGCCTGACGCGTAAAGCCGCGAAAGGGGTGAACCCGCAGGTGGTGATGGAAGTGCTGAAGAAGAAGCTTGAGGAACTGGGCTGATTCTTAAGTGATAAAAACGGGAGCTCTGGCCCCCGTTTTTGTTTTGGAAGGCCGAGAAGGAAGTGCTAGTGTAGAGGAAAATCCCGAATAGCCCCCGGCTGATTCGCTCCTGCATACATACCGTGGCATCGGGGATAAGATCCCCTCCTACATATCAGCTCTTAACTTGCGGCCAAACTCTCACGCACTCGCTTGTGATACTCCAGAACATTCATCACTGCGATGTTCTCTGCCGAGTAATCGCCGTCTTTAAAAAGCGGTGTTGTAAACCCGAAGCATTCATTTGTATTCAAAGTTAAGCCCGCCTCTGACAGTGCAGCTTGAGCATCCAGGTGATACCAGTCGTCGCCTAAGGCTACATCAACGGGCGGAAGGCCGTATTCCTTGATCTCTTCGGTGACAGTCATCACTTCACCATCGGTGACCGAGATCATCACGAATTCGCCATCCGGCAATTCTAAAAACACATCGCCCATCGGGGTAATGTCGAGAACTGCCGCATCGGCTGGTAACTCCCACAGAGCTTTGATGCCGTCTGAGGTTTGGGTGTCATAACCGACTTTGTATTTCATAGAGTTCACCGCTGGGTAATAGATTCGCAAGATGTATTGCCATTCTACACGGGTCTCTGGCAAGTCGCTTTCCACTCGGGGCCGTGTGCCGCAAGGACGCGGCACCCGAGCCTCCAGGGATGGATCTACGGCGTGCCCCGAGAGGAAAGCGGCTTGTCACAAGCTCAACAATCGCGAACAACCGGCGCATGAATGTCGGGGGTATGACCCCTTCCTACAAGCTACCGATTCATCTCTTTATCAGAGCACCAACAAAGACGACGATCCCGTGCCTTACGTCATCGCCTTTTCATCTGATCGCGTTAACCTGACTCCTGACCTTATCGCGGAGCAGTGTTATGTCATCGACGATCAATCATGCCTATTCTTCACTGAGTATCGGGGACAGCGACCAGTTAACCCATACAGTCACGGAAGGCGACGTGCGCCTGTTTGCTGCCTCCAGCGGCGATAACAACCCTGTTCACCTCGATCACGATTACGCAGAGCACTCCCGTTTCGGCGGTGTTATTGCGCACGGCATGTACTCGGGCGTTCTTATCTCCCGAATGCTGGGCACTCAGTTTCCGGGGCCCGGCACCATTTACCTGTCGCAAACGCTCAACTTCAGAGCACCTGTGCGACCGGGAGATACGTTAACTGTGAACGTGAAGGTGATAGCACTTCACGAACACAAGCCGGTCGTTACCCTCGCTTGCACAGTGATAAACCAGAACGATGAGCTGGTGACCGACGGAGAATCCGTGGTGTTAGTTCCTAAAGACGCGAAGGAGGTAGAAATGCCGGTGCTACCGAGGTTTGAGGAAATTTAGACTCGACTTATCAACGGCTGGGAATAAAGAAATAGCCAACAAAGGCTGTAAAGGCAAAGCCATAAGAAGACACGATCAGAAGCAAAGCCATTCGACGGTCACTAGTATTTGCAACAGATCGATACTTAATCATATTAACATAAGGTCCATTTTCTAATCGTTTGACCCACCACTCAGGCACAGCGATAACGGTAGCGACGGCTAAAACTCTTAAGCCTAAAATATCCACGGCCTCTTCAGGCCTATCACCAACAACTCGTCGAGACATGTTTCTGAAGTTGATTCTACTAAAGGACAACCAAGTTACTGCGGTAGCGAGCAAAAAACCGCACCACACAATAGCCAGAACTTCAAAAATCGTCACTTTGACATATCCCACGCAGCATCAGAAACCGCTTCACCAAAGTCACTACCAACTTTACTAGCCAGATAACCAACCCCTAAGCTGACCATGAATATTGCCCCCAGAACACCCCAGCCAACCGGACCGGCTATGGATATCAAGCCAAAATACGCCGCTTTACCTGCAAACAGCCCTGCTGCAGTGCCTGCGCCGAACCCAGTCACCTCTCGCGCACCAGCACGCATCCAGTCACCACCCTCTTCAGCGATACCCATAACTTCCGTCGTCCGAAATACGCCATCGGCAACAATCGTCGCTGTACCGAGCCCATTGATCAGCTTACCCATCTTCGCAATCTGGCTGGCCTGTAGCTGCCCTTCAACGTTTAACCGGATATCCGGCTTAGTCGCTCTCGGTTTTCGCTTCGCCAGAGTAATGCCACGCTCCGCGTTGCTGAACGCTGTGCCGCGGTTTTTGGCGCGGTGGGCAGCCGGTGAAAAACTCTGAAGCTCGATAGCATAGCGCTTCGCCAGTTCAGCATAGGCAATACGCACCGAGCGCTTGGCTTCGATAATGCGCTGACCTTGCCCACGTCCGTATTTACCAGACTCCACAAGACTACGTAGATTGTTAAGCGACTTCTGATAGGTAACGACGGCTTTTTCAAAGTTGTTCAGTCTTGCGAAAGCCGCCGTCGACCCCGCATTAATAGCAGCATTCAACTGTGCCATGTTCTCATCGCCAAAATAACGATCGAGAAACGCGGCCAGAACGGCAGTTTCATCACCGCACGCTTCCGCGACACCCGCAATACACTGACGTTCAGCAGGTGCTACCCGGTTCAGTTGATTACGGACACTGACCGACAGACTGTCGGACTCAAGGCTGAAAACGGTAGAACGTGGCAACGATGTGCCCGGCATAACCTGGTTTGCCGTACACAGTTGTTGAGTATCATCGGAGCTCAGTCCATGCAGTACATCTGATGCTTTGGCAGGCTCTTTGAGGAAAAGTAGTTCAGGCACAATGTCTTCCCTGGTCAAGTGCTTATTCTGGCAATTATGCATGAGGGCCATAGCAGTCTCAATGTAAGCCTGAATGTCAGGCTCAAGTCTGCTTGATGCCTGTGATGCTAACCTGTTCTATTGCTATCGCGAATAGCCTTCGGCTGATTCGCTCCCACAACGCAGCAATATCACTTCTACACACACGGGCGTTGCCTGATTACACTGATGACCTTTAGTAAAAGGGTTCTGTTATGTCTGCCGCGGTTATTTCTATTCTGTCTGCTGGTGTGTTCTTTCTTTTTGGTCTGATCACTGGGGTGATCAAGTATCAGCAGATCGTTGCTTCACCAAAGGGGCGTGCTCACATTTATATCGATGTGTGTCACCGAGCGTCTTTAATGTATGCGTTTGCCTGCGTGCTGATCTATCAGTTTGTTCTGATCAGTGAGTTAGCCGATTGGCTAGAGGTATTAGCGGTCATACTTCTGGTGGGGTATTTTGCCACTGCGGTAATCAGTTACTTTATCCACGGAATAAAACAAGACACACGCAATCAGTTGCATCTGTCAGACGGAGAGAAGCCGACCTTTGTTCATAAGTCGATTCCTGTCTATATGTGGACACTGATCGCGGCGGAAATCGGTGGTTTTCTGATCTTGTTCTATGGGGTTGTTATCGCTCTGGTGTAGCAGAGCTATAACTTCGCTCAGTGAATACTACTGTCGTTCTTCCAGAAACTTACGCAGCAGTTTTGCGTTTCGAAGGTTGGCTTTAAAGCCAATATCGAATAGGTCACCGATCAGTGGTATTGCACCAATCACGGTATCGACAGCTATGTTCATCACCATACGGAATTTCAGCCAGAAGCCAGCCCCTGATCTGTGCGCAAGAACGACAGGATAGAGCGCCATAAGGAAAGACGCACCATCACCTATCCCGGGTAGCAAACCAATAATTCCATCGAGACCGATAGAAAAGCGTGTAAACGGAATCCTGAACTGCGCATCCATCATGCGCGCAAACCGCTCTACCTGCTTAAGGCGTTCAAGATCTTCCGGTGTTGCCACGTTATGCCTCGTTCTTTAATTCAGTAAAATTACGACAGTGTAAAACCCGGTTTAGTTTTAAGCAGGCATTAAAAAACCGCCCGTAGGCGGTTTGTGTGCACTCACTTAACGCTGTTATTTAACAACCTTGAGTGACGGACGACCAGAACCTGATGAATCAGACTTGCTCGTTTTCTCCGGCTTACCTGGAGGAGGCGGTGGATCATCCGGATCAGGCGCGCCGGCCTCAGACCCGAACACCATGCCCTGACCGTTTTCCTTGGCGTATATCGCCAGGATCGCAATCAGGGGCACATAGATATCCATCGGAACACCACCGAAGCGTGCATTAAATGACAGCCCATCCTGATTGATCAGCAGACTGCGTACTGCAGATGGGCTGATGTTCAGCACGATCTGTCCGTTGTTTACGTAATCGTCAGGAACCTGAACATTGGGGAGCCCGGCATCAACCAGCACATACGGTGTGCAGTCGTTGTCGAGGATCCATTCATTCAGCGCCCGCATCAGATACGGACGGCTGGGTGTCATCTTATCTTTCATATCAGTCGCGCATCTCGCGTTCAGCTTCAGACAGTGATGCCTGGAAGCTTTCGCGCTCGAACAAACGCTCCATGTACTGAATCAATGGCTTGCACTGCTTTTCAGGCAGCTCGATACCAAGCTGCGGCAGACGCCACAGGATAGGAGCGACACAGCAATCTACAATTGAGAACTCTTCGCTCATGAAGAACGGCATCTCAGTGAAGATAGGAGTCGTCGCAACCAGGCTGTCAGTCAGTGCTTTACGCGCCTTGTCTGCATCCTTTGGTTTGCCGGTCAGGATAGTTTCGATCAGACCACACCAGTCGCGTTCGATGCGGTGCATCCACAGACGGCTCTGCGCACGCGCTACCGGATATACTGGCAGCAGTGGCGGGTGAGGAAAACGCTCATCGAGGTATTCCATCATTACGTTTGGCTCATACAGAACCAGCTCACGGTCTACCAGGGTTGGCAGGCTGTTGTACGGGTTCAGTGTGGCCAGATCTTCTGGCTTGTTATCCGGGTCGATATCGTGAATATCAACCGTAACGCCTTTCTCGGCGAGTACGATGCGTACACGGTGGCTGTAGTGATCAGCCGCATCGGATAAGAACGTCATGGAAGAGCGCTTGGCTACAACTCCCATAGTTTCCTCTCTTTTATAACTGCGAATAGTTAATTGGACACGGCCTGAAACGAATACAGCCCGACCGCTGTTTAAGGCGGTCGGGCTCTGACTCAGGCTCAATTAAGCGAAATTACTTAATATCGCGCCAGAACTCTTTGTTCAGGAAGTATACCGGTACAAAGAAGATGGCCAGGAACAGCAGAACCCACCAACCGAGACGCTCACGCTCAACAGCGATTGGCTCAGCCATGTAAACCATGAAGTTTACGAGGTCGTAGACCAGCTTGTCATACTCATCAGCAGACAGCGTGCCTTCTTCTTCGATGTACAGGACATGCTCTTTTTCGACCATGATAGGCTGACCAGTCAGAGTGTCGAAACCCTCTTCAACCAGTGCAGTACCCAGTACCTGATTACCCTGCAGCTCTGCCAGAACGTGTGGCATACCTACATCTTTGAAGACAACGTTGTTAACGCCCCATGGACGGCTGTCGTCTTCGTAGAAGCTGCGCAGGTAGGTGTACAGCCAGTCAGGACGGCGTACACGTGCAACCAGTGTCAGATCCGGAGGCGTAGCACCGAACCAACGCTTAGAATCTACCTGATCCATTGCGATGGTCATCTTGTCACCGAACTTTTTGTCGGCGAATACAAGGTTTTCCATCATCAGTTCTTCTGGAATATCCAGATCTTTCGCTACACGGTTGTAACGGGCGTGCTCCATAGAGTGACAGCCCATGCAGTAGTTAGCGAAAGTCTGAGCACCACGCTGCAGTGACGCTTTGTCATGCAGGTCAGTCAGGTGCTCATCCAGTGGAACGCTGCTGCCAGCAGCCAGTGCGAGCGCAGGGACGAAGGCAGCAACCAGTGCAAATATCTTTTTCATGCCCAGTTTCATCTTAGTGGCCTCCAGTTACGCGCTCAGGGACAGGCTTGGTTTTCTCGAACTTCGGTGCCAGTGGCAGGAAGACGAAGTAACCAAAGTAGATAACAGATGCGATCTGAGCGATCAGAGTCAGAAGCTCAGTTGCAGGCTGTGTACCCAACCAGGTCAGCAGTGCGAAGTTGAAGCCAAAGATCACGATGTAGATACGGCTAACGATACCTTTGTAGCGCCAGCTGCGTACCGGGCTACGATCCAGCCAAGGCAGTACAAACAGTACAGCGATAGCAGCACCCATAGCGATTACACCCAGCAGCTTATCCGGAACCGCACGCAGGATGGCGTAGAACGCACCGAAGTACCATACAGGGGCAATGTGCTCAGGAGTCTTCAGACCGTTTGCAGGCTCGAAGTTAGCGTATTCCAGCATGAAGCCGTTACCTTCAGGGAAGAAGAACAGCACAGTACAGAACACCATCAGGAAGACCACAATACCCACCAGATCGTGAACGGTGTAGTAAGGGTGGAACGGGATGCCGTCGAGTGGCTTACCGTTTTCGTCTTTATGTTTCTTGATATCAACGCCGTCTGGGTTGTTAGAGCCTACTTCGTGCAGCGCCAGCAGGTGCATAACAACGAGAGCGACAATGACCAGAGGTACAGCAACAACGTGCAGAGCGAAGAAGCGGTTCAGAGTAGCGCCTGAAATCAGGAAGTCACCACGAATCCACTCAGTCAGCAGGTCGCCGTATGGCATAACAGAGAACAGAGAAATAATTACCTGTGCACCCCAGTAGGACATCTGGCCCCATGGTAGTACGTAACCCATGAAGGCTTCAGCCATCAGGGCCAGGTAGATCAGCATACCGAAGATCCAGATCAGCTCACGTGGCTTCTGGTATGACCCGTACAGAATCGCACGCATCATGTGGAGGTATACTGCAACGAAGAAGAAGGTCGCGCCGGTGGAGTGCATGTAGCGGATCAGCCAGCCCCACTCTACGTCACGCATGATGTATTCAACAGATGCGAAAGCAGCTTCAGCGCTTGGCGTGAACTGCATGGTCAGCCAGATACCCGTCAGGATCTGGTTAACAAGCATGAGCATAGAAAGTACGCCGAAGAAGTACCAGAAGTTGAAGTTCTTCGGTGCATAGTACTTAGACATATGCTTTTCATAGGTCTGGGTAACCGGCAGACGGTCGTCGATCCAGGCCATGATTTTATTGGTGTTCTGGCTCATTACGCGTTCTCCTCATCAACACCGACCACGACTACGTTGTCGCTCTCGAACATGTAGGCAGGGACAACCAGGTTGTCAGACGCCGGAGAACCACCGTATACACGGCCAGACAGGTCGAAGCGCGAACCGTGACATGGGCAGAACCAACCACCCTGCCAGTTTGGATCAAACGGCTGAGGCTCAACTTCAGGTACATACTTAGGTGCACAACCCAGGTGAGTACATACACCCAGCAGAACGATCAGCTCAGGCTTGCGGGAACGGTAAACGTTGTCAGCGTATTCAGGCTGCTGCGCTTTATTAGCGTTCTCAGGATCTTTCAACCGGCCAGCGAGGCCTTCCAGAGTGTTCAGCATGTCTTCGGTACGGCGGGCGACATACACCGGCTTACCACGCCATTCAGCGGTGACCATTGCACCTGGCTCAACTTTGCTGACATCGATCTTCGCCGGAGCACCTGCTGCCTTTGCTTTTTCGCTTGGCATCCAGGACTTAACGAAGGGCACCGCAAGGAAGCCAGCACCGACAGCACCGACACCGGCAGTAGCGCCGACCAGCAGAGTACGCCGGGCCTTATTAACGCCGTCTTGACTCATTACCATCTTCTCCCATCATTTAAATTCTTATGCAGCTACACGACCTGCGCTAGTTGTACATAATTTATACAGATCAAGCGTAGCATACAGGGCGGCGCACATAATAGAGAAAACAGGGTCAGGAAACAACCAGAAATACCCACAAGGCATGGGGTTTTGGGCATAAAAAAAGCGCTTATTGATCTGTGCCAATAAGCGCTTCTTTCTGCTCTGCAGCGTTGGATTAACGCTTGGAGAACTGTGGCTTCTTACGTGCTTTACGCAGACCCACTTTCTTACGTTCAACTTCACGAGCGTCACGAGTAACGTAACCCGCTGCACGCAGTGAAGGACGCAGAGTTTCATCGTACTGCATCAGTGCACGGGTGATACCGTGACGGATTGCACCGGCCTGGCCATTACCGCCACCGCCTTGTACGTTGATGATCACGTCGAACTTTTCGAGGCTTTCAGTCAGTTCGAGTGGCTGACGAACAACCATACGAGCCGTTTCACGACCAAAGTACTCGTCCAGAGGACGCTTGTTTACTACGATGCTGCCAGTACCAGGACGCAGAAAGACGCGCGCGGTGGAGGTCTTACGACGACCGGTACCATAGTATTGTGTTACTGCCATCATCTTATCCCAGTTTCAGTTCTTGCGGTTGCTGAGCAGTATGTGGGTGCTCAGTACCTGCGTAAACTTTCATTTTCTTGAACATAGCACGACCAAGAGGATTCTTAGGAAGCATGCCTTTCACCGCAAGTTCGATTACCTGTTCTGGTTTGTAATCGATCAGCTTCTCAAAAGATATCGATTTCAGACCACCCGGGTAACCTGTGTGACGATGGTACATCTTATCGCCAGCTTTCTTGCCGGTTACTTTTACTTTGTCTGCGTTGATAACAACGATGTAATCACCGGTGTCAACGTGTGGAGTGTATTCTGGCTTGTGCTTTCCTCTCAGGCGGAGAGCAACCTCAGTGGCCAGGCGACCCAGCGTTTTATCAGCTGCATCAACAACAAACCACTCACGTTTTACGGCTTCTGGTTTTGCGCTGTAAGTTTTCATCAAATTCTCGCCTTCAAGGGCATTGTTGATTCGAAAAGAGGGCGGCATTCTATAGGAGGGATTGGGGTAGTGCAAGGACTAATTCAATTAGTTTTTAAGTCCCTGCATTACAAGGTAAAACCTCAATACTGCTCTGGCTCCTTGAGAGAAACCAGGCCCCAGATCAGGCTCAGAAGTGCCACCATGACGTCTAACAGAATCGCCAGCCCCATTGCCTGAGACGTCTCTTCTGCCTGGTCATATCCCATTACCTGCCCTGCCCAGAAAAATCCGGCGCTGACCAGAAAGCCAACCACAATACAGGTAATCAGAAAGTAACCTTTTGCATCGTCCAGCATCAGTTTCTCCTGAGTCAGGAGAGTCTGAATCCACCAACGTATGCCACCACACAGAACCAATGTGATAAGTACGCCTGATAAAAAGTAAATCGCCATTGTCGCTAAGCCCCCGCACAGCGATGATATCCATGCAGGAAAGCTTAGTTCAGAATGACCTGTCCGCAAGGAAAGTCAGACGAATATCAATGGCGCGCGATTACGATGATCAGGCCCAACACTGACAGATCAGTGCTCACGCGTTGAGCGGAACTGAATTTCCGGCCATCGCTCTTCAGTCAGCGACAGGTTGACGCGAGTCGGCGCAATGTAGGTGAGGTAACCACCGCCATCAATCGCCAGGTTCTCTCCGCCCTTACGCTTAAACTCTTCGAGCTTTCGCTCGTCGTCGCAGTAGACCCAACGAGCGGTATTTACGTTCACCGGCTCGTAGATACACTCAACTTTATATTCGTCCCGCAGACGCTGCTGCACGACGTCAAACTGCAGCACACCCACAGCGCCCAGAATCAGGTCGTTGTTATTGAGCGGCATAAACAGCTGGGTCGCCCCTTCTTCGGAAAGCTGCTGCAGACCTTTCTGCAACTGCTTCATTTTCAGAGGGTCTTTTAAGCGTACCCGCTTGAACAGTTCCGGCGCGAAATGCGGAATACCGGTGAACTGACGATCTTCACCCATGGTAAAGGTGTCACCAATCTGGATAGTGCCATGGTTATGTAGACCGATGATGTCACCGGAGATGGCCTCTTCCACCGCCGAGCGGTCACCCGCAAGGAAGGTCACAGCATCGGCAATCTTTACATCCTTGCCGATACGGACGTGCTTCATCTTCATGCCCTTGCTGTAAGTACCCGAGCAGATGCGCATAAAGGCAATACGGTCCCTGTGTTTCGGGTCCATGTTGGCCTGAATTTTAAAGACAAAGCCTGTGAACTTGTCATCATCCGGCGCCACTTCGCCCAGGTCAGTACCACGCGGCAGCGGTGACGGCGCCCACTCGACAAAGTAGTTGAGCATTTCGCGCACACCGAAGTTCGCCAGTGCTGTCCCGAAGAAGACGGGCGTCAGCTTGCCATCGAGGTATTCCTGAAGATCAAATTCGTGGCTCGCTGCCTGAACCAGTTCAATCTCTTCTTTGACTTCTTCCACCAGCTCTTCGCCGAGCAACTCAAGCGCTTCCGGTGAATCGAGACCCTTGATCTGAATATCGTCTGGAACAACGCTCGCCTGCCCCTGCTTGAACACATGGATCGTGTCCGTCATCAGGTCATAGATGCCTTTGAACGCCTTGCCCATACCGATCGGCCAGGTCACTGGCGCACACTTAATGTTCAGTACTGTCTCGATCTCATCCAGTACTTCGATGTGATCGCGGACTTCACGGTCCATCTTGTTGATGAAAGTGAAAATCGGCGTGTCGCGCAGACGGCATACGTCCATCAGCTTGATGGTCCGGTCTTCTACACCTTTAGCGCCGTCGATCACCATCAGCACAGAGTCAACAGCGGTCAGAGTGCGGTAAGTATCTTCTGAGAAGTCCTCGTGCCCCGGGGTATCCAGCAGGTTAACCATGCGCTCACGATACGGGAACTGCATCACCGAGGTTGTGATCGAGATACCACGCTCCTGCTCCATCTGCATCCAGTCAGACGTAGCCATGCGGCCAGTCTTCTTGCCCTTTACGGTACCGGCGAGCTGAATCGCATTCCCGAACAGCAGCAGCTTTTCGGTAATCGTGGTTTTACCCGCATCCGGGTGGGAGATAATGCCGAAAGTCCGACGCTTGCCGACTTCCTGCTGAAATGGTGTATCAGACATGACTTCTCTGAACTGGAGATTGAAAGGCCGCTATTCTCCCTGAAAGCGGCCTTCTGTTCAAAGGGTGATCGAATCACCCTGTTTTAGCAGAAAGAATGCTCTCTGCTCGTGTCAGAAATTCTTGTCAGAAATAGTCCTGCCAAAGCAGAGGACCGAAGGCGACGATCACCAGCGCCGTGGCCATGGTGACCAGTGGCAGCAGAATTTTCTCGTGGCGATACCAGAAGCTCTCTCCCTGAGTCTCCAGCTTGGACAGTCGGATTTCTTCTTCACCAACGACTTGCCTTGTCAGCAAGTGATTCAGTGCAACCGGCGGACTCAGATACCCCAGCTCGAAGGCTACCAGAGTGACCATCCAGAAATGAATCGGATCGATACCCGCTTTATAGGCAATACCGGCAATGGTGACGCTGACCAGAAGTACGGCGCCGTATGGGTCCATGATCATGCCGATCAACACCAGAATAGTGACCAGAGCCAGCATCGCCATCCATACCGAACTGAACTCTGCAGGCAGCAGAGTCATCAACTCAGCGCGCTCAATCACACCACCGATCGTCATGGTCGTGCCCATCAACATCAGCAAGGCACCGATATGCACAGTCGCCTCTGACGTGGATGACTGAAGGTTGGCAAATAACGAGGGCTTCTCTGTCGTATTGTCATCGACCTCGCCAGAGGCCCGCGCTTTTTTATCCGCAATGCGCTCATAAATAAGAATCACGGCAAGCAAAACGGGAAGGATAGTCGGCGCCGAAAACTCATCCAGATACGCGGCCAGCACCAGAGCGTAAACGACCAGCGTGGCCGCAATAAGAAGCACATAAGGAATCAGTGGCTTGAGTGCATTAAAGAATGCTGGCCAGACGCTACCGTCTGTTTTCTGAAGGTTCTGATAGTCGTCTTTCTTACTGGTGATAAATGCGTAAAAAGCAAAAAGCGCGGTTGTTAACAGGAAGACTTTTACCCCCCAGCCGAATAACTCGTCCGTCGTCACTTCATTATTCAGTGCGGCGACAATGACCACCAGCAGACACGGACGCAAAACCACACCGAGAGAGCCTGACATTGCTGTCGCAGCGAGCGCCAGCTGTCGACGTGCACCGGCTCTGCGCACCTCAAGGTACACAAGGCTGCCGACGGCAATCACGAAAATACCGGAACCGCCCGTGTAGGCTGTAGGCACCGCCGACACGGCAACCGCAATCACCGCCAGCATTTCAGGGCGGAAGTTAAACGGACGAAAAACATCGAATACCTTCTGCGCCAGGTCGGTACGTTTCAGCAACATACCGATCAGTACATACAGAGCGACATTCAGCATCAGGGACGCCAGTTCCATCATCTGATTAATGTAAATACCGATGCCCGAAGCGTGCCCGTTTAACAGAAAGTAGCTGCCAGATATAAGCGTAAAAATGGCATACAGCGGAGTCGACAGAAGTGCGTTGCCCATATTCCCGCCCGGCACAGCATCTTCCGGAACCTTGATAACCTGATACAGGCAGATCGCCATGGCGGAGCCGAACCCGAGAATCCAGACCCAAAGCAGCGTCAGGTGCTCAGAGCTGACATTGATGCCCGCTGACAAAGCAACGCTTTTAAAGCTGACCATGGAGAAGAAAAGAATGGCGAACGCACCAAGCTGGGCCAGTGCCGATACCCGATAATCCAGCACACTCGCCGCCGGGCGCAGCGAAATATGATGCTTACGCAGCAGTGCAGTTCCGCCGCAGATCAGAACTAACACTGCAAGCATGATCCCGGAAGCGACCATGCGGAATTCGCCCAGATCAGCGACCCACTTCTCTAACGACCGGTAGGCTTCCACCGTGGGAGTAATGCGCTCAACAATGCCGTGATAACGGTCGAACTTAAACTCACAATCTGCTTTTGCCGCTTCAAGCGACTGACGTAAGACATCTGGTGGAACGGGATCTGAGGCCAGCAGATCAAACTCGTCATCCGCTTCTTCCTGCTCCCGGATCATTCGTTGCAGGGCTTGTTCGATATCCTGATCGGGATTACAGGCAGGTGCTTGGGGGTCAACCCGTAACTGATAATAGCCTTCCCACTGAGCTTCCCCGAACAGCAGAAGCTGAGCATGAATCGCATGACTGGTATTCAGCAGTACGACTGTAAGCAGTATCAAAAATGCCGGAAATGTTGATAACCAACGATAGAGGCCCTCGCTCTTTTCATGGGTAGTATTTTCAGAACCGTCGTGAGCGTTAAGATCCATGCGCCTGCCCTTTATCAGCTTGGTGTTATTTTTATCGTTACCTGAGCATTATTAAATTGCTGCGCCGGGGATCATACACAGAAACATTACACTTTGTGTAACGCCCTCAAGCCCGGTTAGCATACGCCTGAGCCAATCCATTCATCCCGAGCCAACTATGACCGACAACAGCGATACCCCCCTCCCAACGTCCGATCACATGCCGAATATCGACGACGACTGCCTGAACCCGATCGACGAAAGCATCTTGTTTAACGAAAAAGAGAGTGATCATAAGCCCCGGATTCTGCTGCTCTATGGGTCTCTGCGAGAGCGCTCTTTCAGCCGCCTGGCAACGGAGGAAGCCGCCCGGATTCTCGAGTGGCTCGGAGCCGAAACCCGGACCTTTAACCCATCAGGTCTGCCGCTGCCCGATGACGCCGATGCGGATCACCCCAAAGTAAAAGAGCTGCGCGAGCTGGCTAACTGGAGCGAGGGAATGGTCTGGTGCAGCCCGGAACGTCATGGGGCAATGACCGGCATAATGAAAGCACAAATAGACTGGATACCCCTCGCACTTCAGGGTGTTAGACCAACTCAGGGGAAAACTCTGGCCATCATGCAGGTCTGTGGCGGCTCGCAATCATTCAACGCCGTTAACCAGATGCGAATTCTGGGGCGCTGGATGCGTATGGTGACAATCCCCAACCAATCTTCGGTTCCAAAAGCCTGGCTGGAATTTGATGACAACGACCGTATGAAGCCGTCGTCTTATTACGACCGCATCGTCGACGTTATGGAAGAGCTGATGAAATTTACCCTGCTGCTCAGGGATAAAAAAGACTACTTTACCGACCGCTACTCGGAGCGAAAAGAAAGTGCAGAAGAATTCAGAAAGCGGATCGACACCCGCTCACTCTGAAATTTATTCTACTTTTACCAGGCCGCCTTTTTCGTATCCGAGGCGGCCCGTCCTGACCTTCTGACGTTGCATTCCCGGCACCGGCCGCAACATAAACAGGTCACCGTTCCGCCCCGTCATGGTACGCGGTATTCCGCAGCCCTTTGCCAGCCCAGCGTGGGCTTTCATATGCTCAGTTTCACCATGAACGGGAATCGCAATCTCAGGCTGCACCCAGTTGTACAACATCTTCAGCTCGTCCTGCGCCGGATGGCCTGAGGCATGGATATCGTGCTCTGCATTATCAACCGTAACAACCTCAACGCCGAGCGCCGTGAGTTGATCAATCACGCCCTGAATGGCCTCTTCATTACCAGGGATCGCTCTGGCACTGAAGATCACCCGATCGCCTGCCTCCAATTCAAAATCCGGATGTGTTCCGGCGGCAAGCCTGCGCAACGCGGTGCGGGGTTCCCCCTGACTGCCGGTCGCGACGGCAAGCACTTCGTTGCGAGGTAAATAGCCCAGATGACCCGTATCCACGGCACCTGCACTGTAAGGCCAGACACCCGCCCGTTTGGCACACTGGTGCATATTAATCAGGGAACGACCATACAGGCCCATGTAGCGCCCCGTATCTTCGGCAATATGAGATAACGTCAGCAAGCGCGCTATATTACTGCCGAAACAGGTGACAACCACGCGACCCTTCGCACTCTCGATGTAATGGCGTAACCCATCATAGAGATCACCCTCTGATACTGAGTGCCCCTTTGTCGTGGCATTGGTCGAGTCGCACACCATCGCCAGCACGCCTTCATCGGCCAGCTTACGGAAGGTCTCTTCTTTATAGCCATGCCCTACGACCGGGTCTGGGTCCAGTTTCCAGTCACCGGTATGAAAAATATTGCCCAAGGGCGTGCGGATCATTAAACAGTTCGGATCAGGAATCGAATGGGTTAACGGCAACCACTGCACGTCAAACGGGCCGATATGTAAGCGCTCGCCAGTTTCAGGAATAATAAGTTTCACCTGATGCAGAATGCCGTGCTCAGCGAGCTTTTTCTTCAGTACTTCTGCGGTAAACCGGGTGCAGTAAATCGGGCAGCGTAACTTATGCCAGAGATACGGCACAGCGCCGACATGGTCCTCGTGAGCATGAGTAATAATCAGCCCCGCGAGATCATCTTTGCGCGCCTCAATAAACTCAGGGTCAGGCATTTGAGTATCAGGTTCGCCACTATGATGGCGTGTACCATCCGCACTGACGCGTCCGGGTTTGGGAAAGGTGACGCCACAATCGACCATCAGCCACTTGCCGTCGTGACCATAGAGATTCATGTTCATACCGATTTCGCCGGTACCGCCTAACGGCAGAAAGACCAGATCCGAACTGGAAGGCATCATAAATCAGGCTCGCAACGCTGCCCAACAGGAATATCCGTAATAATAATATCTGCTCCGTGATTACAGGCTGACTTCAGAGATTCAGCATCATCGACCAGAAAGGTTCCAAACAGAACCTGGCTCTGGTGTAGTTTCTCTACAGAAGAATGCGACATAACTATCGTTGGGCTAACCAATACATCTGCATTTGATTCCTGCGCAGCATCGACAGGATTTTCAGCGAAGAAAAAAGTACGAATGGCTGCCATCGCTCCGATATAATCCCAGTCCTCTCCAGCGTAGAAAGCAGGATAAGAGAGTGCAATCCGAGCATTAAAATCTTCAAGAGAATGCTTTATTTTTCCCATCTGATGTTTCTCAGGAACTTCGATAAATACAGGGTTTGCTATTTCCTGTTCAGTCAACGCCAGAAATATTTCAGCGCCGTACTCTTCAACATCCAGTGTGACTCCGTCCTGAATTTTCAGATCGAGATAGATCGTTTTTTCAGGATGATTAGCTGCAACAGCAAGCGCTTCAGCCAGCGTTACCAGCGGATGGAACTCAGACGCCTTTTCTGAAGCACCGCTCTTTGCTGCCGGGAAGTGACACTCGAACAGCTCATCTAATTCACTCGAGTACACATCCCGGATATACACAGGTTCAAATGTCTGGCCATCGTACCGTCGACAGTTTTTTTCACTGATCCAGGGATCATGGGCCAGTAGCGGAACACTATCGCCTGCCAAAACGATATCGATTTCGATACCGTCGTAATCACTCCGCTGAAGAGTTGCTTCAATCGCCTGTAAGGAATTCAGAGGCGCATCTCCTGCACTGGCGCCGTGAGCGAGATAGAGCCGTGATTTAAGACTGGCGACCTCAGAGTCCAGAGGCTTCACTGGCGACGAAGAACAACCCGCCAGTATCAAAGACAGGCATCCGAGTAATACAGTTATAGATAGGGTCTTAGCCCGAGTGAGTATTGGTGCGTGCTTAGTTATCACCTTGTTTCTTACCGTCAATTGAACATCCTTGTGGACCACAGGTGTCGCATCGCTGTTGACCTGTCAGCCAACCAGACACCTTATATCGATTGCGCGCAAACCACAGGTAAGCCTTGTCTGCAAACCAGCGAACGACAGGCCATCTTAGCGGGGCAATCCAGAAGCCTCGTCCAACAAGCGACCAGGCACGATAAGTGACATCCAAACCCAGCAGGAGTTCACCATTAGCAGTATCAGCGTGAAGGATGGTGCTCGCCGCCTGCGGATCAATGTGCGGATAACGCTCAGTAAACCCTTCCTGCTGAATATCCACCAGCGTCAGGCGACCGGCCTGATCTGCCTTTCTCAGGTGGTCCATTTCGCGTACACACAAAGGGCAGTAGCCATCGTAATAAAGGGTAAGTTCAGACATGCACGCAACCTCGCTGATTGATACAATACACCACTATTTTACGTATAAAGAGACGAGAGATCATGCCTCAGTATCGTTCCAAGACGTCTACCGCTGGTCGCAATATGGCCGGAGCCCGCGCCCTGTGGCGTGCAACGGGTATGAAAGACGATGATTTCCAGAAGCCTATCATCGCTGTTGCGAACTCATTCACTCAGTTCGTTCCGGGTCACGTTCACCTGAAAGATCTTGGCCAACTGGTTGCCCGCGAGATCGAGAAAGCCGGTGGCGTAGCGAAAGAATTCAACACGATTGCCGTAGATGACGGCATCGCCATGGGTCACGACGGCATGCTCTACAGCCTGCCGAGCCGTGAAATCATCGCCGACTCTGTTGAGTACATGGTTAACGCGCACTGTGCTGATGCGATTGTCTGTATCTCTAACTGCGACAAAATCACTCCGGGAATGCTGCTGGCCGCTCTGCGCCTGAACATCCCAGTGATCTTTGTTTCTGGCGGCCCGATGGAAGCCGGTAAGACCAAGCTGTCTGAGCACAAGCTGGATCTGGTTGATGCCATGGTCATCGCCGCTGACGATTCTGCCTCTGACGAGAAAGTCGCCGAATATGAGCGCAGCGCCTGTCCGACCTGTGGTTCGTGTTCTGGTATGTTCACCGCCAACTCCATGAACTGTCTGACTGAAGCTCTTGGTCTGGCGCTGCCGGGGAACGGCTCGGTACTGGCTACTCATGCTGACCGTGAGCAACTGTTCCTCGAAGCCGGCCGCAAGATTGTTGAAAACGCCAAGCGTTACTACGAGCAGGACGATGAGTCTGTACTGCCCCGCTCTATCGCCAATTTCAAAGCGTTTGAAAACGCCATGACCCTCGATATCGTCATGGGCGGCTCAACCAATACTATCCTCCACCTGCTGGCCGCTGCTCAGGAAGCCGAAGTCGACTTCGACCTGAAAGACATCGACCGTCTGTCACGTGTTGTTCCTCAGCTGTGTAAAGTGGCGCCGAACTCGCCACTGTACCACATGGAAGACGTTCACCGCGCCGGTGGCATCATGGGTATTCTGGGTGAAATCGATCGTGCTGGCCTGCTGCACAATGACCTGCCAACCGTGCACAGCGCCACCATGAAAGAAGCGCTGGATAAGTGGGACATCATGCGCAGCCCAAGCGAAGAGGTCGTGCAGTTCTACAAAGCTGGCCCTGCGGGCATCCCGACTCAGACCGCATTCAGCCAGAGCACTCGCTGGCCAACGCTGGACGGCGACCGTGAGAACGGCTGTATCCGCAGCATCGATAACGCCTACTCACTGGAAGGCGGCCTGGCGGTACTGTACGGCAACATCGCCCTTGATGGCTGTGTGGTTAAAACAGCTGGTGTGGATGAATCGATCCATGTATTCCAGGGTCGTGCACGCATCTTCGAAAGCCAGGACGACGCCGTCACCGGCATTCTGAACGACGAAATCGTTGCCGGTGATATTGTCATCATCCGCTACGAAGGCCCGAAAGGCGGCCCGGGCATGCAGGAAATGCTGTACCCAACCTCTTACCTCAAGTCGAAAGGCCTGGGTAAAGAATGTGCCCTGCTAACCGACGGTCGCTTCTCTGGCGGCACCTCTGGTCTGTCGATTGGCCACTGTTCACCAGAAGCCGCATCGGGCGGTGCCATTGGCCTGTTGAAAGACGGCGACATCATCAACATCGACATCCCGAACCGTTCGATCAATGTCGACCTGACGGCTGAAGAGCTGTCTCACCGTCGCCACGAGCAGGATAAGAAAGGTTGGAAACCTGCCGAGGAACGCCCACGTAAAGTGACCACGGCATTGAAAGCCTACGCCAAGTTCGCCACTAGCGCCGATAAGGGTGCCGTCCGCGACAAAGCTATGCTCGACGACTGATGTTAGAAAGGCCGGTTTTTACCGGCCTTTTTATTGGTCCGAATTTATTTACATGACGAGAAATGAATCCCATGAAGACATCGCCACTTCTGTTTTCCTTACTTTTTTTATCCGCCGCCAGCGTAGTTCAGGCGGCTGAAGTTCGAATCATAGACGCCCAAAAAGCGCAGCAGTGCTTATTAGTAAAAGAAGAATCCTGCAGTAGCAGTACGGAAGAAAAGTGCACCGAAAAGCTTAGAAAAGAAGCCCTTGAAGTCAGGGCCGACAGTATTCTTATCCTCGACAGTAGCGAATCCCGCTTCCGTAAGCCGACTCTGGCTGGCGGCATCAAGACGGTAAACAAAGTCAGCCTGGAAGCAGAGTTGTACGACTGCCTGCAACAAGAGAAGCCTGTAGCCGCCAATCAAGCTAAGGCCAGAAAAGCAGAGAAGAAGTCGATAAAAGAACGCCTGGAGATCCTTCAGAACCTCAGAGATGACGAGCTGATTACAGAGAAGGAATACTCTCAGAAGAAGGCTGAAATCCTTCAAGACCTGTAATCAACAGGAACTTTTCTCAGATTTTATAACACCTGAAAGCCCGAAATCCATCTTCGGGTTTTTATGAATTTTTTATTTTTTTTTGAACTGTTTCACCAACGCCCAGTCCATTTAAGCACGGCCACCCTATACAGGCTATATCAATTTATAATATGGATGGACTACCCGTGAAACGCACTTTACTCGCTACAATCATTTCTTCGATCAGCGTTACTGCACTGGCCGAAAACCCTTATTACGTGACTTTTGGTGGTGCCCACACCGACCACGAGGTCACCAACGAATACTTCGATGATTACATCAAGCACAGCTACGACCTGGAACTCTCAGCCGGTTATATGCTGAACAACGACACCGCGGTTGAGCTCAGTATCGTACAGCCTTCTCCAGATCAGGTTGACGGCCGTGCTGATGTTCAGCAGGCTCGCGTCAGTGGTCTGCATTTTTTCGGTGACGATATGATTCAGCCATACGTGAGCGCTGGTCTTGGCTATGGCAAGGCAGAGCTGAACGATTTTGCTCAAGAGAACGCTCTGGTGAGTGTTGGCGCAGGTCTGCAACTGGCGGCGACAGATACCTTCTTCGCCCGTGCCGAATATCGTTACGACGATATGGTAAATGAAGACATTGAGCACAATAACTATGTGCTGGAAGCCGGCATGCGCTTCGGCGGCAACAGCGTGACATCATCACGCGACGAAGCTGCAAATAATATGACCAACGACGTTGAAGCTGCACACGCAGCTGCAGCAGCAGAACGCGCGAAAGCCGAGGAAGACGCTCGCCGTGCCGCCGAACTGGCCGCTGAAAAAGCCCGTATTGCTGCGAAGCTGGATACCGATAAAGACGGCGTTCCTGATCGCAAAGATAAGTGCTCAGATACACCCAAAGGTACTATGGTCGACAGTGACGGTTGCCCGAGCTTCGACGGCAAGCTTCAGGGTGTTTTCTTCGAAACAGGCTCTGCACAACTGACTGAAAACAGTGAAGCTATTCTTGATGATGTTGCTAAAGAACTGAAGCGCTATCCTGATCTGATGATCGAAATTCAGGCTTATACCGACAGTCGTGGTAGCGATGCACTGAACCAGAAAATCAGCGAAGACCGCGCACAATCAGTCCGTTCGTACCTGGTAGAGAAAGGCGTCAGTGCAGAGAAACTGAGCGCAAAAGGCTATGGCGAAGCGGACCCTGTTGCGACCAACGATACTGCTGAAGGTCGTGCACAGAACCGCCGTGTAGAACTCGCTGTTAAGAAATAACACTCGAAAATTAAAATGGCCGCGATTGCGGCCATTTTTATTATCAGCAAACATGCTTCACACCCTGAAGCGCTCGACAATTTCCCGTAACCGCTGCACTATCTGACCAAGGTCGTTACTGTGCTCAAAGGTTCTCCCTGAGGCACTCAGGGTTTGCTCAGAAGCCTGACTGATTACACGGATGTTCTCGTTAATTCTTGAGACCACATTGTTCTGATTATCCGCCGCTGCAGAAATTCTGCTGTTCATTGAGCGAATATTCTCAACACCTGTTGCAATCTGTTGAAGTGCTTCGCGGGCACGCTCTGTATCCTGAACACCCTGCTGCGCACGGTCTTTACTGGCATCCATCACCTGAACGGCTTTCTCAGAAACACTGACCAGACGCTCAATGATGTCGTTAATCTCTTTAGTCGAGTCCTGAGTCCGGATTGCCAGACTACGGACTTCGTCAGCGACCACGGCAAAACCACGCCCCTGCTCACCTGCTCTCGCAGCCTCAATCGCCGCATTAAGAGCAAGCAGGTTCGTCTGTTCAGCGATTTCATTGATCGATTTCGCAACGTGACCAATCCCCTGCGTATCTTCAGCAAGTTGCCGTACAACCGTCACGGCGTTCTCAACTTCTGCCGCGAGCTCCTGAATCGTGCCTGTCACCTGAACAACGACTTCGCTACCGCCCTCGGCATTCTCTTTCGCCGATACGGCCGCTGTTTCGGCGTTTACCGCACTTTCGTTCACTCGCCCGGCAGCGTCTGATAGCTCTTCTACCGCCACCAGCAGGTCTTTACTCTCACGTTGCTGCTCACCCATTCCATCCCGCGTTTCACGGGTGATTAATGCCAGTTCTCCCGACACCCCAGACAGCTCAGACATGGTATGAGATAAATCACTGATCGCCGGCTGAAAGCTATTCAGCATGCGGTTAGTCGCTTCTTCGACCCGGCTGAATTCATCATTGGTGCCGAGGTTTACACGCAGGGTCAGGTCAGAGTTCGTACCTATCTGCCCCATCGTTCTTTCCAGGCGACGCAGTGGCTGAATCACGATGCGATAAATCACAAAATAAATACCGGAAAGTCCGGCAATCATAAGAACGGCGTTCATCAGGCTGCTATTGATGAGATCTCCCAGCACCTGGCTGTCTTCCTCCGCGAGAGAGTATGTAATCCGCCCCGCACCAAGAACGGTCCCCTCGGCAACCTGATGACAACCAAGGCAATTAGTGCCATGACGGTTCTCAACAGCGATGTAAGGCTCAATAACCGTGAGCTTACGTTCACCATTTACGGTTTCAACAAACGATACAGCTTCGCCGTTCAGTGCACGGCGATCGTATTCGTCCTGAGGTTTCTCGCTCGGAAACCCCGGACCGAATAGCTTGTTTACGGCGTCGGCACGCAATACGCGCACTTCTTCGATGCCGTCCTGCTGAGCAAACTTATCTCGCAGAGTATCCCGGCTTGCCATGCTGCCGGTCAGCATCAGCATATTGATGCCATCAAGATAATTGTCGAGCACCTGATTCAGATGCTGCTCGGTAGTCTCCAGAAGACGCGCTTTCTGTTGATGTGAGGAATACAGGTTGATAAATACCATGATCAGCAGGAAAACCAGGATCATAGGTGTGAGTATCTTCCACTTCACGGATTGAAATTGAGTCATTGCGCCACTCTCAGCCTGCGGGCAGAGTTCAGTTAGAAAGTCTGCTGTTTCTCAGATAAAGAAGAACAGCTCTGCCTTCAGAGTAGACGCTTTTGTGGAGATCGACAGAAATTCGATGGCCAGTCAGGCCACCGAAGAGTGACAAATAAAGACAGAATTAATTAGAGGCGCATTTCGATGCCAGCGGCAGCCATGTGCTCTTTTGCCTGCTGGACCGTATATTCACCGAAGTGGAAAATACTCGCCGCAAGAACGGCGTCAGCGCCACCAAGTTTTACACCATCGACCAGGTGATCAAGGTTACCCACACCGCCTGACGCAATCACCGGGATATTGACCGCATCCGAGATGGCTTTGGTGACACCCAGGTCAAAGCCGGTTTTAACACCATCACGATCCATGCTGGTCAGCAGGATTTCACCGGCGCCGAAGTCGGCCATTTTCACAGCCCACTCCACCGCATTAATGCCGGTCGGCTTACGGCCACCATGGGTGAAAATTTCCCAGTGGTCATCTACCTGCTTCGCATCAATCGCAACCACAATACACTGCGAGCCGAACTTGTCCGCCGCTGCGCGCACAAAATCCGGGTTATAAACCGCAGCCGAGTTAATCGATACTTTGTCGGCACCAGCATTCAGCATGTTACGGATGTCGGCAATTTCACGAATACCACCGCCAACAGTCAGGGGAATAAACACCTGCTCGGCGATCGCTTCTACCATATGAACTGTGGTTTCACGCTCTTCGTGGCTGGCGGTAATATCGAGAAAGGTAATTTCATCCGCGCCCTGATCGTTATAGCGCTTAGCAATTTCGACCGGATCACCCGCATCGCGGATACCAACGAAGTTGACGCCTTTTACAACGCGACCTTTATCAACATCCAGACACGGAATAATGCGCTTCGCCAGAGCCATGATTATTTACCTGTGAGTTCGTCTGAAAGAGTCTGAGCTTCAGCAACATCCAGCGTACCTTCATAAATTGCACGGCCAGTGATCGCACCCAGAATACCGCGGGAAGCCACCTTCGACAGCTGACGGATATCTTCGATGTTGGTGACACCACCTGATGCAATCACAGGAATACCACCCTCTTCTGCCAGCTGAACGGTCGCTTCAACGTTCACGCCCTGCATCATGCCGTCACGAGCGATATCGGTGTACACAATTGCTGATACGCCATCGTTGCGGAACTGCTTCGCCAGATCAACGGCTTTTACTTCAGAGACTTCAGCCCAACCGTCAGTTGCAACGAAACCGTCCTGTGCATCCAGACCGACAATCACGTGGCCCGGGAAAGCGTCACAGGCTTCTTTTACAAACGCAGGTTCTTTAACGGCTTTCGTACCAATAATGACGTAGTTCACGCCCGCTTTGATGTAGTGCTCAATGGTTTCCAGTGAACGGATACCGCCACCAATCTGAATCGGCAGGTCCGGGAAGGCTTTAGCAATTGAGGTCACGGCTTCGCCATTCACTGGCTCACCGGCAAACGCACCATTCAGGTCAACGAGGTGCAGACGACGGCAGCCCGCATCGACCCAGCGCTTTGCCATAGACACAGGATCATCACCAAACACGGTGGAATCATCCATACGGCCCTGACGGAGGCGAACGCACTGGCCATCTTTGAGATCAATAGCAGGAATAACGAGCATGAGAATAACCTTAAAAGAGTAACCTTAAATTTGAATCATTAACCGGGCGGCCAGATCAGGCCTGACCATCCCAGTTCAGGAAGTTCTTGAGTAATGCGAGACCCGCATTGTGGCTTTTTTCGGGGTGAAACTGGACGGCGAAAACATTGTCCTGCCCCATGGCAGCGGCAAAATCGACACCATAGTGGCCGCGGCCTTTCACCTGTTCCTCATTCTCTGCTTTTACATGGTATGAGTGAACAAAGTAGAAACGGGTATCGTCGGCAATGCCATTCCAGAGCGGGTGTTTTCCCTGACTTACTGTGTTCCAGCCCATGTGGGGTACTTTCAGGCGCTCACCGTTTTCTCTCAGGTCATCGCCAAAGTACTTAACCTGACCGCGGAACAGCCCAAGACCGTCAACACCGCCGTTTTCTTCGCTGCGCTCCATCATGGCCTGCAGACCAACACAGATACCGAGCAAAGGCTTCGACGCCGCAACTTCACGCACAACAGCATCAATACCCTGAGCATAAATCTCAGCCATACAGTCACGGATAGCACCGACACCGGGCAATACCACATGGTCAGCTCTGAGGATCACCTCTGGGTCACCGGTAACCAGTACCTGAGTATCTGGAGCCACACTCTGAAGAGCACCGTGAGCGGAGTGCAGATTGCCCATGCCGTAATCAATAACGGCACAAATCTTACTGTTAACTGTCACTGTTCCGACCTCTTACAGACTGCCCTTGGTCGATGGTGTCACGCCAGCCATACGAGGGTCCTGCTCAACCGCCATACGCAATGCCCGACCGAACGCTTTGAAGATCGTCTCTGCCTGGTGGTGCGCATTGAAGCCTTTGAGGTTATCAATGTGGAGCGTGACTTTGGCGTGATTCACGAAGCCCTGAAAGAACTCCCAGAATAACTGAGTATCCAGACGGCCGATCGCAGCACGGGTAAAGTCGACCTTCATATCCAGACCCGGACGGCCAGAGAAGTCGATCACAACACGTGACAGTGCCTCGTCCAGCGGTACATACGAATGACCATAGCGGACGATGCCTTTTTTATCGCCGATCGCCTGTGCGAACGCCTGCCCTAAGGTGATGCCGATATCCTCAACCGTATGGTGGTCATCGATATGAGTATCGCCTTTGCAGGTGATATCCAGATCAATCAGGCCATGGCGCGCGATCTGATCCATCATGTGTTCAAGAAAGGGAACACCTGTATCGAATTTGGCCTGACCCGTGCCATCAAGGTTGATCTTAACGGTAATCTGGGTTTCGAGCGTGTTACGCTCTACTGACGCCGTGCGTGCCATAGTGAGATTGTCTCCGGACTCTCGCAAAACAGAAAAGAAAGCATTATAAAGCAAAGCGCACCAGAAAGTAGGCCGTAAGCTTCTGAAAGTAATAAATCCTGCCTGACTGATGCACCGTACCGTGAACAAGCCAACGAACAGGAGCCTGATGTGCCGGTAAAACTGGAGCACCTGACCAATCCAACAGAAGACGACTTCACTGATTTCGAGAAAATCCGCACCGAGACCGAGCCTCACGGGCTTGCCGTTGATGCGCCTCTGCGCGAGTGGATTAATCAGAATCGCTGGGTTATTGGTGGTAGATTTAACGACCGCATCATTGGCGCGTTACTGGCGGAACGGAATGGCGACCACGTAAGACTGGCAAATGCTGGCGTTCGTCGTATTACTCAGCGCCGTGGTGTTATGCACCAGATGCTGCATTTTCTGTGCAAATGGGCGGATGAAGAGCGACTGACCCTGGAGTTTGTCGATAGTGAAGACTCACTATCAGAAGCCATCCTGCGAAGAAACTTTGAACGTCAGGGTAACCTGTTGGTCTACAAAAGGACTGTTTGAGCAGCCACTGTTGCACAGATGTAACAAATAATTGTGAACATCCGTCTAGGCAGCTGCGACGTATCGTTAGATACTGACCAAAAATGATAAGGACGTAACCGTGTTAAAAATACTCTCCCTGTTTACGCTGATGATGTTTGCGGTAACGCAGGCTTTCGCCAGTGACGACAAGCCACTGAAAGTGGTTGAGCAAGCCACCAATGGCGTGATTGCTGAACTGAAGAAAACCGAACCTGAAGAGCGCGACGCCCAGATGGTTGAGCGACTGGTAGAAGAATACATTCTCCCGGCGATAGATCAGGAAAAGATCGCGATGGGTGCACTGGGCAAATACTGGCGCCGTGCTACGCCTGAGGAACAGCAGCGTTTCATCACGATTTTCCGTGATCGTCAGCTACGTACTTATGGCGGTGCTTTCAAGGCATTCAGCGGCGAGACTCTGGAGTTCTCAGACACCCGCTACAGCCCGGACGGTGGTCGCGCTATCGTGAAGGGCCAGTTCACCCAGACCAATGGCAACAAAGTCCCAGTAGATTTCCGTTTGTATGAAAACAAAGAGTCTGGCGACTGGCTGGTATACGACGCCGTAATTTCAGGCCTGAGCATGGTGAAAACCTATCGCACGCAGCTCTCTGATCGCTTACAGAACATCAGTATCGGCGAACTTATTATAGAGCTGGAAAGCGAACCCGTCAAACCATACGACCCTGAAGAGCTTCAGGCAGGCTCTTAAGCCTCAGATTCTGTCGAAAAAGCCGCTGACCAGCGGCTTTTTTTGTGACTCGCCACCGGTAAAGCCCGCGAATTAGTACTAAACTGATGTGATTGGGAACTCCACTAAGGCGCCTCAAAATGCGCCACATAATAAAAAGTGACCATAAAAAGGCCGTATTGGCCGTCTTGAATTCAGATAACTGACGACGCACTCTGTAGAGCGCGTTTATTCGGATAACCGGCACAGTATGATTGGCAGCAGTATGTACATCAAAATGACACTTCAGGAAGGAGCGCTTCCTTGGCTGCCAAACAACACTCTCGTCGGGAGAGTAGTGCCATGACGCTTTTCAAGACCCAGTCCTTACGCCGGCGCCTTGTTCTTATTTCATTAATCACCACCAGCCTTACACTCCTACTGGCTAACTTTGCCTATATTTCGCTCGAGTATTATCTGGCCAAGCGGGACACGGAGAATAAGTTACAGGTGCTCGGTGACGTCATATCAGACCGTATCACTGCGGCTCTGACGTTTAATGATAAGGCACTGCTTGAAAGCAACCTGAACACACTGCAGTCAGACAGTGCGATCGTGCGTGGCTGTATTTATCGTCAGGACCAGACACTGGCGGCCAGTTATCACTCCAAGGCCCACGAGCGCATCGATTGCCCGAATTACCTGCCACGCGTCGATACTCTTAAGACCTATAACTTCTCGCGCTTTTTTCCGGTCACCCGCGCCGAAGAGCCAATAGGCACGCTGTATATCGAAAGCAGCCGGGATCATTTGCTCGAACGTTTTTTCCAGTTTCTGGTGTTCTCACTCATCATTATGCTGACAGCGTTCGCACTTGCGCTATTCCTCGCCAATAAGCTCAAAGATGTGATCTCCAGGCCAATGCGGGAGCTGAGCGATACCCTGACCGAAATCCTGAACAAGAAGGTCTATTCGATTCGTGCAACCAAGACGAATAACGACGAACTCGGTGATCTGGTTGATCTGTTTAACCGCCTGCTGACGACGATTGATGATGAAAACCAGTCGCTAAAAGCATCTGAAGAACGCTTCAGAAAGCTAACCGCCCTGTCTCCTGTCGGTATTTTTCAGGTCGATCCCAACCAGAACCTGCAGTACGTGAATCAGCGCTGGCGTGATATTCACGGTATGACAAACGACCACCCTGACCTTCAGGACTGGTTCGAGATGATCAACCCGAAAGACCTCGTGAATGTTCAGGAAGCCTGGAACCGGCTGGTTCTGGATCAGGAGAGTATTGCTCTGGAGATCCGCCTGACTCGGCCAGACATGGCTTACACCTGGATTCACCTGATGGCGAGTGCGCTCTACGACCGCGACGGCCAGCTGCTAGGTTACTTAGGTGCAATTTCAGATATTTCTGAACTGAAAGCGGCTCAGGTGCAGATGGAAACCCTCGCCTTCTTCGACCCACTGACAGGGTTAGCAAACCGGCGTCTGTTTAAGAATCGCCTGGTGACCTCGGTGAAGGGAGCGCTCCGTTCCGGCAAGTCCATGGCCCTGATGTTTCTGGATATGGACCAGTTCAAGCGCGTCAACGATACGCTCGGGCACGATGCTGGCGACGTTCTTCTCAAAGAAGTATCGAACCGCCTGAGTAACACAGTGCGGGAAAACGATACGGTATCGAGGATCGGTGGTGATGAATTCACAATTCTGCTGACAGACATCAGTTCTGTGCAGGATGTACGCGCCGTTGCAGAAAAGATTCTGCGCGCCATGTCGAAACCCATTCGCGTCAAAGGCCAGGATATCCTTACCTCAGTCAGTATCGGCATCACCATGACGCCCGATGACTCCACCGACACCAACGTGTTGATGAAAAATGCTGACCTGGCCATGTACTCTGCCAAAGAGCAGGGCCGCAACAACTTCCAGTTTTTCTCGGAAGAGATGAATCACTCTATTCTCGAGCACCTCGCCATCGAGAAAGAGATCAACGAAGCGATAGAACGGAATCAGTTCACCCTGTTCTATCAACCAAAGATCAGCCTGTTCGACTACCGCACCACAGGCGTCGAAACGCTGATCCGCTGGCAACACCCAGACAAGGGCATTATTACGCCGGATAACTTTATTCCGGTCGCTGAAGAAACCGGCCAGATCATTGATATTGGTAACTGGGTTCTTGAGCAGGCGTGCCGCCAGATCAGTAGCCTGATCCGCAAGAACATCATGCCTGCGAATGCCAAAGTTGCGGTCAACCTGTCAGCCAAACAGTTCACCGACCCGGATCTCGCCGGTCGTATCCGCAATGTGCTTGAGATCACCGAGATTCCACCGCGCTGTCTGGAACTGGAAATCACCGAAAGTACCCTGATGGATGATGTTGAAGCAGCCATCCGCATCATGCAGGAGATCAAATCGACAGGGGTGTCTATCGCCATTGATGACTTCGGTACCGGGTACTCGTCACTCTCCTACATCAAGCGTTTCCCGATTGATGTGCTAAAAGTGGACCGTTCGTTTGTCATGGATATTCCGGATGATAAGAACGACATGGCGATCACCGCAGCGGTGATCGCGATGGCCCACAAGCTCGATCTGAACGTGGTCGCCGAAGGCGTAGAGACGGATGAACAACTCCAGTATCTGCGCCTGAATAACTGTGATGAGGGTCAGGGCTACCTGTTCAGCCGTCCGCTATCTCTCGGGCAGCTGCATCAATACCTTGTGATCTCTGCTGAGCGACGCAGCAACAGCTACGAAATCTGAGTCAGATCCTTCATACTGCCCGCCGTTTTAACAGAAACCGGACACCATGAAAGACTCAGCATTCAGTGAGACCGTGCTCGCCTGGTATGAGGTTCACGGTCGCAAGCATCTTCCCTGGCAACAGAACATCACGCCGTACCGTGTATGGGTGTCTGAGATCATGCTACAGCAGACTCAGGTCGCCACCGTTATTCCTTACTATGAGCGCTTTATGGACAGCTTCCCAACTGTCGAAGCGCTCGCCAACGCCACTCAGGATGACGTGCTCCACCACTGGACTGGCCTCGGCTACTACGCACGCGGAAGAAACCTGCACAAATGCGCTCAGACAGTTGTTAGCGAATACGATGGTGAGTTTCCCAGATCGGTTGAAGAGTTAAGCGACTTACCCGGCATAGGCCGCTCAACCGCAGGGGCTATCGCTTCTATTAGTATGGGCATCCGCGCACCTATCCTCGATGGCAACGTCAAACGCGTACTGACCCGCTTCTATGCGATCCCGGGCTGGCCGGGCACCACTGCGGTTGAAAAACAGCTCTGGGAGATTGCTGGCCGACTGACCCCAGAACACAGCCACCAGCAGTATACGCAGGCAATGATGGACCTGGGTGCGACTCTTTGCACACGCTCTAAACCCGCCTGTGGTATTTGCCCGCTGCAGCCTGACTGCCAGGGGTACGCTGAAGGTAATCCAACGCAGTACCCGAACAGCAAGCCAAAGAAAGAAAAACCAGTAAAAAGTACCGTGATGGTGATTTTTGAAAACGAACAGGGTGAGCTTTTACTGAAGCAGCGGCCTCAGAGCGGAATATGGGGCGGGCTCTGGAGCTTTCCCGAAGTCGGAGACACCGCTGAAACGGAGCAGGTTCTTCTCAGCGAGACAGGCCATACAGAGGCTGAGACTCAGGTTCTGAATACCTTCAGGCACACCTTTTCTCACTACCACCTGGACATCACCCCTGTGCACGTAAAAATAAAACGGCCAGCAGCCACGGTGCATGAAAACAACGTCCACTGGTACAATACCTCCTCACCAAGCGCCATTGGTCTGGCTGCACCGGTGAAGAAACTACTTACATTGATCACTCAGGAGTAAGCATGGCCAACACGGTACACTGTCGCAAATACGGTGAAGAACTCCCCGCTCTGACCACTCCGCCTTTCCCCGGACCGGCCGGTGAAAAAATTATGCAGACCGTCTCTGCGAAAGCGTGGGAAGAATGGACAGAACACCAGAAACGCCTGATTAACGAGAAGCACCTGAGCGTAATGGACCCCGAAGCCCGCAAGTACCTGACAGAACAGCGCGAGAAGTTTCTCAGCGGCGGTGATTTTGATCAGGCAGAAGGCTATGTTCCTGAAAATTAAGAAAAATCGCTGAATAGCTGTTGACAGTATGCGGCGAGCGCGGTTTAATACGCGCCACTCAACGGACGGACAGTCCTGATGAGATGCCCAGATAGCTCAGTCGGTAGAGCAGCGGATTGAAAATCCGCGTGTCGGTGGTTCGATTCCGCCTCTGGGCACCACTTATTTCTACAAAGAGCCTCGCAATTGCGGGGCTTTTTGTTATCTGAAATATGACCACCGCCACCCGTGTCGGTGAGCTGGGCGCCCCCGTTCGATGTCCGCCTCTGGGCACCACTTATTCGAAAAGCTCGTACAGAAATGTACGGGCTTTTTTATTGCTTACAAGAAAGTGAAACACTCCATCGAACTCGTTCGATTCATCAAAGCCATCCCTGGCTTTGCCCCTCCGGGCGGCCTGCGGCCGTGCAAATCTGATCCCGTCAGATTTGTCCGCCTATTCCAAAAGCCTGTACAGAAATATACGGGCTTTTTTTATTGCCTGAGACAAACCACCGCGACGAATGGTGAGCAGAGCTGCCTACAGCCGTGTATTGCTTGATGATAGATCGACCCACACCACTTCAACGAAAAGTTCCGTAAAAAAATATAGGAACCTTTAGATAAATACGCGTACAGATAAGTAACCTCATTGATTTTGGAGTATGTATGTCTATTTCTTCTGGTTCACTGAAACCGTCACTTCTGGCAGTCGCGACGTCGGCTTTAATTCTGACTGGCTGCGGTGGTGATGGCAGCAGTAATGATGATGACGGCGAGACCGGTAAAGTATCCATGAGTGTGACTGATGCGCCGGTAAATTCAGCACTTGGCGTATACGTACAGTTCTCTGGTGTTGTTCTGATTAAAGATGATGAAACACAGGAAGAGCTGACGTTCGATGAGCCAAAGCAGATTAACCTGTTAGATTATCAAGCGGGCAATAGTGTAGAACTGTTTACCGATTTCGAAGTAGAAGCTGGCGAGTACTCTCAAATCCGCCTGATGGTAGATACCGAAGGAAATAATGACACTTATATCTCGTTTGCTGATGGCTCATTTGAGCTGGAAATTCCAAGTGGTGAGCAGACGGGTCTGAAACTCGTCAGTGGTTTCACCGTGACGGCCGACGAATCAGTCTCTTTCATGCTGGACTTCGACTGTTCTGGTTGAATACCCCGGACACCTCAAGAAGAGATAAACTCTTCACCAACA